>SCTQ01000332.1 GCA_004322345.1 Aquabacterium sp. | reverse complement strand
CCATTGACCACGCGCAGCGCGCCCAACTGGGCACCGAGCTGGATGGGCCGGTACTCGGCCTGGTTGTTGGCACCGACGACGAAGACGAACTTGCGGCTCTGGTCGGTGCCGATGGCCTTCTCGGCCACCAGCACGGACGGCGTGCCGGCCTGCGACACGGTGCCCACCTGCACGCGGGCGTAGAGCCCCGGGGTCAGCAGGCCGTCGCCGTTGTCGATGACCGCGCGCATGCGCACGCTGCCGGCGGCCGGGTCCACGGTGTTGTCGACGAACTCCAGCTTGCCCTCGTGCGGGAAGCCCTGCTCGTTGGCCAGGCCCACCTTCACCTTCACCGCGCCCGGGTTGGTGCGTGCGATCTTGCCGACCTGCAGGTAGGTGGACTCGTCGCCGTTGAAGCTGACGTACATCGGATTGGCGGAGACCACGGTGGTCAGCACGCGGCTGGCGTCCACCAGGTTGCCGACGGTCACCTCGGCCTTGCCGACGCGGCCGTTGAAGGGCGCGCGCACGCTGGTCCAGTCCAGGTTCAGGCGGGCGGTCAGCAGGGCGGCTTCGTCGGAGCGCGCGGCGGCCTCGAGCTGGCGCAGGCTGGCGGCCCGCTCGTCGTAGTCGCGCTGGGCGATGGCGTTGTCGGCCAGCAGGCGCCTGGAGCGCTCCAGCTCGGTCTTGGCCAGCGCGACCTTGGACCTGGACGAGGCGGCGGCGGCCTCGCCGCGGGTGACCTCGGCCGCGTAGGGGCGCGGGTCGATGACGAAGAGCACGTCGCCCTTCTTGACCAGCGAGCCGGCCTTGAAGCGGATGCTGTCCACATAGCCCGAGACGCGCGGGCGCAGCTCGGCGTGGTCGATGGACTCGATGCGGCCGGAGAACTCGCGCTCCTCGGTCACCACGCGCGAGATGACCTCGGCCACGCTGACCGGGGCACCCTGGGGCGCGCCGGCTGCCGGGGCGGCATGCGCCTCCTGTTCCTTGCCGCATCCGCTGAGCGTGGAGACGGCCATCGCCGACGCGGCCGCCAGGGCCAGTGCGGCGAAGCTGCGGTAACGGGAGCCCTGCGCAGGCTTCAGGTTGTCGGTGTTCATGAGTGGCTCCGTTTCCTGGAATGAAGAGATGAAGGGGAAGAAGACAGGTGGGAGTCGTTGGCCTGCGCCGGGCTGCGCGCCACGACCGTGGTGTCCACATAGGGCGCGAGGAAGAAGGCCAGCGCCGACATGCAGGGGTCGTCCGGCGTCGCGGCGCAGCGGTCGTCCACCTGCCACGGCGGCAGGGACGCGCGCTGCACGGACACGCCGGCGGCTTCCAGCTTGTCGGCGTAGGCACGGGCCTCGTCGGACAGCGGATCACCTTGCGCATGCATCACCAATGCCGGAGGCAGGCCGGCCAGGCGGGTGGACTGCAGCGGGCTCGCGTAGGGGTGCAGCCGGTCGGCCGGGCGCGGCAGGTAGCTGCGGTAGCCGTGTTCGACGGCCTGCACGACGGCGCCGGTGTTGGGTGTGTCCGCCGCGTGGCGCATGGAGTCCGAGTGCAGGCTGGCGTCCAGCATCGGCATGATCAGGATCTGGCCGGCGAGCTTGGGCCCCTGGCGGTCGCGGCAGACCAGGGCGGAGACCGCGGCCAGGTTGCCGCCTGCCTCGACGCCGCCGACGAAGAGATGCGTGCCCCACCAGCCCAGCTTGGCGCGCTGGCGCACGGCCTGGGTCAGCACGGCATGTGCGTCTTCCACCGCGGCGGGGAAGGGGTGCTCGGGCGCCACGGCGTAGCTCGGGGCGAGCACGTTGACGCGGCAGGTCTGGGCCATCACCTGCAGGCATTCGTCGGCGCCGTCCAGGTCGGCGACGACGAAACCGCCGGGCGGGAAGATCACCACCAGCACATCGCTGCGCCGCCCGGGCGCGCCGCGATAGAGCTTCAGGCGCAGCGGGCCGCTGGCACCTGTCCACTCCAGCACCTCGGGGGTGCCGGTGGACGGCATGGAAGGGTCAGCGGAAGGCTTGGACATGGCGGGGGCAAGGCGGGCGCATGGGAACACCCCTCAGGGGGTAGTCCCAGGGGTGCGAACTGTAATTTGTCTTGTTTGGG
>SCTQ01000331.1 GCA_004322345.1 Aquabacterium sp. | reverse complement strand
TTCAGGCCGCGCCAGGTGGACTCCAGCTTCTGGAAGGCCGGGGCGTGCATGACCTCGGAGAGTTGGGCGGAGATCAGGCGGTCCAGCTCGGCCACGCGTGCATCGAGGCGGGCGGCCAGGTTGTCGGAGACGACGATGGTGCCGTCCATTACCTCGCGCACCAGCTCCGAGATGATGTCGCGGGCGCGGGCGTGTTCGGTCTCGCTCTTGGCGACCTTGCTGTTCTCGACGATCCGGTCGAGCAGGCTGGGGCCGTCCGGCGTGATGGGGGCGGCAGATTGCGGTTGCAGTTGGGCGCTCATGGTCTCACTCCACCTTGCCGGACTGTTGTGCCTCGGCACCGAGCTGCTGCAGCTGTTCGGTGTTGTTCAGGACCTCGGCAAGGAGGTCTTCGAGCCTGTCGTTGCCGGCCAGCTTGTTGCGCAGGTCGGAGAGCTTGCCGCGCGCCTCCAGCAGGCGGCGCAGGGGCTCGACCTGCTGCACCACGGTCTCGGGGCGGAAGTCGTCCAACTGCTTGAACTCGAGGTTGACGGCGAACTCGCCGCCTTCGGGCGTGAGCTCGTTCTTCACACGGTAGCTGGCGCGCGGCGCGACGCCGGCCAGCACCTCGTCGAAGTTGTCGAGGTCGACGTTGACGAACTTGCGCTCCTTCAGCTTGGCCAGCGGCTTGTCGGGGTTCTGCTCGCCTGAGAAGTCGCCGAGCACGCCAACGACGAAGGGCAGTTCCTTCTGCTCGATCGCGTCGCCGATCTCGACGTCGTAGGTCAGCTGCACCCGCGGCGGGCGGACCTTCTCGAGCCGTTTCTGGACGCTGTCTCTCTTGGCCATGGTGGGGGTCTCCTTGCGCTTGGCTGACGGGGCTACTGAAGAATCGTGAAGGGGTTGCCGCCGCGGGCTGCGGCGGCAGGCTTGTCCGCGGCCGGCCTGGCAGCGGGCGCGGAACCAGGTGCCGCGACGGCGGGCGTGGCCCCGGCAGGCGATGCATCGGCCGCTGCGGTCACGCGCCTGCGCGGGCGCGGCGCCGGTGCGGGTGCTGAGGCCGTGGCCGATGCGGCCGTGGCGGAAGCGGGCACGAGGACGTTCTCGCCCAGTGCCTCGCGGATGGTGTGGGTCAGGGCCTCGGCCTCGGCGCGCGTCGACACGCCGGCCTGCACCGATGCATTAGCGCGGCGCAGCTGCTGCAGCGATTGCGAGGCCAGGCGCAGGCCGCTGACGGCGACGATGCTCAGCGCGGTCTGGTCCGCGGCGTCGCGTTGCAGGGCCTCCTGCGCGGCGGACACCGCCTGGTTGTAGTCGCGGTTGTCGAACTGCAGCTGGGCCAGGCGCAGCCAGGGTTGCTTGTCGGTGGGATGGGACTTGGCGGCGTCGCGCAGCAGCGTGGTGGCGCGCGGGAGATCACCGGCCTGGCGCGCGGCTTGCGCCTGTTCCAGCGAGGCCGCGAGATCACTCGCGCTGGCCGCGGCCTGGTCCTTGGAATTCGACGCGCACGCGGCCAACGCCGCGACTGCGATCGCATACGCGATGAGACGCAAAGTCCTGCTCCTGCCTGAATGTTTATGTGTCATGGACGGCAGCGAGGCCGTCCGATGCGGAGCGCATTAAAGCTCAACTCAAACGCGCGCCTGTCCCCCGAAGGTGTGGGCCAAACAAGGCGTTACACCTGCTTCGTTTCGGCCCTTCATCAGAGGGGATGGAGCAGTCGACGAGCACGCGCAACGCGCCGATACACTGCGCGCGCTCGCGCCGCCGCAGCCTCGTTTTGCAGCAGCGCCCACGACGCACCTGCGCGCTGCCGCTTCATCAACGCCTGCACTTCGGGACCCCCTCCTTCATGTATGCGCGACCGCCCTCCACCGCACGATTCAAACGCGGGCATGCCGCGCTTGTCGCGGCGCTGGCCAGCGGTGCGTGCGCCTGCGCGCTCACGGGTTGCGAGACCGCGGCCAACGTCGTGAAGACCGCCACCGTCGCACGCGACAAGACGCTGGAGTTCACCGGCCTGAAGACGCCCGAGGTCGCGATCCCCGAGGCCTCGCTGCCGGTGTGGCGCATCCCGCTGCGCATCCAGGCCAGCCCCTCGCTGAACATCGACGGCGAAGGCCATTCGCTGGCGCTGGTGCTGCGCGTCTACAAGCTGCGCAACGCGGAAGCCTTCCTCAACGCACCCTACAGCGTGTTCGGCGATCCGGCCGCGGAGAAGGAGCGCCTGGGCGAGGACCTGGTGGAGCTGCGTGAGATCCAGCTGGTGCCCGGCCAGGTGGTGGACACGCTGGAGAAGGTCACGCGCGAGGCGCCCTATGTCGGCGTCGTCGCGCTCTACGTGCGGCCCTCGCCGCAGCGCTGGAAGCTGCTGTTCGACACGCCGGCGGCGCAGCTGTCCGGCATCACCGTGGCCGCGCACGCCTGCGCGCTCAGCGTCAGCCGCGGCGAGCCCATGGGCCCGGCGGCAACGGCCTACAAGAACGGGCTGGGGCCCTGCCCCGAGCCGGCCTCGTAGCAGGCCGCGCAGGCAGGCACCGGCAAGCACACAACGAACGAAGACCAGGGAAAGACAGACGTGATTCCATCCTCCAAACCGCTCTGGGGCGAAGGCCTCTTCCTGCGCCCGCAGCACTTCCAGCGCCAGGACGCGTACCACGAATGGCGCCTGGTGCAAACGAGCCGCGCGCTGCACCCCTATGCATGGGGCCTGCGCGGCCTGAAGGTCGACACCGACGCGCTGTCCGCCGGGCAGCTGCGGCTGGTCGAGGTGCAGGCCATCTTCCCCGACGGCGAGATCTACAACGCACCCTTCGAGGACGAGCTGCCGCCGCCGCTGCAGCTGGACGCCTCGCCCGAGATGGCCGACGCCGGAGAGCTGGTCTTCCATCTGGCGATGGCGCCGCTGAAGGCCAACGGCGGCAACCAGGGCGGCAACGCCGAGGAGGCCGGCCTGGCGATGCGCTACCACCAGCACCACGAACCCGCGGCCGACTGGTTCACGCGCGCGGCCTCGGCCGAGGTCTGCACGCTGCGCAAGTCCGTGCGGCTGGTGGCCTCGTCGCAGCCGCACGAGCACCTGTCCCACCTGCCCTGCCTGCGCATCCGCCGCAGCACCACCGGCGCCTTCGAACTGGATGCGCGCTTCGTGCCGCCGGGCGTGACCATCGCCAGTTCCGCGCAGCTGGTGCTGGGCCTGCGCCGGCTGATGGACGTGCTGCAGGCCAAGGCCGACGCGCTGATGGGCATGCAGCGTGAGCCGGCGAAGAACATCGTCGAGTTCCGCTCCGGCGACGTGGCCTCTTTCTGGCTGCTGCACACCGTCGGCTCGTCCTATGCCGCGCTGACCCACCTGCTGCGCCACCCCGGCCTGCACCCCGAGCGCCTGTTCGAGGAACTGCTGCGCCTGGCCGGCGCGCTGATGACCTTCTCCAAGACCTTCACGCTGGCCGACCTGCCGGCCTACGAGCATCGCGACCCCGGCACCGCCTTCGCGCGCCTGGACCACATCGTGCGCGAGCTGCTGGAGACCGTGATCTCCACGCGCTACTTCTCGATCACGCTGACCGAGGCCAAGCCCTCCTTCCACACCGGCCGCCTGGAGGCCGACCAGGTGCACGCGGGCACCGCGCTCTACCTGGGCGTGAGCGCGGCGCTGCCGCCGGCCGAGCTGGTGGAGGTGGTGCCGCTGCGCGTGAAGATCGGTGCGCCCGACGACGTGGACAAGCTGGTGCTGTCGGCCATGCCCGGCATCAAGCTGGTCGCCTCGCAGCAGGTGCCCGCGGCCATTCCCGTGCGGCCCGGCGCCTATTACTTCAGCCTGGAGCCGCGCGGCGCGCTGTACGAACGCATGCTGCAGGCCCAGAGCGTGTGCGTCTATGCACCCGCCGGCCTGCCGGACCTGGGCCTCGAGCTGATCGCGGTCAACCCCTGAACCCGCGAGCACGACCGACATGAGCAAGGCCCCGACCCTCTTCGCCGACACCGTGATCGCCGAGCCGCCTGCGCCTTCCCCGGCCGCAAGCGCCGCGCAGCAGCCGCCCGCCGCGCTGCTGGACCTGATGTACGACGGCTTCTACATGGTCTTCCTGCTGAAGAACCGCCACCTGCCGTCCGACGCGGCCACCTTCCGCGAGCGCATCCAGTCTTTCCTGCTGGACCTGGAGCGCGCCGGGCTGAGGCTGCAGCTGGGCGCCGACGACGTGCACGAGGCCAAGTTCGCCTTCTGCGCGCTGGTCGACGAGATCGTGCTGCGCTCGGTGCCCAGGCTGCGCGACGACTGGGAGCGTTATCCGCTGCAGCTGCAGTTCTTCGGCGAGCAGCTCGCCGGCGAGCAGTTCTTCACCCGGCTGGAAGACATCCGCGGCGCAGGTGCCGCGCGCGTGCAGGTGCTGGAGGTCTACCACCTCTGCCTGCTGCTGGGCTTCCAGGGCCGCTACCTGCTGGAAGGCAGCGAGAAGCTGGCCTGGCTGACCGCCCGCCTGGGCGACGAGATCGTGCACCTCAAGGGCCGGCGCGCGCCCTTCGCGCCGCACTGGGCGCCGCCCGAACGCATCGTGCACGCGCTGAAGCACCAGGTTCCCATGTGGGTGCTGGCCAGCGTCTTCGCCCTGTTGGGGCTGGCCGCCTTCATCGGGCTGCGCTGGTCGCTGGGCGGGCAGGCCAAGGAGGCCATGGCCGGCTACACGGACGTCATCAAGCTGCCGCCGCGCACCGCCTGGATCAACATCACGCTGCCCTGAATCCGCCTCCCGGCCCTGGCCGGGCAGGTGGAAAACCGGCCCGCCGACGCCGGGCGGTTAAGCTTTCGCTCTTGCAAGTCTGAAAACCGCCTGCGCGACGCAGGCCGGAACCCCCGAGCACACCATGGCCCAGTACGTTTTTACGATGAACCGCGTAGGGAAGATCGTTCCTCCCAAGCGGCAGATCCTCAAGGACATCTCGCTGTCCTTCTTCCCCGGCGCCAAGATCGGCGTGCTGGGCCTCAACGGCTCCGGCAAGTCCACCCTCCTGAAGATCATGGCCGGCGTGGACAAGGACATCGAGGGCGAAGCCGTCCCGATGCCCGGCATCAAGATCGGCTACCTGCCCCAGGAGCCCCAGATCAAGCCCGAGCAGACCGTGCGCGAGGCGGTGGAAGAAGGCATCGGCGGCGCGCTGGCTGCCAAGAAGCGGCTGGACGAGGTCTACGCCGCCTATGCCGAGCCCGACGCCGACTTCGACGCCCTGGCCGCCGAGCAGGCCGAGCTGGAAGCCATCATCGCCGCCTCCGGCTCCGAGAACACCGACCTGCAGTTGGAGCTGGCCGCCGACGCGCTGCGCCTGCCGCCCTGGGAAGCCATCATCGGCAACCTGTCCGGCGGCGAGAAGCGCCGCGTGGCGCTGTGCCGCCTGCTGCTGTCCAAGCCCGACATGCTGCTGCTGGACGAACCCACCAACCACTTGGACGCCGAATCCGTGGACTGGCTGGAGCAGTTCCTCAAGCGTTTCAGCGGCACCGTGGTGGCCATCACCCACGATCGCTACTTCCTGGACAACGCCGCCGAATGGATCCTGGAGCTGGACCGCGGCCACGGCATCCCCTGGAAGGGCAACTACTCCGACTGGCTGGACCAGAAGGAAAAGCGCCTGGAGCAGGAGCAAAAGAGCGAAGACGCCCGCATGAAGGCGATGAAGCAGGAACTGGAGTGGGTGCGCAAGAACGCCAAGGGCCGCCAGGCCAAGAGCAAGGCGCGCCTGGCCCGCTTCGAGGAACTGAGCGACGTCGAATACCAGAAGCGCAACGAGACGAACGAGATCTTCATCCCCGTGGCCGAGCGCCTGGGCAATGAGGTGATCGAGTTCAAGGGCGTGAGCAAGAGCTTCGGCGACCGCCTGCTGATCGACAACCTGAGCTTCAAGGTGCCCGCCGGCGCCATCGTCGGCATCATCGGCCCCAACGGCGCCGGCAAGTCCACGCTGTTCCGCATGATCCAGGGCGTGGAAAAGCCCGACAGCGGCGAGGTGGCCATCGGCAAGACCGCGCAGCTGGCCTTCGTCGACCAGAGCCGCCAGAGCCTGGCCAACGACAAGACCGTGTGGGAAGACGTCTCCGGCGGCCTGGACAACATCATCGTCGGCAAGTTCGTGATGCCCTCGCGCGCCTACATCGGCCGCTTCAACTTCAAGGGCAACGACCAGCAGAAGCAGGTCGGCAGCCTCTCCGGCGGCGAACGCGGCCGCCTGCACCTGGCCAAGACGCTGGCGCAAGGCGGCAACGTGCTGATGCTGGACGAACCGTCCAACGACCTGGACGTGGAAACGCTGCGTGCGCTTGAAGAAGCGCTGCTGGAGTTCGCCGGCTCGGTGATGGTCATCAGCCACGACCGCTGGTTCCTGGACCGCATTGCGACGCACATCCTGGCGTGCGAAGGGGACTCGCAGTGGTTCTTCTTCGACGGCAACTACCAGGAATACGAGGCGGACAAGAAGAAGCGGCTGGGTGAGGATGGGGCACGGCCGAAGCGGGTGAGGTTCAAGGCGCTCAAGTGAGGCGCTGAGGATTTGCCGTCTCATGACACCGCCCGATTGGGCGGTGTTTTTCCTTGGGCGGATCGGTTT
>SCTQ01000330.1 GCA_004322345.1 Aquabacterium sp. | reverse complement strand
GGTCTGGTACGCGCTGGGCCACGGCCTGTCGGCCCTGGCACCCCACTACACGGCCCTGCTGCCGATACGCGCGCTGACCGTGCTGTCGGCTGCCGTCTTCACGCCGCAGGCTGCGGCCACGGCCGGCTTCCTGGCCCGGCCGCAGGAGCGCGGGCGGACCATCACCTTCATCTTCATGGGCTGGTCGCTGGCCTCGGTGATCGGCATGCCGCTGGCGGCCTGGATCAGCGCCCATCTGGGCTGGCGCACGGCCATGGGCTGCGTGGCGGCCGCCTCGGCGCTCGCCGCCGTGTGGGTCTGGCGCGCCGTACCCGACGGCGTGCGCCCGCCCGCCCTGTCGCTGCGCGCCTGGAAGGGCGTGCTGACGCAGCCGGTGCTGATGGGCATCGTGCTGGTCACCGCGTTGCAGAGCTCGGGCCAGTACACGGTGATGGCCTACAGCGCGCCCTATTTCAGCCAGGTGCTGCACGCCAGCCCGGAACAGATGAGCCTGATCTTCGGCTGGATCGGCGCCTTCGGGCTGCTCGGCAACGTGGTGCTCAACCGGAAGGTGGACAAGGTGGGGCCGGCGCGTGCGGTGTCGATCTCCATTGCGCTGGTCATATTGGGCCAGCTGCTGTGGCCGCTGGCCGGCGGCACCGGGACCATGCTGCTGGCCATCCTGCCCTGGGCACTGGGCGGCTTCGCGACCAACTCGGCGCAGCAGGCGCGCCTGGGCGGCCTGGCCCCTGCCCTGGCGCCGGCGCTGATGGCGCTCAACACGTCAGCCATCTACCTGGGCCATGCGATCGGGGCGGCGGGCGGCGGCGCGTTGCTGGCGGCCCATGGATACGGGCCGCTGCATTGGGCCGGCCTGGGCTGGCTCGTCCTGGCCTGGCTGGTCAGCTGGGCCGCATGGCGGCGCCAGCACACGCTCCAGCCCTGCGCGCAGGCGGCCTGACGGGCTTCAGCCGCCGCGCTGGCGCACCGCCTCGTACAGGCAGATGCCGCTGGCCACGGACACGTTCAGGCTCTCCACCGCGCCCTGCATGGGCAGGCGCACCAACTCGTCGCAGTTCTTCTTCGTCAGCTGGCGCATGCCGGGGCCCTCGGCGCCCATCACCAGCGCGGTGGGACCGCGCAGGTCGGCTTCGTAGAGCGAAGCCGGCGCCTCCTCTGCCAGGCCGACGATGCGGATGTCGCGCTCCTTCAACTCGCCCAGCGTGCGCGCCAGGTTCGTGACCATGAAGTAGGGAATCGTCTCCGCCGCGCCGCTGGCCACCTTGGCCACCGTGGCATTGATGCCCACGGCATGGTCCTTGGGTGCGATCACCGCGTGTACGCCGGCCCCGTCGGCCACGCGCAGGCAGGCGCCCAGGTTGTGCGGGTCGGTCACGCCGTCGAGCACCAGCAGCAGCGGCGGCCCTTCGACGGCGTCCAGCAGGTCATCCAGTGACTTCGCCTGGGCGACCGGATCGACGCGCGCCACCACGCCCTGGTGGCGGTGGGTGCCCGTCAGGCGCTGCAGGCGCTCGTCGTCGCTCTCCACGAGCTTGACCCCCGCCTCCTGGGCGCGTTCGAGGAACTGGCGCATGCGTTGATCGCGCCGGGCAGCGTCGACGTGCAGTTCGCGGATGCTTTGTGGTGCGGTCTTCAGCCGCACCGTGACGGCGTGGAAACCAAACAGGACTTTGAGGCTCATTCGGCGATGCTAACTGCGGAGTCGCCCGTCAGCCGCCCTGCCTCCAGGCGGATCTGCCGCTCGCAGCGCGCCGCGATGCCGCGGTCGTGGGTGATCAGCACCAGGGTCGTGCCCTGCTCGCGGTTGAGCTCGAACATCAGCTCCATCACCTTGTCGCCGGTGGCCGCGTCCAGGCTGCCCGTGGGCTCGTCGGCCATCAGCACGGCCGGATGGACAACGAAGGCGCGGGCCAGGGCCACGCGCTGCTGCTCGCCGCCGGACAGCTGGCGCGGCGTGTGGTTCAGGCGCGAGGCCAGCCCGACGCGCTCCAGCATCGCCACCGCCCGCTCGCGGGCCTGGGCCTCGCCGCGCAGCTCCAGCGGCAGCATCACGTTCTCCAGCGCGCTGAGGTGGCCCAGCAGCTGGAAGCTCTGGAAGACGAAGCCGACATGCCGGGCACGCCAGGCCGCGCGCGCGTCCTCGTCCAGCACGAAGAGATCCTGGCCGGCCAGCCGGACCGTGCCTTCGGTGGGCGCGTCCAGCGCCGCCATGATGGACAGCAGCGTGCTCTTGCCCGACCCCGAGGCACCGACGATGGCTGCCGATTGCCGGGCCGGCAGCGAGAAGTTGATGCCCTGAAGTATCGTCAGCGTGCCGCTGGAATCCTGGACCTGCTTGCCGACACCGGCAATCTCGAGAATGAATTCGCTCATGAACAGACCGTCGCCATCCTTTTGCCGCGCCGGGGCCCACGCCCCTGATGCCTTCAGGCGCCGGGACTTTATCGCGCAGGCCCTGGCCCTGGCCGCAGCCGCCGGGTTGACCCTGAGGCCGCGCCGTGCATCGGCCGCCACACCGCCACCCCAGCGCATCCTGGTGCTGGGCGACAGCCTGTCGGCGGAATACGGCCTCAAGCGCGGCACGGGTTGGGTCAAGCTGCTGGAGCAGAAGCTGGCCGCCGAGAAGATCCCTGCCGACGTCGTCAACGCCAGCATCAGCGGCGACACCACCTCCGGCGGCCGCGCGCGCCTGGCCCCCTTGCTGGCCACCCACAAGCCCACCCTGCTGATCGTCGAGCTCGGCGCCAACGATGCGCTGCGTGGCCTGCCGCTGAAGGAGAGCGCGGCCAACCTGCAGGCCATCGTCGAGGCCGCCAGGCAGGCCGGTGCACGCGCGCTGCTGGTGGGCATCCAGGTGCCTCCCAACTACGGGCGCAAGTACACCGAGGAGTTCGCCGCCATCTTCACCGGCGTCGCGCAGCAGACGGGGTCGCCGCTGGTGCCCTTCCTGCTCAAGGGCGTGGCCGACGACCCCGACCCGGTGCGCTGGTTCCAGGCCGACCGCATCCATCCGAAGGAAGAGGCCCAGCCCCGGCTGCTGGACAACGTCTGGAGCGTGCTCGGGCCGCTGCTGCGCGCGCCCGCGGGCAAGGTGGGCAAGGCGGGCAGGGCCAGCAAAGCCTGAGGCGGAAACGAAAACGCCCGCCGGCGGCGGGCGTCCTGCATCCGGCCCGCAAGCCGGTGCGCCGGATCACTTGTCCTTGTTCTCGGCCCCCGGGCCGAAGGGGAAGAGGCTCTGCGCCTGCTTCTGCATCTGCTCCTGCATCTGCTGGAAGATGTTGCGCGACTGCTCGACGTAGTTGCCCATCAGGCCCTGCATCCACGGCGCCTGCATGAACTGGGTCCACACCTCGGGACCGAAGGCCTTGCCGCCGGCCAGCTCGGCCGTCTGCTGGGTGAACTTGTTCTGCATGTCGACGAAGGCCAGCAGGTTCTTCTCCAGGTAGCTGCCCATCAGGCCCTGCATCGAGTGGCCGTAGAACCGGATGATGTTGGCCAGCATCGTCTTGGAGAAGGTGGGCACGCCGCCGCTTTCTTCCTCAAGGATGATCTGCAGCAGGATGCTGCGTGTGATGTCCTCGGTGCTCTTGGCGTCGATGACGAGGAAATCCTCGCAGGCCAGCACCATGCGCTTGACGTCGGCCAGCGTGATGTAGCTGCTGCTGCGGCTGTCGTAGAGCCGGCGGTTGGGGTACTTCTTGAGCAGGCGCGGGCCCGTGCCGGGTGCCGCCGCTTGCGGCTTGTCGGCGGCTTCGGGCGCCTCGTCTGCGTCGTTGCGCGTTTGCGATGAGCGTGCTGCGGCCATGAGCGGACTCCGGTTGTGGGCGGTGTATCGGGCGAGGAGCGCGATTGTAGGGAGAGACAAGCGCCGCCCGAACTGCCACGTCGGGCGGCGCCCGCCCACACCATACAGGCATTTCACGCAGTTGTTTATGCGGTTTGCGCCGTATGCGCTCGCGGAGCAAGCAACGCCGCAAACATTCGTTGTTCGTGCAAGGGCTGCTGCCTATCGTCACCACGCGCTTTGGCAAGCAGCCCGAGCAGCCTTTCGCAACCCACACGACGACGACCGAACAACCATGATCAGACGAGCCGCCTTCCTCCGCTTCGCCGCCGCCGCACTGGCCGGCGCCCTGCTCGCCGCGCCCGCCGCCCATGCCGAGAACGCCACGCTGCGCATCGGCTTCCAGAAGTACGGCACGCTGACCGTGCTCAAGGCCAAGGGTGACCTGGAGAAGCGCCTGGCCACGCTGGGCGTGGACGTGAAGTGGACCGAGTTCCCGGCCGGCCCGCAGCTGCTGGAGGGCCTGAACGTCGGCTCGATCGACTTCGGCACCGTGGGCGAGGCCCCCCCGATCTTCGCCCAGGCCGCCGGCGCGGACCTGGTCTACGTCGCCAACCAGCCGCCGGCCCCGTCGGCCGAGGCCATCGTCGTGCCCAAGGCCTCCACCATCAGGTCGGTGGCCGATCTCAAGGGCAAGAAGGTCGCGCTGAACAAGGGCTCCAACGTCCACTACCTGCTGGTCAAGGCACTGGAGAAGGCCGGCGTCGCCTATGCCGACATCCAGGTCGTCTACCTGCCGCCGGCCGACGCCCGCGCCGCCTTCGAGAGCGGCCGCGTGGACGCCTGGGTGATCTGGGATCCCTTCCTGGCCGCGGCCGAAAAGCAGCTCGGCGCCCGCGTGCTGGCCGACGGCAAGGGCCTGGTGTCCAACCACCAGTTCTACCTGGCCTCGCGCGCCTACGCCGACAAGAACCCGAAGATCATCGCCGCGATCATCGAGGAGCTGGGCAAGCTGGACGTCTGGTCCGCCAACAACGGTGCCGCGGTCGCGGAGCTGCTGTCGCCTCAGATCGGCTTGAACCTGGAGATCACCCGTCTGGCCGCCGACCGCTTCTCCTACGGCATCAGGCCCATCAACCTGACGGTGGCCGGCGAGCAGCAGAAGATCGCCGACGCCTTCTTCCAGCTCAAGCTGATCCCGAAGTCGATCAAGGTGGCCGACGCGCTGCCGGCCGGCATCAAGTGAGTGGGCGCGGCTGAGATGGCTATCGATCCGAAAGATCAGGCGCGGCGCCGTGCCCTGGTGCTGGGCTGCCTGGCGCTGGGCGCGGCCTGGGCCCTGCCGGCGCGCGCCGCCGCCAAGGCCGGGCCCGCACCGGCCCAGTTGCGCATCGGCTTCCAGAAGGCTGCCGTCAACCTGGTCATCCTCAAGCAGCAGGGCGCGCTGGAGAAGCGCTTCCCCGACAGCAAGGTCAGCTGGCTCGAGTTCCCGGCGGGCCCGCAGCTGCTGGAGGCGCTGTCCGTCGGCGCGCTGGAGTTCGGGCTGACCGGCGACTCGCCGCCGGTGTTCGCCCAGGCGGCGGAAAAGGACCTGTTCTACGTCGGCGCCGAGCCGCCCAAGCCGCAGAGCTCCGCCATCCTGGTCAAGCCGGACAGCAGCATCCGCGTGCTGGCCGACCTCAAGGGCCGCAAGGTCGCGGTCCAGAAGGGCTCCAGCGCCCATTTCCTGCTGGTGCGTGCGCTGGAGGAAGCCCGGCTGGAGTGGTCCGACATCACCGCCGTCTACCTGCCGCCGGCCGACGCCCGTGCAGCCTTCGAGCGCGACAGCGTCGATGCCTGGGCGATCTGGGATCCGTATTACGCCGCCGCCGAGCTGGATGCCAGGCCACGCGTGCTGCACAACGGCGTGGGCCTGTCGGGCAACAACTCCTTCTACCTGGCCTCGCGCCAGCTGGTGGAGCGCCATCCCGCCACGGTGCTGGGCCTGCTGCAGGCACTGACCGAGGCCGACGCCTACGTGCAGGGTCACCGCAAGGAATCGGCCCAGCTGGTCTCCGAGTTCAGCGGGCTGAGCCTGGCCACCGTGTTCCGCTTCATCGAGCGCCGCCCGCCATCGCCGACCCGGCCGCTGTGGCCGTCGATCGTGGAGAACCAGCAGCGCGTGGCCGACAGCTTCTTCCGGCTCGGGCTGATCCCGCGCCGGATCAAGGTGGCCGACATCGTCTGGAAGCCCCAGGCCTGATCCCCGACGCCGGGCGCGGCTGCCGAGCCGCAACGCCGGCGCATGACCCGCAACACATGCAGGAAGAGCCTGCGAGCCTTCCCCGTTTACGACTTCCCCGTCTCGTTTCAGGAGCCCTAGATGAAGATCCTCTGGTTCATTCCCACCCACGGCGACTCCCGCTACCTGGGCACCACCAAGGGCGCACGCGCCGCCACCTTCGACTACTTCAAGCAGGTGGCCATCGCAGCCGACAGCCTGGGCTACGAAGGCGTGCTGCTGCCCACGGGCCGCTCCTGCGAGGACTCCTGGGTGCTCGCGTCCAGCCTGATCGACTGCACGCGCCAGCTCAAGTTCCTGGTGGCCCTGCGCCCCGGCCTGATGCAGCCTTCGCAGACCGCACGCATGACCGCCACGCTGGACCGCATCTCCGGCGGCCGCCTGCTGGTCAACCTGGTCACCGGCGGCGACCCGGAGGAACTGCACGGCGACGGCCTCTTCCTCAGCCACGAGGACCGCTACGACCTGTCCACCGAGTTTCTGACCATCTGGCGCGAGCTGCTGGCCAAGAGCCATGACGGCGAGAGCTGCGACTTCGACGGCAAGCACCTGCAGGTCAAGGCCGGCAAGCTGCTCTATCCGCCACTGCAGCGCCCCTATCCGCCGCTGTTCTTCGGCGGCTCGTCGCAAGCCGCCCACGAGCTGGCCGCCGCGCAGCTGGACACCTACCTGACCTGGGGCGAGGCCCCGGCCGAGGTGGCCAAGAAGGTCGCCGACATCCGCCAGCGCGCCGAGAAATACAACCGCACGCTGAGCTTCGGCATCCGCCTGCACGTGATCGTGCGCGAGACCGAGGAAGAGGCCTGGCGCGCAGCCGGCGAGCTGATCTCGCACCTGGACGAAGGCACCGTCGCCGCCGCCCAGAAGAAGTTCGCATCGATGGATTCGGTCGGGCAGCGCCGCATGGCCGAGCTGCACGGGGGCAAGTTCAACCCGAAGAACCCGCGCGACGGCCTGGAGATCGCGCCCAACCTGTGGGCCGGCGTCGGCCTGGTGCGCGGCGGCGCCGGCACCGCGCTGGTGGGCAGCCCCGAGCAGGTGGCCGCGCGCATCAAGGAGTACGCGGACATCGGCCTGGAGTACTTCATCCTGTCCGGCTATCCGCACCTGGAGGAAGCGCACCGCTTCGCCGAGCTGGTCTTCCCGCTGCTGCCCGTCGAGCTGCAGAAGAGCCTGCCCGGGCGCACGCTGACCGGCCCCTTCGGCGAGATCGTCGCCAACTCCTACGTGCCCGGCGAGAAGGCCCAGGTACAGGCCTCGGCCAGCTGAGCCCGGCGCAGGAGAACGCCCATGAGCGAACGCAGCTTCACGCTGCCGGCGCCGCTGCGCCGTGCCCTGCCCTGGCTGGTGCCGGCGGCGCTGATGCTGCTGTGGGAGGCCTCCTCCCGCTTCGGCTGGCTGTCCACCCGCGTGCTGCCCGAACCCTGGTCCGTCATCCAGGCCTTCTGGCGCCTGGCCGTCAGCGGCGAGCTGTGGCAACACCTGGGCGTGAGCGCCGCGCGTGCGCTGATCGGCC
>SCTQ01000329.1 GCA_004322345.1 Aquabacterium sp. | reverse complement strand
AGATCCACGTGGCCAGCTTCGAGGGCGGCTACAACACCTACACCTCGCGCAAGGTCTGGTCGCGCCGCAACCTGCTTGACTCCGTCTGCACCAGCCTGGCCGGCCGCGCGGCCGAGTTGCTCGTCTTCGGGCCCGGGCTGAGCTCCAGCGGCGCGGAGAGCGATCTGCGCAAGGCCACCGAGACGGCGGCGCGCATGGTGCGCCACCTGGGCCACGGCGCGCGCATCGGCCGCAGCGACGTGTCCGTCAACAGCGAGGACAACGTGTGCACCGACGTCGACGCCACCAATGCGCCGGTCGAGGCCCTGCTCCAGGCCGAGCACGCACGCGCCACCAGGCTGATCCAGACCCATCGCGGCGCGCTGCTGGCGCTGGTGGACGAACTGATGACCCAGGGGCAGGTCACGCCGCAGCGCTTCGCGGCGGTGGCGGGGCTGCAGTTGGACAGGGCGGAGGACGCGCTGGATCCGTATGCGCAGGGGCTGGCGGAGTTTCGGGCGGAGTCCGGCCCGGGCGCCCGGTTAAGTGTGGCCTAAGCCTCCCCCTCGACATTGGGCGCATGTTCAACATGCCTCTCAAGCGAGGATCCCGATGAAAACCATCTCGATGCTGCCTTCCCGCCTCGTGCTGTCGCTGCTGGCCGCGGGGGTGATCGGCGGAGCCGGTGCCGGCTTCGTCGAAAGCCGGCTCGCGCATGCCGCCGCGACCTCGGCCGCGCCCGCCGCGACGGTGGCGGCCACTGCGGCGAGCCCCGCGCCGGCCGTCGGCGTCGCCACGCCGCCGGACTTCGCGCAGATCGCGCGCCGCTTCGGCCCGGCCGTCGTCAACATCAGCGTCAGCGGCGTGCGCAAGGCCTCCAACGAGGATGCGGGCGTGCAGCAGCGCGGCTTCCAGGGCATCGACCCGGACGATCCCTTCTTCCAGTTCTTCCGCCGCTTCGGCATGCCTGGCATGCCTGGCATGCCCAATGGCGGCATGCCGCGTGACCAGATCATCCGCGGCCAGGGCTCGGGCTTCATCGTCGATGCCAATGGCCTGATCCTCACCAACGCCCACGTCGTGGCCGATGCCAAGGACGTGACCGTCAAGCTGACCGACCGGCGCGAGTTCCAGGCCAAGGTGCTGGGCGTCGATCCGAAGACCGACGTCGCGGTGCTGAAGATCGATGCGAAGAACCTGCCCACCGCGCCGCTGGGCAATGCGAAGGACCTGCAGGTCGGCGAATGGGTGCTGGCCATCGGCTCGCCCTTCGGCTTCGAGAACAGCGTGACCGCGGGCGTGGTCAGCGCCAAGGGCCGCTCGCTGCCCGACGACAGCCTGGTGCCCTTCATCCAGACCGACGTGGCGGTGAACCCGGGCAACTCGGGCGGGCCGCTGTTCAACTCGCGCGGCGAGGTGGTGGGCATCAACTCGCAGATCTTCAGCCGCACCGGCGGCTACCAGGGACTGTCCTTCTCCATCCCGATCGAACTGGCCACGCGCGTGAAGGACCAGATCGTGGCCACGGGCCGCGCGACTCATGCGCGCCTGGGCGTGGCGATCCAGGAGGTCAACCAGACCCTGGCGGACTCCTTCAAGCTGGACAAGCCCGAAGGCGCGCTGGTGGCCGGCGTCGAGCGCGGCGGCCCGGCGGAGAAGGCCGGGCTCAAGCCCGGCGACGTGATCCGCAAGGTGGACGGACAGCCCATCGTGTCCTCGGCCGACCTGCCGGCGCTGATCGGCTCGGCCAAGCCGGGCGAGAAGATCACGCTGGAGGTCTGGCGCCAGGGCAGGCGTGAGGAGATCAGCGCCCGCCTGGCCGATGCAGCCGACAAGAAGGCCGAGGTCGCCAGCGCCGACCAGGCTGCCGGCAAGGCCCGCCTGGGCCTGGCGCTGCGCCCGTTGCAGCCGCAGGAGCAGGAAGCCGCCGGTGTCGAGGCCGGCCTGCTGGTGCAGGACGCCAGCGGCCCGGCCGCGATGGCGGGGGTGCAGCCCGGCGACGTGCTGGTGGCCGTCAACGGCACGCCGGTGAAGAGCATCGAGCAGGTGCGCGCCGCGGTGGCCAAGTCCGACAAGTCGGTGGCGCTGCTGATCCAGCGCGACGGCAACCGGATCTTCGTGCCGGTGCGCGTGGGCTGAAGCCCGCCGGCGGGCGGCGGGCTCAGGCCGGCCGCTGCCCGCGCCGCTCGATGTCCTGCTGGCAGGCCAGGCACAGCGCAGCCGACGGCATCGCCTGCAGCCGCGCGGCGGCGATCGCCTCGCCGCACAGCGTGCACTCGCCCCAGCAGCCGTCGTCCTGCCGCTGCAGCGCGGCCAGCACGGCTTCCAACTCGGCCTGGGCGTGTTGCAGGCGCGAGACGCAATCGTCTTCTTCGGCGCCCAGCGCGGCGCTCGCGGAGCCGCCCGAGGTGGCCTCCGGCATGCCCTGCGCCGCCTGGGACAGGCGCTCGCGCAGCGACAGGATCTCCAGCGCCAGGTCGGCCCGCTGGTTCAGCAGGGCCTGCCGCGCGGCCTGCATGCCGGCTTGCGTCGTGTCATTGCGGATGCTCATGGGGCGTCTCCCGTCGGGTGTCTTCACACCCCCGGACCATAGGCGGCGCAACGGCCGGCTGCTTGAGCTGGGTCAAGCCTCCTCGTCCTCGCCCGGGTTCAGCCGGCGTCGCCGCAGGCTCATGTCGTTGCGCATGCGCTGCAGGTCCTCGCCGTCCAGCAGGCCGCGGGCGTGCGGATAGACCTCCGTCTCCTCCAGTGCGACGTGCTCGAGGTAGAGCGCGGTGTAGTGGTCCACGCGTGCGGCGACGTCGCCGATGTCGCGCCAGCGATGGCCGCGTGCGGCGGCGTCCAGCAGCGGCGCCAGTTCCAGCCAGGCGGCTTCCAGCCGGCCATGCTGGTCCTGCAGCTGCTGCACCTGGTGCGCCAGCAGGGGGTCGTGCTGGCGCAGCAGGACCGGGAAGACGTGGCGCTCCTCGTCCTGGTGGTGGCGTACGGCGTCCGTGCTCAGGAAGAGGTGGATGCGCCGTGCGGTCTCCCGCGAGGACTCGTCCAGCCCCGTGCTGCCGACATGGAGCACCAGTGCGCGCAAGTCCTGCAACGTGTGGACGATCTCGCGGTGGCAGGCGTCCAGCACCTCGACCGGCGTGCCGGGCCAGGCGGCGGCTTGCTCATCGGAGGGGGCGGGTGGTGCATGCATGGCGGGCTCCTCGCCCGGCAGGCCAGGCGCGGCCGATTCTGGGGACACGTCGGGCGGCGGCCTTGCTCCAGGTCAATGCAGTGCTCGCGCCGCGCGGGCATATGGACGGCCGGCGGGCTTGCGCGGCGTCAAGGCCGGTCCACGGCGAGCCGCCTAACCTGCCGGCAGGCCAACGATCAAGCGAGGGGACGGCGTGCGACTGACATTCCTGGGAGGAACCGGCACGGTGACCGGCTCCCGCTATCTCGTGGAGCACGCGGGCGCGCGCGTGCTGGTGGACTGCGGCCTGTTCCAGGGCCTCAAGCAGCTGCGCCTGCGCAACTGGGAGCCGATGCCGCTGCCGGCGCGCGAGGTCGATGCCGTCGTGCTGACCCATGCCCACCTGGACCACAGCGGCTACCTGCCACGCCTGGTGGCCCAGGGCTTCCGCGGGCCGGTGCATGCCACCGCTTGCACGCGCGACCTCTGCGGCCTGCTGCTGCCCGACTCCGGCCGTCTGCTGGAGGAGGAGGCCGAGTTCGCCAACCGCCACGGCTACTCGCGCCACCATCCCGCCTTGCCGCTGTACACCGAGGAACAGGCGCGCGCCGCACTGGACCGCTTCGTGCCGCACGCCTGGGACCAGCCGGTCGAGCCGGTGCCGGGCCTGAAGCTGCGCTTCGCGCCGGCCGGCCACCTGCTGGGTGCGGCCAGCCTCTACCTGGAGTGGGGCGGGCGCACGCTGCTGTTCTCCGGCGACCTGGGCCGCGGCGACGACCTGCTGATGCCCCCGCCCGCAGCGCCGGCTGCCGCCGACGTGCTGGTCGTGGAGTCCACCTACGGCGACCGCGAGCATCCGCGGGAGGACCCGCTGGAGGCCCTGGCCCAGGTGGTCCAGCGCACATCCGCGCGTGGCGGCGTCGTGGTCGTGCCCGCCTTCGCGGTGGGCCGGGCCCAGGCCCTGCTGCATGCGCTGGCCCGGCTCAAGCAGGCCGGTCGCATCCCCGACCTGCCCATCTACCTCAACAGCCCGATGGCGGCCGAGGCCACGCGGCTGTACGCCCGCCACCATGCCGAGCACCGCCTGAGCCCGCAGGACTGCGAGGCCGCCTTCGGCGCGGTGCGCATCGTCGCCACGGTGGAGGAATCCGAGCGGCTGAACCACCTGCGCTGGCCTTCGGTGATCGTGTCCGCCAGCGGCATGGCCACCGGCGGGCGGGTGCTGCACCACCTCAAGGCCTATGCGCCGGATGCGCGCAACGCCATCGTCTTCACCGGCTTCCAGGCCCAGGGCACGCGCGGCGCGGCGCTGGTGCACGGCGCGCCGGCCGTGAAGATCCACGGCGAATACGTGCCGGTGCGGGCGGAGGTGGTTGAACTGCCCGGGCTGTCCGGCCACGCCGACCGCGAAGGCCTGCTGGCCTGGATGGGCGCCATGCCCGCGGCGCCGTCGCAGGTCTTCGTGACCCACGGCGAGCCGCTGGCCGCCGACGCGCTGCGCCTGGCCGCGCGCGAGCGCCTGGGCTGGGACTGCCGCGTGCCGGACTACCGCGACAGCGTCGAGCTGGTGTGATGGCAGCGCCGCAGCCGCAGGCCGCGCCGCACCTGCACACGGTCGAGGCGGTGGCGGGTGCACTGGGCACCCATGCCCGCGACGGCCTGAGCGCAGGCGAGGCCGCCGCGCGGCTGCAGCGCCACGGCCCCAACCGCCTGCACGAGCAGGCCGCGGACAGCGTGGGCCGCATGCTGCTGCGCCAGTTCCAGGACGTGATGATCCTGCTGCTGCTGGCTGCGGCCGCGGTGTCCGCCGCGCTGGGCGAGCACGTGGATGCCGCGGTCATCGTCGTCATCGTGCTGCTCAATGCCGGCGTGGGCGTCGTCCAGCAATGGCGTGGCGATCGCGCCTTGCAGGCCCTGCGCGGCCTGGCCGCCGGCCATGCGACGGTGCGCCGCGGCGGCGGTGCGCAGCGGGTGCAGGTCGAGCAGCTCGTGCCCGGCGACGTGGTGCTGCTGGAGGCCGGCAACCTGGTGCCCGCGGACCTGCGCCTGCATGCGGTGGCCCAGCTGCGCGTGGACGAATCCGCGCTGACCGGCGAGTCCGCCGGTGCCGACAAGCACGAGGCCGCGCTGCCTCATCTGCCCGGCGGCGACCACGCGTTGGGCGACCGCCACAACATGGCCTGGAAGGGCACGCTCGTCACGCATGGGCGGGCCAGCGGCCTGGTGGTGGCCACCGGCATGCAGACCGAGCTGGGCCGCGTGGCCGGCCTGCTGGAGCGCGCGCAGCGCCGCGACACGCCGCTGCAGCAGCGCCTGGCGGCATTCGGCCGGCGCCTGTCGGTGGTGGTGCTGGCCATCTGCCTGGTGGTCTTCCTGCTCGGCTGGCTGCGTGGCGAGCCGCTGCTGCCCATGGCCGTGACCGCCATCAGCCTGGCCGTGGCCGCACTGCCCGAGGCGCTGCCCGCAGTGGTCGCCGTGCTGCTCGCGCTGGGTGCGCGGCGCATGGCGCAGGCACAGGCACTGGTGCGCAACTTGCCATCGGTGGAGACACTGGGATCCGTCAGCGTGATCTGCACCGACAAGACCGGCACGCTGACCTGCAACCGCATGCGCGTGCAGACCCGGCAGGCCGCTGCCGGCGTCGATGCGTCCGCGCTCTGGGAGGCCGCGGCGCTGTGCAACGACGCCCAGCCCGACGGCCGCGGCGGCTGGAGCGGCGACCCGACCGAGACCGCACTGGCCGAGGCCGCTGCCGAGGCTGGCATCGATGCGGCGCGTTCGGCCGCGGCGCGCCCGCGCGTGCACGAATGGCCTTTCGACGCCGCGCGCCGCTGCATGACCACGCTGCATCGCGACGGCACCGGCTGGCTTGCCTGCACCAAGGGCGCGCCCGAGGCCGTGCTGGCGCGCTGTGCCGGTGGCTGGGGCGATCCCGCGGTCGAGCAGGCACGCCAGGCCGCCGCACGCCTGGCCGCCCAGGGCATGCGCGTGCTCGCGCTGGCCGGCCGCCGCTGGGACGCGTCGCCCGCGCACCTGCCTGCGGAGCAGGCCGAGTCCGGGCTGCAGCTGCTGGGCCTGGTCGCGCTGGCCGACCCGCCGCGCGACGGCGTGCGCGAGGCCGTCGCCGACTGCCTGCGTGCCGGCATCGTGCCGGTGATGATCACCGGGGACCATCCGGCCACCGCGCTGGCCATCGCGCGCGAGCTGGGCATCGTCGCGGCTGAGGACACCCGGGCGCGCGCGCTGACCGGCAACGAGCTGTCGGCGATGGACGAGGCCGCGCTGTCGGCTGCCGTGTCGCGCTGCCGCGTCTACGCGCGCGTCAGCCCCGAGCAGAAGATCCGCATCGTGCAGGCGTTGCAGGCCGGCGGGCAGTTCGTCGCCATGACCGGCGACGGCGTCAACGACGCGCCCGCGCTGAAGCAGGCCGATATCGGCGTGGCCATGGGCCGCGGCGGCACCGACGTGGCGCGCGAGGCTTCCGGCCTGGTGCTGCTGGACGACGACTTCTCCACCATCGTCGCCGCCGTGCGCGAGGGCCGGCGCATCTTCGACAACGTGCGCAAGTTCGTGCGCTACGCGCTCAGCGGCAACTCCGGCGAGGTATGGACCATCTTCCTGGCGCCGCTGGTGGGCCTGCCGATTCCCCTGCTGCCCGTCCACATCCTGATGGTCAACCTGGTCACCGACGGCCTGCCCGGCCTGGCCCTGGCCGCCGAACCGGCGGAGGACGACGTGATGCGCCGGCCGCCGCGGCCCGCGGGCGAGAGCGTCTTCGCCCACGGCCTGTGGCAGCACACGCTGTGGGTGGGGCTGCTCATCGCCGGCCTGTGCCTGGGCGTGCAGGCCTGGACGCTGCACACCGGCATGGCGCACGGCCAGACCATGGTGTTCACGGTGCTGACGCTGTGCCAGCTGTCGCACGTGCTGGCCATCCGCTCGGAGCGCGCCTCGGCCTTCGCCCGTGGCCGGCCTGCGAACCGGCCGCTGCTGCTGGCTGTCGCGCTGGCCGCCGGGGTGCAGATGGCAACCATCTACCTGCCGCCGCTGCAGGCCGTCTTCCGCACCCAGGCGCTGGCGCTGCCCGAGCTGCTGCTGTGCCTGGCCTGTGCCGGCCTGGTCTTCGCCGCGGTGGAGGCCGAGAAGGCCGTGCGTCGCCGCCGCGGCTGGTGAGCCTCAGGGCTGCAGCACGGCAGCGCCGCGCAGCCGCCCGGCGCGCAGGTCGTCCAGGGCCTCGTTGGCCCGGGCCAGCGGATAAGGGGTGATCTCCACGCGCAGCGGAAGGGTGGCCGCCAGGTGCAGGAAGTCGCGCCCGTCGCGCCGCGTCAGGTTGGCCACCGACACCAGCTGGCGCTCGCCCCACAGCAGGCTGTAGGGGAAGGAGGGGATGTCGCTCATGTGGATGCCGCCGCAGACCACGCGTCCACCCTTGCGCACGGCCGCCAGCGCGCGCGGCACCAGCTCGCCGGCCGGGGCGAAGACGATGGCCGCATCCAGCGGGCGCGG
>SCTQ01000328.1 GCA_004322345.1 Aquabacterium sp. | reverse complement strand
CTTGCCGTGCTCGCCCGCACGCGCGGCCTCGATGGCGGCATTCAGCGCCAGCAGGTTCGTCTGGTACGCGATGTCGTCGATGATCCCGATCTTCTGCGCGATCTGCTTCATCGCCGACACCGTCGCCCTCACCGCTTCGCCACCCTCGGCGGCTTCGGCGGCGGCCTTGGCGGCCATGCTGTCGGTGATCTTCGCGTTCTCGGTGTTCTGCGCGATGGACGCCGTCATCTGCTCGATGGAAGCGCTCGTCTCGTCGGCGCCCGCGGCCTGCTCGCTTGCGGCCTGGGACAGCGCCTGCGCGGTCGCGCTGACCTGGTCGGAGGCCGCGGCCAGCGACTCGGCGCCACCGTTGACCTCGTTGACCACCTGGGCCAGCTTGGCCACGCTGGCGTTCACGCTCTGGCACAGATCCCTGAGCTGCCCCTGGCAATGCAGCGAGGCGGATTGCGTCAGGTCGCCGAGTTCCATCGCCTTGAGCACGCGGCCGGCCTCGTTCACCGGACCGATGACGGCATCCAGCGTGGCGTTGATGCCATGCACGATGCGGCGGAACCCGCCATAGTGCTGCGATACGTCGGCACGCACGTCCAGGCGGCCGGCCTCGGCGGCCGCGATCAGGGTCTCGGTGTCCTCGGCCAGGGCTTTCAGGTTGCGGCGCACCTGCTCGATGGTGTCGTTGATGAAGCTCTTCTTGCCCGGGAAGCTCTCCAGCGGTGCGTCGAAGTTGCCCTGCCCGAACTCGGCCACGCAGGCCATGGCCTTCTTCTTCACCGCGATGTGGCCGGCGACCATCTGGTTGATGCCATGGGCCATGGTGCGGAAATCGCCGTCGAAGCGGGCCGCGTCGATGACGACGTCGATGTCGCCCTTGTCGTGCTCGGCCGACATGCGGTTCATCTCGGCGATCAGGCCGACCAGGTTGCCGCGCACCTGCTCCACGATCTCGTTGATGAAGGCCTTCTTGCCGGGGAAGATTTCCAGCTGGGCGGCGAAGTTGCCACGCCCGAACTCGGCCACGCAGGCCATCGCCTTCTTCTTCACGGCGATGTGCCCGGCCACCATCTGGTTGACGCCGTGCGCCATGGTGCGCAGCTCGCCTTCGAAGCGGCTGGTGTCGATGACGACGTCGATGTCGCCCGCGTCATGCTCGCGCGACATGCGGCCGATCTCTGCGATCACCGTCTTGAGCATGTCGCGCATCGCCTCCTGCGCCTTCTGCAGCTGGCCCAGCTCATCTGCGGCCATGTAGCGCGCGGGGGCGCCGTCCAGCTTCCCCGCCGCCAGGTTCTGGGCGGCCAGCAACGCGCGGTTCAAGGGCCGCGTGATGCTGCGCACCGCGGACCAGGCGATGGCCGCCCCCACCGCGATCGCCACCACGGCCGCCAGCGCGATGCCCCAGGCAGCCACGCCAGCCAGCGCCGCGGCCAGCGGCACCAGAGCCAGCAGGATCACGGAAGCGAAGCCCATGCCCAGGCGGAATGCAATGCTCGAAGAGTTCATGTTCGTTTTCCTTTTGTGCGGCTCGCTTTTCCGCTCAGAAGCGGGCGAAGTCCGATTCGTCTACGTGATCGCCGCCCCCGCCGGCGAAGGCCAGGTTTGCGGCCAGCGCGGCCGGCGCGCCGCGCGCGGCCCTGCGCGCCGGCGTCGGCGGCTTGCGGGCGCTGGATCGGCCACCGGCGCGCGCGACCTGCTGCGCAGGACCCGTGGAGCCGAGCCTGAAGAAGGCCATGCTCTGCTGCAGAAGCTCGGCCTGGGCGCTCATTTCCTCCGCCGTGGCTGCCAGCTGCTCGGAGCTGGAAGCGTTCTGCTGCGTGGTCGTGCTCAGCTGGCCGACGGCACTGTTGATCTGGTTGACGCCGGACGATTGCTCCTGCGATGCGGCCGAGATCTCCTGCACCAGGTCGGATGTCTTGCGGATGCTGGGCACCATCTCGTCGAGCAGCTTGCCCGCGCGCTCGGCCAGCTCGACGCTGGAGCTGGCCACGGTGCCGATCTCCTGCGCCGCCACCTGGCTGCGCTCGGCCAGCTTGCGCACCTCGGCAGCCACCACCGCGAAGCCCTTGCCGTGCTCGCCCGCACGCGCGGCCTCGATGGCGGCATTCAGCGCCAGCAGGTTCGTCTGGTACGCGATGTCGTCGATGATCCCGATCTTCTGCGCGATCTGCTTCATCGCCGACAC
>SCTQ01000327.1 GCA_004322345.1 Aquabacterium sp. | reverse complement strand
TCCGCGCCTGCTCAGACCGGGCAGGCCAGCATCTCGCGTGCGGCCGGCGCCTGCATGCCCGCCGCCCGCAGCACGCGGCCCAGCTTCATCACCGCTTCCTCGATCTGCTCCGGTGCCAGCGTGGCGAAGGACAGCCGCAGCGTGTGCGGCTGCGGCTGCGCCGCATAGAAGGCCGCTCCCGGCACGTAGGCCACGCCCTCGCGCACGGCCTGGGGCAGCAGCGCCAGGGTATCCAGCGGCTGCGCCAGCTCCAGCCAGAAGAACATGCCGCCGGCCGGCCGCCGCCAGTGCGCGAGGTCACCGACGTGGCGCAGCAGCGCGGCCTGCATCGCATCGCGCGAGCGGCGCAGGCGGTCGCGCAGCCCTTGCAGGTGGCCGTCGAGGTCGAAGCCGTCCTCCAGCAGCAGTTGGGCGATCAGGTGCTGCGACAGGCTGGGCGTGTGCAGGTCGGCTGCCTGCTTGGCCTGCAGCAGCTTGGGGAAGACGGCGGGCGGCGCCAGCAGCCAGCCCACGCGCAGGCCCGGCGCCAGCATCTTCGAGAAGGAGCCGAGGTGGATGGTCCCCTCGCTCCAGCGCGCGGCCAGCGGCGCGGGCGGCGGCGCGTCCAGCCACAGCTCGCCATAGGGGTCGTCCTCCAGCAGCGGCACGCCCGCGGCGGACGCGGCCTGGACCAGTTCCTCGCGCCGGGCGCCGCCCAGGCTGAGGCCGCAGGGGTTCTGGAAGCTGGGCACGAGGTAGGCCAGCCGCGCCTGTGGATGCGAGGCCAGCGACGACGGCAGCGGCCCCTGATCGTCGGCTTCCAGCGTGCGGAAGTCCGGCGCGCAGGGGGCGAAGGCCTGCAGCGCGCCGAGGTAGGTGGGGGACTCCACCAGCACGATGGAGCCCGGGTCGATCAGCACCTTGCCCACCAGCTCCAGCGCCTGTTGCGAACCGGTGGTGATGAGGACGTGCTCGGCCTGCGCCGGCACGCCGCGCGCGCGCAGGTGGGCGGCCACCCATTCGCGCAGCGGGCGATGGCCCTCGCTGGGCCCGTACTGCAACGCCACGCGGCCGGCAGGGCGCGACAGCAGGCGTCCTGCCGCGTCCCGCACGGCCACCATCGGAAAGGCATCCGCGGGCGGCAGCCCGCCGGCCAGCGACAGCACGCCAGGCTGCTCGACCACCTTCAGCAGCTCGCGGATCGGGGAGGCGTTGAGCAGCGCGCTGCGTGCGGACAGGCGAAAGGGAGCGGGGCGGGTGGTGGGCATGGCGGCGTCCTCGTGTTTGTGGCACTCTAGGCGCCGCAATCAGTACATGAGCAGTACAGATGGCTGCACGAAAGACCGATCTGTGTTGATCATCCCGGCGATACACCCATGGATACCGCTCCCCCTGCCACCCTGGTGCGCGCCGGCGCGCAGACGCTCAGCGAACAGCTCGCCTCCCGCTTCGCCCAGCGCATCGAGCAGCGCCTGCTGCTGCCCGGTGCCCGCCTGCCCTCGGTGCGCGGCTGCGCCCAGGCGCACGGCGTGAGCCCGTCGACCGTCGTCGCGGCCTACGACCTGCTGCTGGCGCGCGGCCTGGTGGAGGCACATCGCCAGCGAGGCTTCTTCGTGCGCGAACGCTCGGCCACGGGGCCTGCGGACGAGGCCGACGCACCGTCCGGCGCGCGCGCCTTCACGCGTGCGCAGGCGCAGGCCGCGCGCGTCGCGCCGGTCAATGCGGCCGGGCTGATCCGCAGCATGCTGGGCGCGCCGGGCCTGCGTCCTTCGCCCGGCCAGGGCACCCTGCCGTCGGACTGGCTGGACGCCGAGATGCTCGGCGCCGCCTTGCGCCGGGTGACCGCCGGCGAGCGCCTCGCGCCGCTGGCACTGAGCTATGGCGAGCCCGCCGGCGACGCGCGGCTGCGCACGGCCTTGTCGCAGCGCCTGCAGGACTTCGGCCTGCAAGCCGCGCCGCGCCAGATCCTCACCACCACCGGCGCGACCCAGGCGCTGGACCTGGCCTGCCGCACGCTGCTGCAGCCGGGCGATGCGGTGCTGGTCGACGAGCCGGGCTGGACGGTGGAGTTCGCCCGCCTGGCCCTGCTGGGCATGCGCGTGCTGGGCGTGCCGCGCGGCCCCGATGGCCCGGACCTGCAGGTGATGGAGCGCATGGCCCGCGAGCACGCGCCCAAGCTCTACGTCACGGTGTCCGTGCTGCACAACCCGACCAGCGGCATGCTTTCGCCGCGCAGTGCGCATGCGGTGCTGGGCCTGGCCGCGCAATACGGCTTCCGCGTGCTGGAGGACGACATCTACGCCTGGCTGGCGCCGCCGCACGCCACGCGCATCGCGGTGCTGGACGGCCTGCAGCGCACCTTGGTGGCGGGTGGCTTCTCCAAGATCCTGGCGCCGGCCTGGCGCATCGGCTACCTCGCCGTGCCGGACGAACTGGTGGACAGCCTCATCGACACCAAGCTGATGACCATGCTGACCACGCCCTCGCCGCTGGAGCAGGCGGTGGCCGTCTGCCTGGAGCAGGGCCAGCTGCGCCGCCATGCCGAGCGCGTGATGCAGCGCCTGGACGCCGCGCGCCACCGGGTGGTCGCGCTGGCCCAGCGCGCGGGCTGCCGCTTCGCCGCGGCGCCCCAGGGGCTGTTCGGCTGGGTGGACACCGGCGTGGACACCGAGCGCCTGGCCCACGCGATGCTGGACCGGGGCTGGCTGGTGGCGCCCGGCCACCTCTTCTTCTCCGCGCGGCGGCCGAGCACGCTGATGCGCATCAACTATGCGAGCTCGCAGGACGCCAGGTTCTGGAAGGACCTGGAGGCCGCGCGAGATGCGCTGGCCTGAACACCTTCAGCGCGGCGGGCGGAAGAAGCTCATGGGCTGCGTCCGGATGCGCCGGCGGATGGCCGCGTAGACCCGCTTGCGGTCACTGACGCGCACACCGCGCGCGCGCAAGGCCAGCCTGAACGCGCAATAGAAGCTCACGCCCACGTTCAGCAGCCCCGTGAAGGGGATCGCCGCCACGCACCACCAGAACGCCGGCTCGGCCAGCACGGGGCTGCCGTAATAGCCCAGCGCCGCCGCGATCTGGCCGGTGGACAGGGTGACGTGGCGCACGTCCAGCGGCAGTGCGAAGAAGCCGGCGACGGCCGGCACCAGCCCCAGCATCAGGCCCAGCGAGATGTTGGCCGCCAGGCCCGAGACGTTGCGCCGCCACCAGCCGGCCCAGGCGTCCGCGCGTGCCGCGCCGAAGCGCGCCACCAGCTTCGGGTGGTGGCGCAGCGCGCTCTCCAGCCGGTGCAGCACGAAGGCGTTCTCGGCCCAGCCGGCGATCTGGCTGGACAGGAAGAGCAGCACGCCGGTGAAGGCGGCATAGAACAGGGTCGGGCCGAGGAAGGTGAGGGCATGCAGCACGTGCCCGGAGTCGTGCGCGCCCACCAGCGGATGGCCCACCGCCTTGGTGGCCCACTGCACCAGGATCACCAGGGGTGCCACCGCCAGCAGATTGCCCAGGATGCCGGCCACCTGCGAGCGCATCAGGTGGGCCACCTCGTCGACGAAGCCCTCCACCGCCTCGTCGTGGCTGAGGTCCTGCAGCTTGTCGACCATCGCCGGCGCGGTCATCGCCGGCTGCTTGGTCGCCACCGTCCAGTGCATCAGGTGGATGAAGACGAAGCTCAGCGCGTAGTTCAGCCCCGCGCCGAAGCCGGCCCAGAAGGCCGACAGGCCCAGCGCCAGGATGGCGAACTTGGCGAAGGTGGTGGCCGCCAGCACCGCGCCGCCGCCGGTGGCGCGCTCCAGCATCAGGCGGTACTCCTCGCGGCTGCGGGTGATGTAGTGCTCGCCGGTCTCGGCGCTGCGCTCGGCCACCTTGCGCGCGAGCATCGAGTAGTGCTGGGTGAAGAGCGCGCGGATGCTGCGCCGGCGCTGGGCGTGGTCCACCAGGTCGGCGACCACGCGCGCGAGCTCGGCCGCCGGCGCCTCGGACAGCACCACATCGAGCAGGGCCTCCACGCGCTGCGCGCGCTTGTGCAGCTGGTCCACGCGGAAGACGATGTCCACCGAGACGCCGTACTCCTCCAGGTGCTCGTGCACCGAATCCGCGGCGCGGCGGCAGGCGTCGAGCAGGGCGCGCAGGTACTGGGCCTCGCGCATCACGGCGGCGCGCTGCGCCTCGGCGGGCTCTGGGCCGGCGCCTTCGATGGCCTCCAGCAGCTGCTCGCTGGCGCGGGCCAGCTGCTTGAAGGGCCGGTCCACCAGCAGCTTGGGGTCGATGCGCCGGCGCAGGTCGCTGGACAGGCCGGCGGCGCGGATCTGGCTGGTCAGCACGGTGATCGCATCGTAGAGGCTGGCCCGCCAGCCCAGCGCGGCGTCGGCCTTGCGCACGGGGGCGAGCGCCACCGCCTCGCGCAGCAGCCGCGCCAGGTCCGCCAGCGTGGCCTCGTCCAGCGCGTGCAGCCATTCGGCATCGCCGGCGCGGAAGAGCAGGAAGAACAGCTCGGCCAGATCGGTGGTATCGGGCGAGGCCGGCAGCAGGCGCACGCGCAGGCGGTCCAGCAGCTCGTCCATGAAGGCCGCGCGCGGCGTGAAGCCGAAGTCGGCCCACAGCGCGGTGGCGTCGAGCTCGGTCCAGACGGCGGCCAGCAGCGCGACGACGCGCTCGCGGTGCTCGGGATGCTGGTCCAGCACCTTGAGGAACTGGCGCAGCCGCAGCACCGGCAGGGGCGTATCGGCGGCATAGGCCTGGGCACTGGTGGGCGCATGCCTCAGCCAGTCCATCAGGCGCACCAGCCAGAGGTGACGCTGGGTGGGCTCGGCCTTGGGGTCGGCCGCCGTGAGCAGGCCCGTCAGGTCCCAGCCTTGAAGCGCGGGCGCGGCCTTGCGCCGCAGGAAGGAGAAGGGCCCTGCCAAATCGGGGATCTCAGCTCAGTGCAGCGCCTGCTGCAGGCTCAGGTGGAAGGCGGGGATGGGCGTCTCGAAGGGGTGCATCTGGTCGGTGACGCAGAAGAAGGTGCCGCGCATCTGCCCCATCGGCGTGCCCAGCTGGGTCCAGCTGGTGTATTCGAACTGCTCGCCCGGCTGCAGCAGCGGCTGGTGGCCGACCACCCCCAGGCCGCGCACTTCCTCCTCGTGGCCGCTGCTGTCGGTGATCTGCCAGTGGCGGCCGATCAGTTGCCCCGGCACGTCGCCGGTGTTGCGGATGGTGATGGTGTAGGCGAAGGCGTAGAGCGGCTGCTCGTGGCTGGACTGCTCCGGCAGGTACTGCGTCGTCACCGAGACGGTGAATTCGGGCTTGGCCATGGGCATGCGGGGCTGGGTGGATTGCGGTCCATTCTAGGCAGGGGGCCGGCGATGCGCGGCTTCAAGGCCCTGTCATCGACGGCCTCTAGGGTCGCGGGCCATCCCAGCCCTTCCGCCACGAGACCCGCCATGATGAATCGCCGCAAGCTCCTGCAGACCCTCGCCGCCGGCATCGGTTCCCCGTTCCTCGTCACCTGGGCCCAGGCCGCAGACTGGAGCCCCGGCACCCTGCCCATCGACGCGAACCTGCTGTCGCGCGATTCGGCGCGCGTGTTCGACCTGTCGGTCTCCTCGGCCGACCCCACGCCCGGCGGCGTCGTGCTGTGGACCCACATCGCACCCGGCGCGTGGAAGAGCACCGAGCCGCTGTACCTGCAGGTGGCGCGCGACGCCGCCTTCGCCGACCTGGTGCTGCAGGCCCGCGTGGAGCCTTCGCGCATCGGTGCGTCGGCCGACTACACGGTGAAGCTGGACCTCGACGGCCACCTCGCGCCGGCCACCACCTACTGGTACCGCTTCGTCTACGACGCCACCGTCAGCCGCACCGGCCGCGCCCGCACCGCGCCGGCCGCCGGCACCCAGGCCGCGCGCCTGAAGTTCGGCCTGCTGACCTGCCAGGACTACACCAACGGCTACTACGGCGCGCTGGCCAGGCTGGCCCAGGACGACAGCCTGGACGCCGTGCTGCACCTGGGCGACTTCATCTACGAGACGGCCGGCGACCCGCGTTTCCAGAGCCTGCCCTATGCCGACCGCACGCTGGTGCTGCCCTCCGGCGGCCTGGTGTCGCTGGGCCTGCAGGACTACCGCTTCATCTACCGCACCTACCGTGCCGACCCGCACCTGCAGGCCGCGATGGAGCGCCACACCTTCATCTGCATCCCTGACGACCACGAGACATCGAACGACTGCTACTGGGACTACGCCCGCGACACGCTGGGCGCGCCCGACCACCCGTTCACCACCGACACCCAATACGGCAACGATCCTGCGCTGCTGCGCCGCCTGAAGCTGGACGCCCAGCGTGCCTGGAGCGAATACGTGCCCGCGCGCGTCGCGCTGAACGAAGGCGCCACCCACCCGCACGACTTCCTGCGCCAGTACCGCCGCTTCGCCTTCGGCGGCCTGCTGGACCTGTTCATGATCGAGAACCGCAGCTACCGCAGCGCCCACCCCTGCGGCGAAGGCGATGCGCTGCAGCGCTACCTGCCGCTGGGCTGCACGAATTACAACGACGCCAACCGCACGATGCTGGGCGCCGCCCAGCTGAACTGGCTGACAGAAGGCCTGGCCTCTTCACGCGCCACCTGGAAGCTGATGGGCAACCAGACGCTGTTCGGGCAGCTGTCGCTGACCTTCCTGGGTACCAACCTGTCGCCGATCAACGTCGACGCCTGGGACGGCTACGCCGCCGAGCGCCGCCGCATCGCCGACGTGCTGCGCGAAGCCAAGGTGAAGAACTTCGTCGTCGCCACCGGCGACCTGCACACCTACATCGCCGCCCAGGTCAAGCGCGACTACGGCAACCTCAATCCCTTCGACACCGGCAACCAGCTCGGCGTGGAGTTCATGACCCCTGCGGTCACCTCGTCCAACATCGGGGAGATGCTCAGCCAGGGCATGACGACGGACCAGAAGACCAGGCTGATCAACGGCCTGAGCAAGGCGGCCGTGCAGCTGAACAACCCCCACATCAAGTTCTTCGACAGCACGCGCCACGGCTACTCCACGCTGGAGTTCACGCCGACCTGGGTGGAGTGGGTGGCCTACGCGGTGGCCAAGAACGTCGACAGCGGCGACCTGCTGCGCAGCTGCATCGCGCGCCAGCGCAAGAGCACCCTGCTGCCGTGGCTGATGGCGCTGTCCACAGACGGCTATTGAGGCCGAGGGTCGGGCTGCTGAGCGGGGCGGGGCGGCCTCTCTAGAATTGCCCGGCCCTCATCCAGCCCCGCCCCACCATGCCGCGCACCTACCGCATCGCCCCCAGCATCCTGTCCGCCGATTTCGCCCGCCTGGGCGAGGAAGTGCGCAACGTCATCGCCGCCGGCGCCGACTGGATCCACTTCGACGTGATGGACAACCACTACGTCCCCAACCTGACCTTCGGCCCGATGATCTGCCAGGCCCTGCGCCCGCACGCCCAGACGGCCGACGGCAAGAAGGTGCCCATCGACGTGCACCTGATGGTGCAGCCGGTGGACGCGCTGGCGCAGGCCTTCGCCAAGTCCGGCGCGGACCTGGTGAGCTTCCATCCCGACGCCAGCACCCACGTGGACCGCACGCTGCAATTGATCAAGGCCGAGGGCTGCCAGGCCGGCCTGGTCTTCAACCCGGCCACGCCGGTGGACGTGCTGGAGTGGGTCATCGACAAGGTGGACCTGGTGCTCATCATGAGCGTGAACCCCGGCTTCGGCGGCCAGAGCTTCATCGACAGCGCGCTGCGCAAGACCGAGGTGGTGCGCAAGCTGATCGACCGCACCGGCCGCGACATCCGCCTGGAGGTCGACGGCGGCATCAAGGTCGACAACATCCGCCGCGTGGCCGATGCCGGCGCGGACACCTTCGTCGCGGGCAGCGCGATCTTCGGGCAGAAGGACTACAAGGCCGTGATCGACGCGATGCGGGCGCAGCTGGCCGGCTGAGCGGGCCACGCCGCGATGACATGACTGCCTTCACGCTGCCGCCGTCTCGCCTGCCCGAGGTCGGCACGACCATCTTCACGGTGATGACCGCCATGGCCCAGCGCCATGGTGCGATGAACCTGTCGCAGGGCTTCCCGGACTTCTCGCCGCCGCCCGAACTGCTGGCAGCCCTGGACGAAGCCACGCGCGCCGGCCACAACCAGTACGCGCCTATGACCGGCATGCCGGTGCTGCGAGAGGCCATCGCGCAGAAGGTCGACAAGCTCTACGGCGCACGCTACGACGTGGACGCCGAGATCACCGTGACGGCCGGCGCGACCCAGGCCATCTTCACGGCGATCGCGTGCATGGTGCGTCCGGGCGACGAGGTCATCGTCTTCGAGCCGGTCTACGACAGCTACGTGCCCGGCATCGTGCTCAACGGCGGCACGCCGGTCTACGCCAAGCTGCACTTCCCCGATTACCGCCCGGACTGGGAGCAGGTGCGCGCGCTGATCACGCCGCGCACGCGCATGATCGTCCTCAACACGCCGCACAACCCGACGGGCACGGTGTGGACCGCGGCCGACATGCAGGCCCTTGCGGCCCTCGTGCGCGGCACCGGCATCGTGCTGATGGGCGACGAGGTCTACGAGCACATGGTGTTCGACGCCGAGGGCGGTGCGCGGCACGAGAGCCTGTGCCGGTATCCGGAGCTTGCCGAACGCAGCTTCGTGGTCTCCAGCTTCGGCAAGACCTACCACGTCACCGGCTGGAAGATCGCCTACTGCCTGGCGCCGCGCGCGCTGATGGCCGAGTTCCGCAAGGCCCACCAGTTCATCGTCTTCACGGTGCATGCGCCGTCGCAGGTGGCACTGGCGGCCTTCATGCGCAACGACCGCTGGTATGACGAGCTGCGGCTGTTCTACCAGGCCAAGCGCGATGCCTTCCGCGCGGCACTGAGCGGGTTGCCCTTCGAGCTGCTGCCCTGTGCGGGCACCTACTTCCAGTGCGTGGGATATGGCGCGCTGAGCCAGGAGGGGGACCGCGCCTTCGTCGAGAGGCTGGTGCACGAGGCCGGCGTGGCCGCCATCCCCGTCTCCGCCTTCTATCGGGACGGGGACGACCGCAAGGTCATCCGCCTGTGCTTCGCCAAGTCCGAGGCCACGCTGGACGAGGCCCTGGCGCGGCTGCGCCGCTGGGCCGCCGCAGGCGCCTGAAGAGGATCAGGCCCCGGCCAGCTTCTTGAAGGTGGCGATGACCGCATCGCCCTTGAAGGGCTTCACGATCCAGCCCTTGATGCCGGCCGCCTTGCCGCGCTCCTTCATGATCGGCGTGTTCTCGGTCGTCAGCATCACGATGTTGACGCCGGCGTTGCCCAGCTCGCCCCGGATCTTCTCGGCCATGGTCAGGCCGTCCATGTTGGGCATGTTCACGTCGCTGACCACCAGCTTCACGCCGGGGTCGCCTTTGAGCTTGGTCAGGCCGTCGCGGCCGTCCACGGCGGTGATGACGGCCAGGCCGTTCTTCGTCAGGAAGTCGCTGACTTCGTTGCGGACGGTGCTGGAATCGTCGACGACCAGTACTTGTGCCATGGGATGGTCCTTTGTCTGAAAAGCGGGGATCAGAAGAGTTCGAGTTCGCCGGATTCGAAAAGCGCCTCGACCGAGGTCTCGTTCTCCTTGAACTTGTCCGGCGACCAGTTCAGGTTGAAGACGAAGCGCTGCCAGACCGTGATCGAAGCCTGGCCGCCCTGGCGGTCGGACAGCGTGTACTTGAAGCACAGCTGCGGATCCTCCGAGCCGAAGGAGATGTAGCGGTGCAGGTGGTTGACGATGATCGGCACCTGGGTGAGGTGGCCGGTCGAGGTGGCTTCGTAGGCGACGTAGCGGTTCTTGAACGCGCCCCAGATCATGTTGGTGATCTCGCCCAGCACGTTGTTGATCTCGCGGAAGCTCGCGCGCTCGGCGGACACGTGGGTCTTGTCGCCGCGTACGAAGCCCATCAGCGGCTGCTCCTCGGTCTGCAGCATCATGTAGCCGCGGCACCAGTTGCTCTCCAGCGGGATGAGGCTGAACAGCTCGCCGTAGATGATGCGGTCGCGCACGATGTAGGGCGACTCGCAGGCGATCTCCACGTCCTTGAACTGGCTGGCCAGCGTGGCCTGGGTCATCTCGGCGATGCCGCGCACCAGCGCGTTCGGGTAGACCAGGCTGAAGATGCACTCGTCGAGCACGCGCTTGAGCTTGCCCATGTCGGCCACCGTGTAGGCCGCGCGGAAGGCATGGTCGCCGCCGGCCTGCAGGTCCTCCAGGCTGTCGCTGGCCTCGCGGCGCAGGAAGATCGGCAGCTCGGGGCGCAGCGCGTGGATCTCGCGGCCGATGGCCAGGCCGCCGCCCTCGCGGCCGCCGTAGTCCTCCGACAGGAAGATGCCGCCCAGGTCCACGTTGGACCGCAGGATGCTCATCACGTTGTCGCCGTGGGCCTTCACGCCCACCAGGTTGTTCTCGTCGCAGAAGGTCTTGATGCGCCCGTTGAGCTGTTCCCGCCCTTCGAGGACCAGCACCTTGCTGACCAGCTTCGTGTCTTCGCTCATTCGCGTCGCCTGCCTCAGAACATCTCCAGCTCGCCGGTGCTTTCTTCCTCGGCGGCGCGCGTGTCGACGATGAAATCGAGGTCGGCGTCGTCGCAGACGCACAGGCTCGCGTGCAGCGTGACGCCGCCCAGGGCCACCTCGAAGTGCTTGATGTAGCCCGCCTTCAGCGTCTGGAGAAAGTCGACGCAGTGGCGGTCCAGGATGTTCGGCGTGGACATGCCGATGTGCGGGAAATGCCGGGCCAGCTCGCGGTTGAGCGCGCCGACGCAGATGTTCCCGCACTCGGAGATCACGTCGAGGAAGGCCTGCTGGTCCATCTCGGACGTGCTGGTCTTGTTGAGGGCGGCGAAGTGCTGCTTCGTGGCATCGTTCAGCGTGAAGTACAGCATCGACATCACGCGGAAGGAATAGGACGAGACGGTCAGCATCACGACCTTCTGTTCCTTGATGCGACTGGCGTCCGCCATCGCCACCACGTCGCAGCGTTCGCCGGGTGCGGCGAAGGCGCCCTTGATGGCGGTCGCCAGCAGGTGGTCGAAGCCGTTGCGCGCTTGCAGGCTGATCATGCTGCGACGGCCTCCTCGGTCAGCACCGACTTGGTCTTGCCGTTGATCAGCTGCAGCTCGGTGACCGCACCGATGATCATCTTGCCGCCGGCCTGCAGGTCCTGGAAGGTCGTCGTCGTGATCAGGTCGTTCTTGTAGAGGTTGGCGCGGTAGTCCTTGGACAGGCGCTCGGCGCGGCCGGCCAGCGTGCGCACCTCGTTGGCCACCACCGCGAAGCCGCGGCCGTGCTCACCGGCGCGCGCGGCCTCGATGGAGGCGTTCAGCGCGACGATCACCACCTGTTCGACGATGGCGGAGAACTCGTCGTTGCGCTGGTGCATCTCGCG
>SCTQ01000326.1 GCA_004322345.1 Aquabacterium sp. | reverse complement strand
CTACGAGTCGCTCACCGGCCGCGCGATGGTGGTCTACGACTCGTCGGCCTCCAACTCGTCCAGCCTGCAGTACCGCGTGTGGAGCGGCAGCGCCTGGGGCAGCGAGGTGACGCTGGCCGCGCCGGTGGGCATCACGGCCGCGTCCGACGTCTACTCCACGGCGATGGCCAGCGACCCCACCAGCAACCGCATCGCCGTGGCCGTGAAGGACGCGGCCAACGAAGTCTGGGCAGCGGTCTGGGACGGCAGCGCCTGGGGCAGCACGCTGGCGGCCACCACCAGCGGCGTGGACCTGGCCGAGCATCACCCGACGATGTCGGTAGCCTTCGAGAGCCTGTCCGGCGACCTGCTGCTGGCCTACGGCAAGAGCGCCGGCCCCAACGTCTACTACCGCACCTGGACCAGCGGCGGCGGCTGGTCGGCCGAGCTGACGGGGCCCAGCATGGGCGGCACCGACATCCCCTACGTGGTCAAGCTCTACGCCGACCCGTACTCCAACACCATCATGATGGGCGTGCAGGACAACGCCGCCGACATGAACTGGGTGGCCTGGGACGGCTCCGCCTGGGGCACGGTCTACACGCCGGAGACCGACACCGGCGAGACCTACCGCGAGAACTTCACCTACGTCTGGTACACGGGTGCCGGCCCGGTGATCTCCAACCTGGCGGGCGACACCCTGGGTTATGTCGCCGGCCAGGCGGCCACCGTGATCGACCAGGGCGCGGCGGCCAGCGTCGTGGACCCCGACGCCACCGGCTACGAGGGCGGCAACCTGACGGTGGCCTTCGCCGCCGGCTCCACCGCCGCCCAGGACATCCTGGCCATCCGCAACCAGGGCACGGCGGCGGGGCAGATCGGCGTCAGCGGCGCCAACATCACCTACGGCGGCGTGACCATCGGCACGTACAGCGGCGGCAGCAGCGGCGTGAACCTGGTGATCTCGCTGAACGCCAACGCCACCGATGCAGCGGTGAGTGCGCTGGTCAGCAACGTCACCTACCGCAACTCCAACGGCACGCCGTCGACCACCAGCCGCACGGTCCGCTTCACCGCCACCGACGGCCAGGGCCGCTCCGGCCGCAGCGTGGACGCCACCGTCAACGTGGCCCTGGCCAACCAGGCGCCGGTGATCACCAGCGGTGCCACCGCCAGCGTGACGGAGAACGGCAGCGCCGTGATGACGGTGACGGCCACCGACGCCGACCTGCCGGCGCAGACGCTGACCTACAGCATCAACGGCGGCGCCGATGCCGCCAGGTTCAGCATCAACGCCAGCACCGGCGCGCTGAGCTTCCTCAGCGCGCCCGACTACGAGAACCCGGCCGACAGCGGCGGCAACAACGTCTACGACGTGATCGTGCAGGTCAGCGACGGCATTGCCACGACCACCAAGGCCGTCGCGGTGACGGTGACCAACGTCAACGAGGCGCCCAGCGTCACCAGCGCCGCCACCGCCAGCGTGGCCGAGAACAGCACCGCGGTGATGACGGTGACCGGCAGCGACCCCGACGCCGGTGCGACGCTGAGCTACAGCATCAGCGGCGGCGCGGATTCGGCGAAGTTCACCATCAACAGCAGCACCGGCGCCCTGAGCTTCGTCAGCGCGCCGAACTACGAGGCACCTACCGACAGCGGCGCCGACAACGTCTACGACGTGGTGGTGCAGGTCAGCGACGGCACGCTGACCTCCACCAAAGCCGTGGCCGTCACCGTGACCAACGTCAACGAGGCGCCCACCGTGACCAGCGGCGCCAGCGCCAGCGTGGCCGAGAACACGACGGCGGTGATGACGGTGACCGGCAGCGACCCGGACGCCGGCACGACGCTGACCTACAGCATCAGCGGCGGGGCCGACGCCGCGAAGTTCACCATCAACGCCAGCACCGGCGCCCTGAGCTTCGCCACCGCACCCGACTACGAGAACCCGACCGACGCGGGCGCCAACAACGTCTACGACGTGACGGTGCAGGTGAGCGACGGCACGCTGACGGCGACCAAGGCCGTCGCGGTGACGGTGACAGCGGTCAACGACAACACCCCGGTGATCACCAGCGGTGTGACGGCCAGCGTGGCCGAGAACACGACCGCGGTGATGACGGTGACGGCCACCGACGCCGACCTGCCGGCCCAGACCTTGAGCTACAGCATCAGCGGCGGTGCCGACGCGGCCAGGTTCACCATCAACAGCAGCACCGGCGTGCTGAGCTTCGTCACCGCGCCCGACTACGAGAACCCGACCGACAGCGGCGCCAACAACGTCTACGACGTGACGGTCCAGGCCAGCGACGGCACGCTGACCGTGACCAAGGCGGTCGCCGTCACGGTGACCAACGCCAACGAGGCGCCCACGGTGACCAGCGGCGCCACGGCCAGCGTGGCCGAGAACACCACCGCCGTGATGACGGTGACCGGCAGCGACCCGGATGCCTCCACCACGCTGACCTACAGCATCGTCGGCGGCGCGGACTCGGCCAGGTTCACCATCAACAGCAGCACCGGCGCCCTGAGCTTCGCCACCGCGCCGAACTACGAGTCGCCCACCGACGCCGGTGGCAACAATGTCTACGACGTGACGGTGCAGGCCAGCGACGGCACGCTGACGGCCACCAAGGCCATCGCCGTGACAGTGACCAACGTCAACGAGGCGCCGACGGTGACCAGCGCCGCCACCGCCAGCGTGGCCGAGAACACCACCGCGGTGATGACGGTGACCGGCAGCGACCCGGATGCCTCCACCACGCTGACCTACAGCATCAGCGGCGGCGTGGACGCGGCGAAGTTCACCATCAATGCCAGCACCGGCGCCCTGAGCTTCGTCACCGCACCCGACTACGAGAACCCGACCGACAGCGGCGCCAACAACGTCTACAACGTGACGGTGCGGGTCAGCGACGGCACGCTGACGGCCACGAAGGCGGTGGCCGTGACGGTGACGCCGGTCAACGACAACACGCCGGTGATCACCAGCGGCGCCACGGCCAACGTGGCCGAGAACAGCACCGCGGTGATGACGGTGACGGCCACAGATGCCGACCTGCCGGCCCAGACGCTGAGCTACAGCATCGCCGGCGGGGCGGATGCCGCCAGGTTCACCATCAACAGCAGCACCGGCGCCTTGAGCTTCGTCACGGCGCCCGACTACGAGAACCCGGCGGACGCGGGCGCCGACAACGTCTACGACGTGACCGTGCAGGCCAGCGACGGCACGCTGTCGGTGACCAAGGCCGTCGCCGTCACGGTGACCAACGTCAACGACGCGGACCCGGTGATCACCTCCGGCGGCGGCGGCGCGACGGCCACCGTCAGCGCGGTCGAGAGCAGCACCGCCGTGATGACGGTGACGGCCACCGACAGCGACCTGCCGGCGCAGACGCTCACCTGGACCATCAGCGGTGGCGCGGACGCTGCGAAGTTCACCATCAACGCCAGCACCGGCGACCTCGAATTCGCCGTCGCCCCCAGCTACGGCAGCCCGACGGATGCCGGCGGCAACAACGTCTACGACGTGATCGTGCAGGTCAGCGACGGCAGCCGCACGGACACCCAGGCGATCTCGGTGGCCGTGCTGCCGTCGGCCGGATCCAGCACCAGCTCGCTGTGGCTGTCCAGCAAGAACGACGTCACCGGCAGCGGCGTGGCCGGCCTGAGCAACTGGGACCGCGGCCAGGTGCTGCAGTTCGGCGACCCCAGCCTGGCGCTGGGCAGCGGCACGACATCCGGCACCCTGAGCGGCGTCTTCCGGCTGGAGAACTTCGGCGGCGCCAGCGCCAACACCGACGCCCTGCACGTGGTCACGCGCACCGTCGTGATCGGCAGCGGCGCCAACCAGTTCACCCTGCAGGCCGGGGACCTCATCCTGTCCAGCGAGAACGGGGTGACGCTCAACGGCAGCAACACGCTGAGCGTGGACGACGAGGACGTCTTCGTCTTCCGCCCGACCACGGCGGGCGACTACAGCGCCGGTGCCTTCTACATGCTGCTCGACGGACTGCCCTACGCCGGGATGCGCGACGTGGCCCTGGTCGAGACCGACATGACCATTGGCGATGTCGCGGTGACCGCGGGCAGCATCCTGTTCACCGTCGAGGACGCGGCCGACGGCAACGATGTCTTCGTCTACACCGCGACCGATGTCGGCGCTGGCGTCACGGCCGGCAGCACGACCAAGCTGATCGAGGGCGACGACGCGGGCGTGGGCATCTCCGGCCAGATCACCGGGCTGGACCTGGTGCAGCAGTCCACCACGGTGGGCGGCGTGACGATGACGGCCGGCACGCTGCTGCTGGGCATCGACAGCAGCGACAACGTCGGCAACAACAACCTGGCGGTGACGCGCAACGATGTCTTCCGCCTGAGCCTGACGACGACCACCCAGGGATCGGGCAGCGCCTCCGGCGCGGCGGCCATGCTGCTGCGCGGGGCGGACGCCGGCTTCGACACGCTGGACGAGAGCTTCGATGCGATCTCGCTGCACATCGTCAACCAGCCGCCGGTCATCGTCTCCAACGGCGGCGGCGCGAGCGCGACGGTCAACGTGGCCGAGAACGGCAGCGCCGTGGTCACGGTGGTGGCCGTGGACAGCGACCTGCCGGCCCAGACGCTGACCTGGAGCATCAGTGGCGGTGCCGATGCGGCGAAGTTCAGCATCAACTCGGCCACCGGTGCCTTGAGCTTCCTCGCCGCCCCCGACTACGAGAGCCCGACCGACGTGGGTGGCGACAACGTCTACGACGTCATCGTCAGCGTCAGCGACGGCATCGCCGCCGACACCCAGGCGTTGGCCGTGACGGTGACCAACGTCAACGACAACGCGCCGGTCATCACCAGCAACGGCGGCGGGTCGAGCGCCACGCTCAGCCTGGCAGAGAACACCAGCGTGGTGACCACGGCCATCGCCACCGACGCGGACGCGGGCACGACGCTGGTCTACTCGCTCAGCGGCGCGGACGCCGCGCTGTTCACGATCAACAGCAGCACCGGCGCCATCGCCTTCGCCAGCGCGCCGGACTACGAGAACCCGCAGGATGCAGGCGGCGACAACGTCTACGACATCGTGATCCGTGCCAGCGACGGCACGCTGTCGGACACCCAGGCGCTGGCCATCACGGTGACGGCGGTCAACGACAACACCCCGGTGATCACCAGCGATGGCGGTGGCGCCTCGGCCTCGATCACCATCGACGAGAACACCAGCGCGGTCACCACCGTCACGGCCACCGACGGCGACCTGCCGGCGCCCACGCTGAGCTACAGCATCAGCGGTGGCGCGGATGCCGCGCGCTTCACGATCAACGCCGCCACCGGCGCGCTCAGCTTCGTCAGCGCGCCCGACTACGAGAACCCGGCGGACGCCGGCACCGACAACGTCTATGACGTCGTCGTGCAGGTGAGCGACGGC
>SCTQ01000325.1 GCA_004322345.1 Aquabacterium sp. | reverse complement strand
CCGTGCCGAAGCGGGTCTGCCCGGACTCGGCACGGCCCCGAACAAGTTCAACAACGTCACCGACTACAACGGCTACACGATGCCGGGCACCGGCTGCGCCAGCCTGTGCGATGCCGGCGGCACGCAGATCGCCGCGGCCTCGCAGTCGCTGTCCGGCTGCGATGCCGCCGTGGCGGTGACAGCCGTCGGCGTCGGCGGCATCGCGGCCAACGATGCCAGCGGGCGTCCGCAGTCCGTACGCATCGCCGTGACGGTCCGTTGCCCCGGTATTCCCGCCCCCGTGGTCCTGCAAGCCTTCAGGTTGCGACATGCGCCGAACTCGCCCTGATCGCCGCCTGCGCACGCGCGCAGGCTTCACGCTGATCGAGCTGATCATCGGCCTGGTCGTGATGGGCATCCTCGCCATCGTGATGGTGCCGCTGCTGCGCATGCCGACGCAGGCCTACCTGGAAGCGCGTGGCCGCACCGAGCTGCAGAGCCAGTCGGACCTGCTGCGCGGCAAGCTGGAGGCCGACCTGGCCGAGGCCCTGCCGGGCAGCCTGCGCGTGACGCAGGTCGGCGCCGTCTGGTACGTCGAATACCTGCGGATGCGTGGCTGGGGACGGTTGCGCACCACCAACGGCGCACCGGGCACCTGCCCGCCCAACCCCGGCGGCTGCGGCGGCGTCCCGGGAGCCGGCGCGACGGAGTTCCGCCGGCAATGCGCCACCGAGACCTGCTTCACCACCGTGGGTGACCTGCAACTGGTCTCGTCCACCTCACCACCGACGACCACCGACTTCGTCGTCATCGACCCGGCCATCGCTGGCGCCAACGTCTATGCGACCGCCGGCAACACCTATCGCAGCCGCATCACCAGCTACACCACGCCGCAGGTCTCGCCGCCGGTGCGCCAGCTGAACTTCCTGGCCACCAGCTTCGCGGCCTACCCGTACGCGGCGCCGACGCCCACGCGCTTCTACGTCGTGTCGCAGCCGGTCAGCTACGTCTGCAACCCGACGGCCGGCACGCTGACGCGCCGCTGGGGCTATGCCATCCAGACGGCGCAGCCGACGGCCTTCGCCGGATCGGTCTCCTCGGCGCTGCTGTCCAACCGCATCAGCGCCTGCAACTTCCCCACGGCACCGACGCCGCTGGCCCTGCAGGCGGGCGGCATCCCGAGCGGCTCTCTGCTGCGAGGGGAACTGATCTTGCGCCAGGCCATCCCCGGCCAGCCCGACGAAATCCAGCCCATCTGGCTGCAGATCGCGGTGAAGGAGCCCTGAGCATGCACACGCAACGCGGCTTCTCCACCGTGATGGTGATCGGCATCATCGTGCTGATGGCGAGCCTGTGCGCCTTCGCGCTACGCTTCGTCGCGGCCGCTCAGTCCACGGCTTCCATCGACCTGCTGTCCGCCCGCGCACAGCAGGCCGCGGAAGCCGGCCTGGAGTGGCAGCGCATGCAGATCCAGCAGAACCCCGCGCCCTGCCCGGCCGCCATCGTGACCAACCTGGTCGTGCCCTTCTCCACCGGCAACTTCTCGGTCCGGGTGACCTGCACGCCGCAGGGAAGCCTCACCGATGGCACGCCCATCTCCATGTTCTCCCTGAGCGCCGTGGCCTGCTACCCCTCCGCCGGCGGCGTGTGCCCGAACGCCGCGGCCATGCCCGGCGAGTACGTCGAGCGCCAGCTCACCGGCATCGCCACCAAGCCCTGATCGGCCTGCGCCGGACCCGTCATGCGGGTTCGACCACAATGCACCTCATCTGTCGCAAGCCCCGCCTGTGCCGCAGGCCGCTGATGCCGCCATGTCCGAACCCATCGCATCGACGACGGCCTCCGGCCTGTCGCAACTCAAGATCGACCGCGGCGGCCTCGCCCCCGCGCGCCGCCGCCGCCGCTGGCTGCCCTGGGTGCTGGGCACCGTGGTCGCCGTCGGCGCCGCCGGCTTCTTCCTGGCGCCGCACGCGCTGGAGGTGAAGACCGCCTCCGTCGTGCAGAGCGCACCGTCGCAGCAGTACGTGCAGCTCACCGCCTCCGGCTACGTCGTGGCGCAGCGGCGCGCCGCCGTCGCCTCCAAGGCCACGGGCCGGCTGGTGCAGCTGAACGTGCGCGAAGGGTCCGTCGTCAAGCAGGGGGACGTGCTGGCCAGGCTGGACTCCAGCGACGTGCAGGCCGCCATCCTGGCAGCGCAAGCCGGCGTGCTGCAGGCCCGGGCCCAGGTGCGCCAGGCCGAGGTGGAGCTGGCCAACGCCCAGGCCGAGCTGACGCGCACCGAGGGCCTGCAGGCGCAGAACTTCGTCTCGCCCCAGGCCGTGGACACCGCGAAGACGCGCGCCAGCGCGGCCCGCGCCGGCGTCGCCGCGGCACAGGCCACCCTCGCCCAGGCCCAGGCCAACCTGAAGGTGCAGCAGGTGAACCAGGACTACACCGAGATCCGCGCGCCCTTCGACGGCGTGGTACTGGTGAAGAACGCGAACGTCGGCGACATCATCACGCCCTTCTCCAACGCCGCCGGCTCCCAGGGCGCGGTGCTGACCATGGCCGACATGGGCACGCTGGAGGTGGAGGCCGACGTGTCCGAGGGCAACCTGTCCAAGGCCCGCACCGGCCAGCCGGTGGAGATCACGCTGGACGCCCTGCCCGAGCGCCGCTTCCGCGGCAAGGTCATCGGCCTGGTGCCCACGGTGGACCGCGCCAAGGCCACGGTGATGACCAAGATCCAGTTCGAGCGCCTGGAGCCGTCCATCCTGCCGGAGATGAGCGCCAAGGTCGCCTTCCTCTCGCAGGCCGTCACCGACGCCGAGCAGCAGCCGGTGCTGGCCGTGGCGCCGCAGGCCATCGCCAGGCGCGAGGGCCGCGACGTGGTCTTCCGCGTGCGCAAGGATGACAAGGGCCGGGACATCGCCGAGGCCGTGCCCGTGCAGCCCGGCCGCACCCTGGGCGAGCTGCGCGAGCTGTCCGGCCTGCGCCCGGGCGATGCGAATGCCGCGCTGAAGTCCGGCGACAAGGTGGTGGCCGATCCGCCTGCCAAGCTGAAGTCCGGCGGCACCGTCACGCTGTCCGCGTCCTGAGGCGGAGGCCGCCGCATGAACGCCCCGGACCAGCCGGCCCTCATCCGCATCCGCGGCCTGCGCAAGCAGTACCGCCGCGGCGACCAGCTCATCCCCGTGCTGGAGGACATCAACATCGACGTGCCCGCGGGCGAATTCGTCGCGCTGATGGGCCCCAGCGGCTCCGGCAAGAGCACGCTGCTCAACCTGATCGCGGGCATCGACAAGCCCACGGCCGGCACCATCGAGATCGGCGGCGTGGACATCGCCACGCTCAGCGAGGGCGAGCTGGCCGACTGGCGCGCCGCCAACGTGGGCTTCATCTTCCAGTTCTACAACCTGATGCCGGTGCTCACCGCCTTCGAGAACGTGGAGCTGCCGCTGCTGCTGACGGGGCTGTCGCGGCGGCAGCGGCATGAGCATGTGGCGGCGGCGCTGGACATGGTGCGGCTGTCCGATCGTGCGGACCACTATCCGAACGAGTTGTCGGGCGGGCAGCAGCAACGGGTGGCGATCGCGCGTGCGCTGGTGACCGACCCCACCTTGATCGTGGCCGACGAGCCGACGGGGGACCTCGACCGCGTGACGGGGGCGGAGGTGCTGGCGCTGATGGACG
>SCTQ01000324.1 GCA_004322345.1 Aquabacterium sp. | reverse complement strand
GTCTCCGACAACCTGGCCGCCCGCCTCGACGCACGCGTGGCCGAGCTGGACCGCCTGATCTCCGCCCAGCTGTCCGAGGTCATGCACGCCCCGGCCTTCCAGAAGCTGGAGTCCACCTGGCGCGGCCTGAACTACCTGTGCAAGCAGACCTCCACCGGCGAGGGCATGAAGATCAAGCTGCTGAACGCGACGAAGAAGGAGCTCGTGCGCGATTTCACCGGCGCGATCGACTTCGACCAGTCCACGCTGTTCAAGAAGGTCTACGAGGAAGAGTTCGGCACCTTTGGCGGCGCCCCCTTCGGTGCCCTGGTCGGCGACTTCGAGATCACCCGCCACCCGGAAGACCTGTACTTCGTCGAGCAGCTGTCGCACGTCGCGGCCGCGGCCCATGCGCCCTTCATCAGCGCCGCGTCTCCGGAGCTTTTCGGCCTGGAGACCTATGCCGAACTGAGCAAGCCGCGTGACCTGTCCAAGGTCTTCGACACGGTGGAGTACGCCAAGTGGAAGTCCTTCCGCGAGTCGGACGACGCGCGCTACGTGGGCCTGACCCTGCCGCGCTTCCTCGGCCGCCTGCCCTACAACCCCAAGGACGGCCTGACGGTCGACGGCTTCAACTACATCGAGAACGTCGACGGCACCGACCACAGCCGCTACCTCTGGGTCAACACGGCCTATGCCTTTGCCTCGCGCCTGACCTCGGCCTTCGAGAACTTCGGCTGGTGCGCGGCGATCCGCGGCGTCGAAGGCGGCGGCCTGGTCGAGGACCTGCCCACCCACACCTTCAAGACCGACGAGGGCGAGGTCGCACTGAAGTGCCCGACCGAGATCTCGATCACGGACCGACGCGAGAAGGAGCTGAGCGACCTCGGCTTCATCCCGCTGGTCCACTGCAAGAACACCGACTACGCCGCCTTCTTCGGCGCGCAGTCCACGCAGAAGCCGCGCAAGTACGACCTCGACGCGGCCAACGCCAACGCCGCGCTGTCGGCTCAGCTGCAATACATCTTCGCGGTGTGCCGCATCTCGCACTACATGAAGGCGATGATGCGCGAGAAGATCGGCAGCTTCGCCAGCGCCGGCAATGTCGAGACCTACCTGAACCAGTGGCTCAACCAGTACGTGTTGAGCTCGGACGACGCCTCGCAGGAACAGAAGGCGAAATACCCGTTGCGCGAAGCCTCCGTGCAGGTTTCGGAGGTGGCCGGCAAGCCCGGCGCCTACCGCGCCGTGGCCTTCCTGAGGCCGCACTTCCAACTCGACGAACTGACGGTGTCGCTCAGGCTCGTGGCCGACCTGCCCACACGGGCCTAGTCCATTGAAACGGAGGGACCGGAGGTGCGCAGGGGTCGGGCAGGGCCGGCGACAAGGCGCGGCCCACAGCCCAGGCCGGAGGCCTGGGCAAGGGACGCAACGCCGGCGCGTACCCTGCCTGAGCCCTGTCCTTCGGATGGGTGCCTGGCAGGGGCGCCCTCGTCGTTGCAAGTGCTCGCCGGCTATCCAACCCGGCTGCGCCTTGCGCCTAGAGGGTGCCCCTGCCAGGCACCCACGCACCTCCGATTCCTCTGCTTCCGTGGACTAGGAAAGTGCGACTCCCTGGGGCCGGTGTCGCTGGCCCCGCCCAACCCGATCGTCCCATCGCGGACGTCGCTTCAACTAAAGAGGGACGGATCCAATGAAAGACATCTACGTCAAGTTCACCAAGAAGACCAACTCGCGCGACATTCCCGGCGAGTCGCTGGACAACGACCACAAGGACGGTAAGTGGATGGAAGTGCGCTCGTGGAAGCACGACATCCGCCAGCCGAAGTCGGCCACCGCCTCCACCGCCGGTGGCCACAGCGCCGAGCGCTGCGAGCACGGCCTGATGCTCTTCACGAAGGACATCGACAAGTCCAGCCCCTACATCTGGGAAGCCGCTTCTGCCGGCTACGCCTATGACGTGGAGATCGAGTTCTTCCGCGCCCAGGGCACGACGCGCACCAAGTACCTGACGATCAAGCTCACCAACGCCATCGTCGCGGCGGTCGACACCGAGGTCGCCTCGGAAGGCCTGCCCACCGAGACCTTCGGGATCAAGTACGCCAAGGTGGTCTGGAACTACAAGGGTTCCAAGACGGACGGCTCGGCCAACGTCGGCAACGAAGTCGGCGGCTGGGACCTGTCGCTCAACAAGACGGCGGCCTGATCCAGCCTCGTCGCAGCCCGGGCGCAAGCCTGGCCCGGGCTCCCTGCTGCCTGATCGCCTCTCCGTTTCCCCCTGCACGCACTCTCTGCACGCACCCCCTGCACGCCCGCATGCGCTACGCCCCCAGCCTCTTCGACAAGCTCTGCCCCCGCCGCGGCGACATGGCGTCGTGCGGCCCGGCGCGTTCGCTGAGCATCGAGGAAGTGAAGGACGCGGTCGCGCACGACCTGGAGTCCCTGCTGAACACCCGCCGCCCTGCCTGGGCCGGCGAGGAGGCCGATGACGACGGTGCCGCGATCGCCGGGCCGCTGTCCCGCCGCAGCATCGCCGCCTACGGCATCGCCGACTTCTCCTCGCGCAGCCTGTCCAGCGGCCTGGACCGCGACCACATCTGCGCATCCATCCGCCAGGCCATCGAGTGCCACGAGACGCGCCTGCGTGGCGTGCGCGTGTCGCTGGACGAAGCCGAAGGCGGCCCGCGCCGGCGCCTGCGTTTCGTGATCCGCGCCGTGCTGGCCCTGCAGGGCGCCAGCGAGCCGGTGAGCTTCGACGCCGCCTTCGAGCCCGCGGTGCAGCGCTACGCCATCGCCCGGGGCCGCGCATGAAGGACCTGCTGCCCTATTACGAAGCCGAGCTGGCCTTCATGAAGGCCAGCTCGCAGGAGTTCGCGCGCCAGTACCCGCGCGCTGCCGGCCAGGTGGCCGGCCACGCGCGGGTA
>SCTQ01000323.1 GCA_004322345.1 Aquabacterium sp. | reverse complement strand
CATGCGTCGTTGCGTCCACAGGCCCGTACCGCCCGGTACGGGCCTGCGCACGCGCCTAGCCTGCGGCCCGATACGGCTCGGCAAAAGTACAGATCTGCGTGGCGCACCACACTAGTAGGTCCGCGTCCAGGTGCCATCGAGCCGGAAGGGCGGCGTGCCGGCGGGGCACTGGATGTGGCCGTCGAAGTAGGTCATCCCCTCCAGCAGCAGGCGCGCGCGATAGGTCGGCAGCCCCCAGGTGACCGGCGCTTCCTCGGCGACGATCAGGGTCGCGCCCTCGGCACGCTCGGGCACCTCGTCCGGGGTCAGCCGGGTGCTGGCGATGTCCTGCGTCTGCAGGTCCGCCGCCGGCTGCTGCGGCTGGAACTGGTCGTTCTGCCAGCTGGAGAACTTGTAGCCGTGCGTGTCCCGCCCGGCTTCGAAGAGGTGGAAGAAGACGTTGATCTGGGGGTTCCCGGTCGAATAGGAGACCGGCTGCAATCCGTCCATGTCTGCGCTCCTGGGGCGATTGATGAAGCTTGCAGACTAGGAGCCCGCTGCCGGCGGAACACCCACAAGCCTGCGGACGGCAAGCCCCCGCCCTCGGGTGCCTTGCGCCGGTGGCCCGGGCACAAACCCGCTGCGCCATCCAGGCCGGCGCTGACCAGAATGCCCGCCGGCTGTGTACAAGCGCACGGCCGGTCGACCCGCCAGAGGTCATCCCCACGGAAGGAGCATCGAGTGATGAGCACACCAGCATGGAAGCGCGGCATGGCCGCGATCGCACTGGCCGGCGCGGCCTTCGGCGCGCAGGCCGTCAGCTACTTCTCCTGGCAGGCGGTGGAGCTGCCGGCGTCCTCCGGCGCCTCCTGCGGCAACGGCACGCCCTATCGCTTCTTCGTCAACCGCACGCCCTTCACCAGCAGGACCGTCGTCGTCTACGAAGGCGGCGGCGCCTGCTGGGACCAGAAGGCCTGCCTGGGCGGCAGCCTGCTCTCGGCCTCCAATCCCGACGGCGTGGCGGCCAACTACATGCAGGACCTGGCGCACCAGCTATCCACGCCCTTTACCGCGCGGCTGGACCCGCTGCAGTCGGTGCGCACCCAGGGCTGGAACATCGTCTTCCTGCCTTACTGCACCGGCGACGTCCACACCGGCAACGCCACGGCCATCTACTCCGATGCCGACGCCACCAAGCCGCTGGCCTACTCCCACCGCGGTGCCGTCAACAGCGAGCAGGTCGCCGCCTGGCTGAAGGCCAACCTGTCGCGGCCGCAGCAACTGCTGGTCACCGGCTTCTCAGCCGGCGGCGCGGGCGCCACCTCCAACTACGCGGTGATCCGCGCGGCGCTGAACCCGGCGAAGTCGGCCTTGCTGGCGGACTCCGGCCCGCTCTATCCGGCCCCGCGCAGCGGCAGCGACGAGCAGTACCCGTCGCTGCGCCTGCAGAACAGGATCCGCGTGGCCTGGGGCCTGGACGGGCCCGAAGGCCTGGTGACCAAGCTGCTGGCCAGGTATCCCGGCGCGGGCAGTGCGGAGGACCTGGGTTCGGTGAGCACCGGCCTGGCCAAGGTCTTCCCGCAGGACCGCTTCGGTTATGCGCTGTTCCAGCAGGACGCGGTGTACTCGGACTTCTCGTACACCAAGTTCCACCCCGAGATCGCCGAGGCGGCCCCCTCCATGAAGCCCGTCCTGCTCAACGTGCTGTGGCGCCGCGACATCGCCAACTGGCTGCCCGAACTGCGCAGCCGGCCCAACGTCGGCTACTACGTGCCCTATGCGCGCGACCTGCTGGGCTCGCACTGCCTGACCACGCTGACCTTCGGCGGCACGGCCATCCAGGAGGCCAGGCTGAAGAACGTCGGCAGCTTCATCGACAACCTGCTGGACGACGGCGGCACGCCCATCCGCGCCTACGAGAGCAGGCAGGTGGAGCAGAGCACCTTCGGCTGGCTGGGCGAGGTGGTGGCCTGGCTGGTGTCGCTGTTCCCGAAGGCCTGACGCAAGGAGGCGGCCGCACGCTCCCGCAGGCATCCAAGCCGGCCCGCCGTCCCTAAGGGGGCCGCCTGACGTGTGCGTCAGGCGAGGGGCTCAGGGGACGGGCGCGAACCACTTGCGCTCCTGCTCGTCGAACGCGCCCTGGGCGCGCAGCTGCAGCAGGGCTTCGTTGATGAGCTTGCGCTGCGGGCTGCCGAGCTTCAGCGCATAACCGTAGTGCTGGCGCGCGAAGACCTCGCCGACCAGTTGCAGATGGTCGGCTTCCTTCGAGTGCGTCGCGATCCAGTAGCGCAGCAGCGGGGCGTCGTAGACGACGGCCTTGACCTCGTTCTTCAGCAGCGCGGCGATGGCGTCGTCGACGTTCTCGTGCGTCTCCATGGGCAGGCCCAGGCGCGCCAGGTAGGCCTCGCTGGAGCTGCCGTCCACCGTGCCGACGAGCTGGCCCTGCAGGTCGGCCAGGCCGCGCACCTGGCTGTTGAGGTTGTTGACCGTCAGCGTGGAAGTGAAGACCGCGGTGATGTACGAGGTGAATGCGATGCCGCCCAGCATCCAGATGATGGCGATGCTGCGTCCCGGCCAGCCCACCGGCGACTTGTTCTCGCAGCCGCCGGCGATCAGCGTGTTGACCGACCACCACAGCGCCTCGCCGAAGCCTTCGTTGGCGGCGGGGAAGCTCTCCTCGTTGCGGTGGCGCTCCAGCCGCCACAGCAGCCAGGACACCAGCACCAGCGCCAGCACCAGCCCGATCGCGCCGCCGGCCACCGGTGCCGACAGCAGGCCGTTGATCGCCACCAGGATGGAGCTTTGCTGGGTCACCGGCGCCAGGATCTGCAGGCCGGATTCGTAGAACGGGTGGGTGAAGTCGAACTCGCGCTCGCGCTCCTCGGTGATGCTCAGCGCGCCCACGGCGACGTCGGCGCGGCCGTCCTTCAGCGCGGCCAGCGCCTCGGGCACGGTCTCGACCTTGGTGACGCTGTAGCGCAGGCCCGCCTGCTCGGCCGCGGCCTTCCACAGCTCGACGCTGTAGCCCTTCCACTGCCCGTTCTCCTCGAAGGCGAAGGGCTTGGCGGGCTTGATGACCACGCGCAGCTCGCCGGTGGCCGGTGGCGCGGCAGGGGCGGGCGCGGCCACCTGGGGCGCCGCGACGGCCGCGGCACCCAGGGTGGCGATGCTCAGCGCCGCCACGGCGGCGCGCAGGGGCCCGGGCGTGTTCACTTGCTGGTGGCCTTCAGGATGGCCTTGAACAGCTCGGCGCCCGACTTGCCGGCGGTGATCAGGTGGCCCACTTCGTCGGAGCCGGCCATGGTCTGCAGCTTGGCCAGGAAGCCGCCCAGCACCGACGGCGTCAGCTTGGACTCGTCCTTCATGATGTTCTGGCCCTCGATCACCAGCGCGGCGTAACGCTTGAGGTAGAGGCGCGCGTTCTCCATCTTCACGCGCTTCTGGAACATGTGCTTGACGTACTCGTCGACCAGCTTGCGCAACTCGGCGGCCTTCTTGTCGTCCTTCTCGGTCTTGAGCTTCGCCTCGACCTCCTCGATCTGCTTTTCGAAGGCCTCGCTCGCCTTGGCGTCCTTCTCGACGTCCTGCAGGATGGAGCCGGTCCAGGTGGCGATGTCCTTGATCGCCGACTCCAGCTCCTTGCGCTTGCCCGCGGCATTGCCCAGGAAGAGCTTCATCCGCTCCTTCGGCCCGAGCTTGTCGCCCTGGCTGGTCTTGAGCAGCTTCTTCTCCTCGTACTCCAGCGCCTCCTTCAGCGCCTGGGTCTTCTCGATCAGCAGCTTGGCGGACTTCTTGTGGTCGGGCCAGTTCGCCGCGTAGGTGTCGTAGATCTTCTTCACCGCGGTGACGCCGGTCGCCACGCTGGCCAGGATCACGCCGACGGCGGCCAGCGTGCCCACGCCGGTGGGTGCGGTCACCAGGCCGATGACACCGGCCACGATGGAGGCCGCGGCCGCCAGCACGATGATGCCGGCCCAGCCGATGATCTTGAAGACGGCCTTGATCTTCTGCTTCTTGATGTCGGACTTGAACTTCTTGTCGATCGCCGTGGCCACCTTGGTCCACAGGTCGTTCATCGCCTTCTGGACCACGCCCTCGAAGGCCTTGAGGGCCTGCTTGATCATGACGTTGACGCCCTCGATCTCACGGTCGAGCCATTCCTTGAGCGCCTTCATGGCCTTGTCCATGCCGCCGACCTTCATGAACTCGGCCTTCTTCTTCTCGGCCGTCTTCATCACGTTGGCCTCGGTGACGGCGATGATCTCCCTGTACTCCTTCTCCTTGGCGTCCTTGAAGGCCTTCATCTGCTTGACCCAGTCGGCCTTCGCCATCTTCTCGATCTCCTGTCCCTCGGGAGTCTTGGCGTCGACGGGAATGGTCAGGCTGTAGTCCAGCTTCATCGATCCGCCGTCGAACAGCTTGTGCTTGCCGCCGTAGTTCTTGAGGTCGAAAGTGTCGTTGAAGGTCAGGTCCATGATGAGTGCCTCCGGTGCGCTCGGTTGGTGGGTTGGGGGAAAGGGCTCAGCCCAGCGAGGCCAGCAGGGCCGCGAGTTCAGGATCCATGCCGTCGTCGCCCGACGAATCGGACGATGCGACGTCCGAGGACGAGGGCGTGTCGTCCGGCGACGAGCTGCCATCGTCCGAGCCGCCCAGGCTGGCGAGCAGCGCATCGAGGTCGGCGTCGCCGCTGCCGGAATCGCTGCTGGAATCCGAGTCGTCGCTGCTGCTGCCGAGGTCGTCGTCCGATGCGCTGCCATCGTCGTCGCCCAGCTTGGCCGCCGGGGCGCTGACGCTCACGCCGGGCCTGGCCTTGGCGGGAGCCGGCCCGCCGATGCCCACCTGCACACGGTTGGCCTTGGGTGCGCTGCCGGCGGCGCTCAGGGGCTGGCCATTGACGGCATCCAGCCCGGTCAGGCGTGCGACGGGCTCGCCCTTGTGGGCTTGCACCGCGACGATGCCGAAGCCGCCCAGCCATTGCGAGGCGTCGGCTGCAATCCAGCGTTCGGTGCAGGGCAGGGCGGTGGTGTCGCCGTCGGCGTCGACAAAGTGGTGGAAGGCCAGGTCGTCCACCGTCAGGCCGCCGGCCGCGGGGCCGGCCAGCACGGCGGCGGCCAGCAGCGCGGGATGGCCCCAGAGCATGCCGCTCAAGCCCGCGTCGGCGCTGAACTCCTCGAAGGCGAAGCTGGAGATCGGGTCGCTGCGCTTGCCGTACGGGTGGCGCAGCAGGAAGCGCGGGCCCAGCAGGCTCAGCCAGGCTGCCTCGGGCAGCTTGCGCAGCGCGCCGAAAGCCTGGGCGATCAGCTCGTGCGGCGGCTTCTTGCGGCTGCCGAAGCCGTCGGTGGCGATGCCGGTGAGGAAGGGCGCGCCGGCCTGCGCGGCCACCTTGGCGATGCGGCCCAGCAGCTCGGCATGCGTGGGCGAGGCCTCGAACTGGTAGAGGCCCAGCACATAGGTGTAGCCGCCGTTCTTCTCCTGCGAGGGCGTGCCCACCAGCAGCTTGTGCAGGCCGCTGTCGGCCAGGTCGTCCGCACTGCCCAGGTCGGCGGCGAGTTCCTCGGCGCTGACGTCGAACAGGTGGACCTGCAGGCCGGGCCCGGTCTCCAGCCGGCGCACCAGGAAGTCCACGCCGCGCCACAGCGACTCCAGGTTCTGGAACTCGGGGTGGTGCAGCACGGCGCGCAGCGCATCGGACAGGCCCTTGTCGACACTGGCCACCAGTGCGTCCTTCTTCGGGTCCGCGGCGGCGACGACAAAGGGCGCCATGACGTCGCGCAGCAGCGCGTCGACGTTGCTCTCGCGGCCCGCCGTCACGGCCGTGCGGCCCACCAGCCGCGCGAAGTCGTCCAGCGTGCCGCCGGGCGCCGGCGTGGCGCCGCGGGCGCGTGCGCCCCTGCTGACGCGCGAGGCGCGCTTCTTCGGGCCGCCGGCCCACTTCTGCACCTCGGCCGCGGCCTTGGCGAAGGTGGCGGTGTTGTTCAGGCGCTTGCGCAGGTCGGCCAGCTTGGAGAACAGCTCGACGTTGCGATAGAGCTCGTCGGGATGGAAGGCTTCCAGTTCGCCGATGTCCAGCTCCACCGGCGAGCCGCCGGCGCCGATGGGGAGCACCGGCTTGATCCCCAGGCGGCCGATGGCGTCGTCCAGGCTGTCGAACTCCACGGGGATGGGCTTGTGCCTGCCAAGCGCCGACCCGGTGTCCAGCCGGCCCGCCGCGGCCGCGCCGCTGAAGTCCCCGAGGATGGCGATGCGCACCGGGCGCTTGGGCGCCCAGGCCGGCGCGCTGCCGCTGATCGATCCGAAATCGGGGGTCCAGGAAGAATCGTCTGACATGGTGCGCTCCATGACGTGCCGGCCTGGGGCGGCAACGGGGAATGAGAAGTGGATGGATCTAGCCGTCGATCTCTTCGGAAGTGAAGGTCGCGGCGCCGTAGTCGCCCGGACAGGGCTGGGACGAGCACGTAGGCCTGCCGGAGAACACCGAGCCGGGGCCGCTGAAGCCGTCCACCGCCTTCTGCGCGGCGTCGTCGGGGAAGTCGCCGAAGCCGCCCTCGACCTGCAGGCCGGCTACCGTGAAGTCGCGCTTGCTGGCCGAGACGATGACCAGGAAGTGGTCCGTGCCCTTGGGGCCGGAGACGTCCATCGGCCAGGCGCTGGTCGGCAGCTTCAGCGTCTCGCCGGCGCGGATGCGGTTGTTGCCGGCCATCGCGTTGGGGAACAGGCGCATGAAGGAACCGTCGGTGCCCTTGAGCAGCACGTAGACGTAGCCGTCGCGCGCCGAGCTGACCGAGAAGCCCAGGCGGTCGCGGCCGATGCGGAAGGCCGGCTTGGCGGGGGCCGCGGTGACGGTCCAGCCGGGCGTCTGCGCGGCGACGACGTTGTTGAACTCCTGTACCGCGTTCAGCGGCTGGCCGGCCGTGGGCACATGGGTCGCGGCCGTGGTTGCGGGAGCAGGCGCCGGCGCGGGCGGCGCCGTGTTGTCGGGCGGCGCAGGCGGCAGCGCCGTCGCGTCGGGCGGTGCCGGCGTGGCGGCGGGAGCCGGCGCGGGCGTGGCCGCCGGCTCCGGGGCCGGGGCCGGCGTCGAAGCGGTGGCCACCGGGGCCGGTGCAGGGGTGGGCTTCAGCGCGAACCACGCGCCGCCGCCGGCCAGCAGCAGGGCGCTGACGCCCAGGCCGGCCCACAGGGCCAGCGGCTTCTTCGCCTCGGCCGCCGGGGCGGCCGCACGCGGGGCCGGCGCGCTTGCCGCCTTCGCGGCGGGTGCCGGCGCGCTCGCCGCGGGCTTGGGCTTGCGCGGGGCCGGCGCGCCCGCGTCGGCCTCCAGCCCGAGGTCGCGCCGCAGCTCCGCGATGTTCTGGGTGCGTTCCTCCGGCTTGACCACCAGGGCGCGGTCGATGGCGTGCACGAAGCGCTCGCTGAACTTGCCGCCGCCGGCCTGGGCCAGCGAGACGTAGCTGTCGGTCATCAGCCGCGCCACCGAGGGCGGCGGTGTCTTGCCGGTGATCGCGTAATAGACGGAAGCCGCCAGCGCGTAGACGTCGGTCCAGGCGCCCTGCTTCATGCCGGGCACCTCGGCGTACTGCTCCACCGGCGCGTAGCCGGGCTTGAGAATGACCGTCAGCGCCTGCGTCATGTCGCCGATCACGCGGCGCGCGGCGCCGAAGTCCAGCAGCAGCGGACGGTTGCTGCCCTTGAGCAGGATCACGTTGTCCGGCGCGATGTCGCGGTGGAAGCACTGCTCGTTGTGGATGACGGCCAGTGCCTCGGTGAGCGGGTCCAGCAGCTCCAGCAGCCAGAGCTCGTCCACCGGCTGCCCATTGCGCTTGCGCTCGGCCAGGGTGTCCTTCAGCGTCACGCCCTCGTAGAAGGGCATGACCATGTAGGCCGTGCCGTTGGCTTCCCAGAAGCGGTAGACCTTGACCAGCGAGGGATGGTCGAACTGGGCCAGCAGCTTGGCCTCGTTGACGAAGCTCTTGCGGCCGGCCTCGAAGGTGTCGCGGTGGCGCTCGGACTTGACGGACACCTGGGTGCCGCCGGTGCGCGCGGCCAGGGCCGAGGGCATGTATTCCTTCAGCGCGACCTTGCGTTCCAGCGAATGGTCCCAGGCCAGGTAGACGATGCCGAAGCCGCCTTCGCCCACCATGCCGGTGATCTCGAACTCGCCGAGCGAATAGCCCACCGGCAGCGCGTTGCCGATGTCGGGCGCGGGTGCGGGCTTGGGGGGCGGCCGGATGATGGTGCGGTCGTCGTCCTCAGGCTGGTCGCTCATGCATGGCTCGCCGAAAAATGTGGGCTGGATTCTAGGCAGCGGGGTTTCATGCCGACACCTCGCCGGACCCTAGAAGCGCGGTAAAGGTCTCATGGCCGGGCAGGCCCCGCGTGACCAGCAGGCGCGGGCTGGCCGCGGCCTCGCCGGCGTCGGCCAGCCAGAAGCACAGGCCGTGGGCGGCACGCTGCCAGCTGGACGCGGCACTGGCCGACAGCAGCCGCACCAGGTCGGCCTGGCCGCCGTGTTCGACCAGTGCGCGCTCGGCGTGGCCGGCCAGCACCTGCGCCAGCGGGGCGGATGCCGCTGGGGGCGCCTCGACCTGCGGCAACGCCAGCTTCGCCAGCTCGGCCTCCAGGCGCTCGATGTCCCAGTCGTCGTGCATCGCGTCCACCGCCAGGTCGTCCAGCTGGTGCAGCGCGTTGAGCAGCGCGTCGACCTGTTCCGGGCGCTGGGGCAGTGCCGGCAGCGCCTGCACGGCGGTGAAGGGGAAGTAGCGGCCCACGCGGTCCACCGAGGGCATCAGCACGCCGGCCAGGGCCTGTTCGCCCATCGCTCCCGGTATCGCGCCGGGCATCAGCAGGAAGCGCCAGGTGGGGCTTTGCAGGTAGGCGTCCAGCCACGCATCGGGCTGCGCCCGGCGCAGTGCGGCGATGCCTTCGGCCAGCCAATGGTCCCAGGGCTCGATGAACTCGGGCTCCAGCCGGCGCGAGGCGAAGTCGCCCAGCGTGGGCAACTTCCCGTACCAACCGATCATGACCGCCCCTCACTCGCCGGGTACGGCGAGCGATCCCCCGGGGGGATCGCGCCCGGCTCCGGAGCGGCCGCGCGCTCGGGCGCGTCCGCTCGCAAGGGGAGGGTGGTTGCGTTCACAGAGAGTCAGGGCAGCGGAACTGCGCCACCTCGCGCATGCGCAGCGGGTTGATCGCGCTGTTGGCGATCACCTCCAGGCGCGCGCGCTTGCCGTCGACGGTGACGATGACGACGAAGCGCTCGGGCTGCGACGAGGGCTGGACCTCGAAGCGGTCGAACAGGCGGAACAACGCCCACGGGCCGTCGAAGCTCAGGCCGGCGCCGCCGCCGGAGGTGGTCACCTTGATCTGCGAGGCCACGCGCTGGCTGGGCCAGTTGACCGTCTGTGCCTGCGTGTTGCCCAGCGTGTACTTGAGCTGGGTGCCGTCGATGTCGATGGTCAGGTCCTTCATGCCGTCGGCCAGCTCCAGCGCCCGGATGTCGACACGGAAGGACGGCTGCTTGCCGCCGGCGCGGAAGAAGGCCTCGCGGATGCGCGCGGCGCGCTGGAAGTCCACCAGCGCCGCGCCGCCGGGCGGCTTGCTGCCGTCGGGCAGCGGGCGGAAGCTCCAGGGGTTGGTGCCGGTGTCCACCAGGGTGGCCAGCTTGCGCTGGTAGAAGTCGTCCAGCATGCCCTGCACGCCGAAGAGCTGGCCGAAGTCGTCGGGCAGCGCGTCGGCCTTGGAGCTGGCGGAGAAGGGGTAGCGCCCGGCGATCGTGCGCGCGCAGAAGTCGGTGATCGGCTTCAGCTCGGCGGTCAGGCCCTGGCGCTCGGCGGCGCGTCCCTGCGTGGCGCCTGCGTCGGCCAGGTTCTCCAGCATGGACTTGATGGGCTCGGGCTGCAGGCCGGCGGCGGCCTTCAGCGCGGCGGCGCCGCCGCCGCCTCCGCCTGCGGGCGGCGCGGTCTTGCTCTTCTGGGCGGCGTCGATGGCGGTCAGCTGCACGTAGACCTCGTTGAACATCTTCAGCACGTCGTCGATCGGCGCCGGCGTGCCCTGCACGAGACGGTGGATGGACGCGAAGTGGCTGTCGACGATGTTCTCCAGCGGCTCGGCGGCCGCGCCCGTCGTGGGCGCGGGCTGGTCGCCCATCATCGCGGCCATCTCCTTGCGTGCGCGGTCGGTCTTCTGGTCGAGGCGGCCCACCACGGTGTCGCTGCTAGACGGCGCCGCAGCCGTGCGCACCAGGGTGGTCTCGCGCGCGACGGCGCGCAGGAAGGCGGCCAGCGGCGAGTCCGGTGCGGCGAGCACGCGGGCCACCGACAGGCTGCGGTCGATGCCGCCCAGCTTCACCAGGCGCACGTCGGCGAGATAGGCGTCCCACACCTTCACGTAGTCCTGCAGGTAGAGCCGGCGCACGCGGTCGGCCATCTCGTTGCCGCCGCCGCCGGTCAGGGCCTTGGCGCTGTCCTTCAGGCCGGTGTTGTTCCGGATGCCCAGCACCCAGCTCTCTTCGTCGGCCAGCTGCTTGGTCACCTGGCCCACCGCGTCGTTGAAGGCCTTGTAGTAGCCGTCGCGGGTGTAGAGGCCCGGGATGCCCTTGGTCAGCGGCTGGCCGCTGGCGCGCTCGAACACCTGGCTGGCGTTGGGGCCGGCGGCCGAGGCGACCGAGAACTCCGGCAGGTCCGAGCCCAGGCGTGCGCGCTTGAGGCGGCTGAGCACGCGGTACTCCAGCGGGAAGGCGGTGAGCATCTCCCGCACGTTGGCCACCAGGGCCTCGTCCATCTTGACGATGGGCTTGGGCACGCCGTGGGCCAGCGCGGCGTCCAGCTGCGCGTCGAGCGCGGCGCGGCGCTCGGTGGTCAGCGCGGTGGCGAGGTTGACGTCCCAGTCCAGCGAGATCCAGGCCTTCAGCGCGTCGGCGTCGAAGCGCTCGGGCGTGTAGAGCATCAGGTAGCCCTTGAGCGCCTCGTAGGCCAGCTCCAGGTTGTCGCGGTTGGCGGCACGCAGGCGCTCTTCCAGCCGGCGCGCCACGCGCGGCATCAGGGCGTGGTCCAGCAGGCGGTCGTAGCCCAGCTGGGCGGCGGCGTCGAGCTTGTCGCCCTGGTAGAGGCCCAGCGTGTTGAGGAAAGGCGGCTTGGCGACGTCGAAGCCGGCGGGCTGGGCGGCGTTGCGCACGGCGGCCAGCGGGTCGGGCAGCGGCGTCACGTCGCCGTTGGCTGCCGGCGGCAGGCTCTCCACCGCGGTCTTCACGGCGGGCAGCTTGGTGGTCTCGATCTCGGCCACATAGCTGCTGTTGCGGCTGTAGCTGATGGCCCAGCCCGCCAGCACCGCGACGCTGGCCACGGCGATCGCGGCCAGGCCCAGGCTGCGCAGCGTGCGGCGGCGTTTTTCCACCGCGCGGTTCTCGCCCACCAGGCCCTGCTCGGCGAACACGACTTCCTTGAGCAGGCGATGCAGAAAGAAGCTCTTGCCGCGCGCACCGGCGATGGAGGCCGGGCGGCGCTCGACGCCGAAGGTGCGCGCCAGCGCGCCCATCACGCGGTCGATGGGCGTGCCTTCCTGCGTGCCGCTGGTGAAGTAGACGCCGCGCAGGATGGGGCGCTCCTCCAGGCTGCCGCCGCCGGAGAACACCTGTTCCAGGAAGCCGCCCAGCAGGCCCTTGATGCCGCCGAACTGCTGCGGGAAGGAGAAGATCGCGGCGCGCTTGAGCACGTCGCGCTCGGCCTCCATGCGGTCGAGCAGGCGGTCGCGGATGCGTTTTTCCAGCGCGGCGAACTCGGTGGGGAACTCGCGCAGCGGGTCATCGTTGCCGTCGCGCCCGCCGTGGGCGTCGTAGGGGAAGGAGAAGCCCCAGACCTGGTCGCGATCCTCCTTGCCCAGTTCGCCGAAGGCCTCGTTGAAGCCGGCGACCAGGTCGGCCTTGGTGACCAGCACGTAGACGGGAGGGCGCACGCCCAGCTTGGCGTGCAGCTCCTGGATGCGCGAGCGCAGCTTGGCCGCGTGTTCCTTGCGGTCGGCGGCGGTCTGCTGCAGCAGGTCCTGGATGTTGACGGTCAGCAGCACGCCGTTGAGCGGTCGGCGCGGGCGCGACTGCTTGAGCAGCGCGAGGAAGTTGTCCCAGGCCGCGGCGTCGACCTTCTCGTCGGACTCCTGCAGCGTGTAGCGCCCGGCGGTGTCGATCAGCACGGCCTCGTCGGTGAACCACCAGTCGCAGTTGCGCGTGCCGCCCACGCCCTTGACCGAGGCCTGGCCCAGCTTCTCGGCCAGCGGGAAGGTCAGGCCGGCGTTGAGCAGCGCGGTCGTCTTGCCCGAGCCCGGCGCGCCGATGAAGATGTACCAGGGCAGCTCGTAGAGGGCCTGCCCGCGCTTGAAGACGCTGCGCTTGCCGCTGTTCTTGAGCACCTCCAGCGCCTGCGCGAAGCGTTCGTTGAGCACGCCGGCCTCGCGGTCGGCCGCCGACGGGCCGGCCGCCATGCCTTGCACCAGCGCGGCATTGGCGCGCTTGCGGCGGATGGCGCCGATGACGATCTTCAGGACCAGCAGGCCGAACAGGATGCCGATGATCAGCAGCCTGACCCAGGTGGCATCGAGCGGGCGCTTCTCGCCGATGGCGATCAGCGGGCCCACCCACCAGACGATGGCGGACAGCGCCAGCACGCCGACCACGCCCAGCGTGATCGGGTGCAGGAGGAATTGCAGCAGCTTCTTCATGACGGCGACCTTGAGCAGCAGTCTTCTTGGCTAGTCGGGTGGGCGAGGGGACGCGTTCAGCCGCCGTTGGCGACGAACAGCGTGACCTCGACGCGGCGGTTCTTCGCGCGGCCGGCGGGCGTGGTGTTCTCGGCCACCGGCTCGCCGTCGGCCTTGCCTTCGGCGCGCAGGCGATCGGCCTTCACGCCGTTCTTCGCCAGCACGTCCTTCACCGCGTTGGCGCGGTCCTGCGACAGGTGCCAGTTCGACGGGTAGCGCACCGAGCGGATGGGCTGGTTGTCGGTGTGGCCGGTGATCAGCACCTGGCCGGGCACGTCGTTCAAGGCCGCCGCGATGCGCACCAGCAGCGGCCCCACGCGGTCGGCGATCTGCGCGCTGCCGGGCTCGAAGAAACCGTCGCCCTTGATGGTGACGATGGAGCGGTCCGGGAAGTCCTGCACCAGCACCAGGCCGGCGTCGACCTCGGGCTTGAGGAAGCCGGCCAGGCGCGGCTTCTGCGGCGGGGGCGGCTCGGCGGGAGGCGGTGGCGGCACGAAGGGCGCGGCCTTCACGTCCAGGCCCTGCAGTGCGGAGAAAAGATTGTCGGACTTGCCGTTGATCGAGAAGCGCAGGCCGATGAAGACCAGCGTCAGGATCAGCGCCGTGATGGAGGCGACCACCCACAGCGGCAGCCCGTCGGTCAGGCGCGCGGCCTGCACCTGCGCGCCCTGCCAGCGCGGCGACAAGGCCTTGTCGTACGGGCCGCGGGCCTGCTTGAGCAGCTGGGCCAGGCGCTCGCGCACGCCGTCGAGCTGCGCGCGGCCGTTGTCCAGCACGCGGTAGCGGCCCTCGAAGCCGAAGGCCAGCGTGACGTAGAGCAGCTCCAGCAGGTTGCGGTTGGCCTCGACGTTCTCGGCCAGCTTGGACATCAGCTGGAAGATCTTCTCGCCGCCCCAGGTCTCGTTGTGGAACTGCACCAGCAGGCTCTGCGCCGACCACACGCCCGAGCCGCCCCAGGGCGTGCTGGCGGCGGATTCGTCGAGCAGCGTGCACAGGATGTAGCGTGCGGCGATCACCTGCTCGTTGGGCAGCCCGGCGGCGCGCGCCTGCGACTCGAACTTGCGGATGCCGTCGGACAGCGCGTCCTTCAGGCCCACCGGGTTGGGATGCTGGGCGGTGGTGCGGATGCGCGGCGCGGCGGTCAACAGGGGCGCCGCGGCCGAGACGAGCGGGTTCAGGCTGCCCACCATCAGCGCGTCGATCGACAGCGGGGCCTTGTCGGCGCCGCCGCCTGCCGGGGCACCACCCGGTGCAGGGCCGCCGCCGCCACCGCCACCGCCCGGAGGCACCGGCGGCCGCGCCGCCCCGCCGCGGCCGGCGCTGGGCTTGATGACGGTGCGGTCCGATTCGAATGCGGCGAAGGGATCGTCTTTGTCGCTCATCTTCTTGCTCGCTCGGCCGGCGGGGCGGCCCGGGGTTCAGCGTCTGCGCGGCTTCGCAGTCGGCTCGGTCGTGTCGGGGAGGGGCGTGGAAGGCGGGGCGTCAGGCGCGGATGGCCCAGAACTCCAGCTCCAGGCCCGGGAAGTCGCCGGCGATGTGCATCGCCAGGCCGCCCGAGCTCTCGAGCTGCTTCCACAGCTCGTTGTTGCGCGTTTCCAGCTCGAAGTAGCTGAAGCCGGCGTGATAGGGGATCTGGCGCGGCGCCACCGGCAGCGGCCGCAGGCCCACGCCCGGCAGCTGCAGGTTGACGAGGTCGCGGATGCGCTCGACCGGGCCGATCTTGACCTGGGTGGGAAAGCGCGCGCGCAGGGCCTCGCCCGGCAGCTGGGCGTTGACGGCCAGCACGAAGTTGGCGCTGCGCTGCAGTTCCACGTCCGCGATGATGGCCACCCGGATGCCGTACTTGCGGTCCTGCAGCTCGATGGGGATGGCGGTCTGCTCCATCACCATCGACAGCGACTGGCGCAGGTCGTCCATCAGCGGCTTGAAGCTGCGTGCGACGTCGTCGTGCAGGTACTCCGGATAGGGGATGGGGCGGCGGCGGTCGCGGAAGGTGGCCAGGTCGCCGGCCAGGCCGAGGCAGGTGGTGAACAGCGCCTGCGGATGCAGCACCGACACCTGCTGCAGGTGGGCGAACACCGGCTCGTTGCGGTTGACGGTCTCCAGCAGCAGGAAGTCGGCGATCTCGCCGACGCCGCTGCGTCCGGGCTGCGCCAGACGCGAGGCCAGGGCCTCGCCGCGCTGGTGCAGCAGGCCCAGCAGCTCACGCACGTAGCCGCCGAGGATGGCGTTGCCGTTGGCGTGCAGCATCGGCGGGATGTAGTGGGCATCCAGCACGACGCGGTTGTCGGCCCGGCGCTCGACCACGCGGACCAGGCCGATCGTGGCGTGGCCCTCGCCCGCGTCGCGCGCCAGCATCAGGCGCAGGTTCAGGCGGCCCACCTGGATGGGCGCGGCGCGTTCGCCCGTCACGTTGGTGTCACCGACGTCGACCTCGGCCGTGCGGAAGCGCGGCGGCATGGATTCGGAAGCGCCTTCGGCATCGGACTCGGCCACGCCCGGGCGCTGCAGGCTGACGGCCAGCACGACCAGTTCGTTGCGGGCGTCCGGCGGGATGTCGAAGGCGGCCGGCGCGGCGTCGTTGCCGGGCACGCGGAAGGCGGTGCCGTCGGGCAGCACGCCTTCGGCCGACAGCAGGGCGACCTTGCCCTGCGCCAGCGCGGCATCGTCCAGCGCCAGCGCGGTGTAGCCCCATCCGTATCCCAGGCTGAAAGCAAAACGCGCATCGGTCTGATGCGCGAGGAAGCGGTCGTGCTGCTGGAAATGCTGCGGTTGGAGGAACATGCCCTCCGTCCAGATCACCTTGTTGTGCCAGGTCATGTTGCTTTCGAGGTGAGGCTCTTGCCCGGAAGGTGGACAGCGCCGAAAAGCGCCTCGCAAATGTACGTCAGCTGCACGCGGTGCAGCATCCCGTACTGCCCCTGAAAAGGCACGGTGTCCGCCACGGGGCGGCCCGCGTCGCGCGTGCGCCACTTCCCACACGGGATCTTGTCGAGCGTGCCAGCGTGCATGGCGGGCCAATGGGCGCTGCAAGGCCCGGCCCGGCCGCCGCGGGGGACCGGCCAACCTATTCCGCCGGCCGCGGGGCCGTCATAGTTCACGGTTGTCGCCACGCGACTCCCCGGCATCGGTGCCGCAGACCGTCATTTGAAGTGACTATCATTGGCAGCCCTCCGCGCTGGTCGCGGTTGCAAGGCCCGGCATGTCGCCAGGTGTCGTCCGTCTGCTTGGGAGCCGCTCTCCCGGGAGTCCATCATGAAACCTCTCGCCTCCTTCGCCTTCGAACTGTCCCGTGCCGCCGCCGTGGCCGCCCTGCTGGCCGGCGCCGCCGTCCCCGCCTTCAGCGACGAAGCCCTCGACGTCGGCTCCAAGGTGCCCGACGCGGCCGCCGTCAAGGAAGGCCTCTTCCCCGAGGACCAGTGCAAGGAACTCGAAGCCAGCGGCTTCAAGTGCATGGGCTTCAAGCCGGCCATCCGCTATTCGCTGCCCGCCTCGTCCTTCAAGGTCGGCTCGGCCGAGCTGCCCGAGCTGCTGAAGAAGCAGCTCGACGTCTTCGCCGACGTGCTCAAGTCCAAGCGCGGCACCGGCCGCCAGGTCAAGATCGAGGGCCACGCCGACGCCTCCGGCACCGTCGAGGCCAACCAGACCCTGTCCCAGAAGCGCGCCGAGGCCGTCAAGGGCTACCTGGTCGAGAAGGGCGCAGACCCTGGCATGCTGGTCGCCGTGGGCGTGGGTTCCAAGGACCTGAAGAACCCCAGCAACCCCTACGGTGGCGAGAACCGTCGCGTGGAGATCGGCCGCGTCCCGCAGCCGCAGCAGTAAGCGTCTCCCGCACCCGGCAAGGCCCGCAGCAGCGGGCCTTTTCTTTTTCCGGCGCGCCGCGTCCGGTCATTCGACGATCGCGCCCGTCAGGAGGCGGGCGCCGGCGGCGCCTGCGGTGCCGGCGCGGAAGCCGCGGCCGCGGCGGCCCGCCGCGCCTCCTCTTCCATCGGCACGTGGCTGCAGCTCATCCAGGCCGACCACGGGCTGTCGCCATGCAGCGCCGCGGCGACGTCGCCCATGCGACGCGTCCAGGTCTGCGGATCGGCCTCGGCGCGCGGGTAGTCGGCGTCCAGGTCCTGGCCCAGCGAGGCGGCGTAGTCGCGCAGCACCTGCACCACGCGCTGCTTGGCTTCTTCCTTCGCGGCGCGCGTCAGCGGGCCCTGCGCCGGCGGCATGCGGCGGAAGGCCTGCACCTGGTAGATGCGCATGCCCGACGCGTCGGCGAAGACGCGGTATTGGTCGAAGTGCGGCGAAGGCCGCGGCGGCTTGTAGACGTACTGGACGTTCTTCGCGCTGCGCTCGGCGGGCTTGAGGAAGGCCGGCGGCTGGTCGCCGAAGCGGATGCCGAAGGCGCCGTCGGCGCTGCAGCCGGCTGGCTCCGCGGCGGCGCCAGCCGGACCGGTGAACGAGCAGGCCGTGAGCAGGAGGATGAGGCCGCGGTGCATCAGGCCTGCATCAGCTTCTTGATCTTCGCGAAGACCAGCAGCCCGGCCTTCAGGTGGGCCTGGCATTCCTTGTCGTAGGTCTTTGCATCGTCCAGCACCTGCTTGATCGCAGCCAGGTTGCCTGCCAGCGCCGGGTTCTTCTTCAGGCTGGACGGCACGGTCTCCGCCGGCTTGGCCGCATCGCGCACCTTGTCCAGGTGCTTCAGCACGATCTTCAGGTTGTTGGCCGCCTTCTGCGCCTTGCCCGCGGCGTTGTCCAGCGTGCGCTGCCCCAGCTCGACGGTGCCTTCCTTGATGTTGCGCTCGACGCTCTTGAAGTCCTGCTCCAGGCCATACGTGAAGTTGTCGATCGGCGACATGCCCCAGACGTTCTTGGCTGCCGCGAACTCCTTGTTGACGATCGCCAGGGCGGCCTCCACCTGCTTGCTGTAGTTGGTCACCTGGTCGTCACCGGCCAGGGTCCAGCGGTCCAGCGAGGTCTTGGCGGCGGCCATCTGCTCCGTCGCGGTCTCGATCAGGCGGACGTACTCGTTCGCCTTCTGGTACGCCGGCGTCACCTTCTGCAGGTACCAGCTCTTGCCCCAGTCGGAGACGTCGATGGCCTCGACGTCGTCGGGCTTGGTGATGGTGCGGTGCTTGTCGAAGGGCGGGTGGATCGTGTCGTCGAAACGGTCGGTGGCCATCTTCTTGATCTTCGCCGCGGCCACCAGCAGCTGGTTGGCGCGCGTGATCGAGGCCGGGTCCGGCTGCAGCTTCTTCTTGGCCGCCGTCTCGGCGTCCTTGGCCAGGCCCTTGATCTCATCGAGCAGCGCCTCGACCTGGCCGGCGTAGTGCTTGACGATGTCCTTGCCGGTCTCCACCGCGTCCAGCAGCTCCTTGCGGCTGTCGATGAATTCCTTGACCTTCTTCTGGTAGGCGGGGCTCTGGTCCGGCCCCGCGTCCGGCTCCTTCCAGCCCTTGACCAGCAGCACGTCCTCCAGGTGGTCGTTGCCGTCCTTGAAGCGGATGTACAGCGCGCCCTTGATCAGGCCGACCTTGGCGTACGGCTTCTTGATCTCCTTGTTCTTCAGGCGCTTGACCAGCTCCTGCTGGGCATTCTTCGCCAGCTGCGGCACGCTGGCTCCCGCCAGCTCGCGGACCGCGGCCCAGTCGATCTTCGAGATGTCGACGAACGTCAGCTTGACGTCTTCCTTGTTCATCGTCGCGGTCACTGCAGCTACTCCTTTTCGGTGCGGGAAGAAGATGGGGACACGAGAAATGCGAGGACCGTGCCGGAGCCGGGCCTCGAATGGAGGACTCAGGGTATGTTGTGAGTCATCTGCCCGGCCATCGAGATCTCGATCATCCCGCCCAGGCTGCAGACCAGCTTGGAGCTGTCGTTCAGGGCCGGGAACATGACGACCTTCACGGTCGGCGAGCCCGGCGTCCACGGGGCCACGGTGGCCGGCGTGCAGGGCACCGGTGTCGGCGTGCCCATCGCCGCTGAAGTCGCGGCGACGAATGCGGGATTGGAGGGCGACTGGCACATCCCGAACGGCGGGATGTTGGTGAAGGGGACGTGATCCATGATGTTGGCGGCATCCATCATCGAGGTCTTCACCATCTTCGGCGTCGCGATCAGCGTGCTCGGCGCAAGGCCCATGGAACACTTCATCATCGCGCCGGTGCAGCACTGCTTGGCCATCTCGCTCTCCTGTTGCGCGTCGTGCCTCAGACCGGGTCCACGACCCAGACCGTGACGGCACTGAAGTTGTCGTGGCTGGGCTTGTGCGCGGCGTTGCGCAGCACCGTGGCCTCCAGCTCGGCCAGCCAGCTCTGCGGGTCGGGCGCGGCGCGCAGGCTGGCGACCAGCTCGTCGTCGTCCGTGTACTCCCACAGGCCGTCGGTGCACAGCAGGAAGACGTCGCCGGCCTGGAACAGCCAGGGCTGCTGGGCCACGCTGACCTGCAGGTCCTCCTCGGCCGTGCCCAGGGCGGACAGCAGCTCGCTGCGCTGGGGGTGGGTGCGCATCTTCTCGGGCGCCAGCAGGCCCGCGTCCACCAGCGACTGCACCAGGCTGTGGTCGCGCGTGTGGTTGAGCAGGCGGCCGTCGCGGAAGATGTACAGGCGCGAATCGCCCGCGTGGCCCCACAGCGCGGTCTGGCTGTCCAGGTCCAGGAAGAGCGAGACCACGGTGGTGTGCATGTGGCGCTGGCCCTCGGCCAGGGCACGGTGCGCGATGATCGTGCGGTTGGTCTCGATGATGAGCTCGCGCACGCCCTCGGGCGCGGTGGCGGGCTGCTGCGCATAGCTGCCGATGAGCTGCTGCACGGCGAGCTTGGAGGCGATGTCGCCGCCGCCGTGGCCGCCCGCTCCGTCGGCCACCACGCAGCACAGGTGGCCGCCGGCATGCCAGTGGCCGCAGGCGTCCTCGTTGTAGTTGCGCCCGCCCTTGCGCGAGAGGATGGACAGCTCCAGCTGGATCTGCCCGCCCAGCCCGGAGACGGTGTCGGAGAACAGGGGGGTGCTCATCTACTCACCTACTCGCGGCTTTTCAGTTCATCGATATGGGCCTCGTAGGCCTGCAGGAAGGCCTTGCCGAACAGCTCGTGGAAGTCCTCGGCGGCTTCCTCGGAGATCTGCGCGTACAGCTCCTGGAAGACTTCCCACATGCGCGCCTTGCGGCTGCCCGGCAGGATGCTGGAGAGCACCGACTTCTGCGTCAGCTTGCCTTCGAGCTGCGCCGGGTCGAAGCGCTTGAGCAGGCCCTCCAGCGCCGCGCGCATGCCGGCGACGAAGCCGAACTGGTGGGCGCGCAGGTCGTCGTAGGCGTCGCGCATCGCGCTCGCCGCAGGCATGAAGCCGCGCGCCGGCGGGCTCAGCAGGTGGCCCAGGGCCACTTCCACCGAGGGCGAGAACTTCAGCGGGTTGTTTTCCTTGGCGACGATCATCGTCACCTCGGCGCGGATCTCGCGCTTGAGCGCGGCGCGGGCGACCAGCAGTTCCACCGTGCCGCGCGTGGATTCATGCAGCAGCTGGCCGACCAGGCGCATCAGCTCGGGCGTCAGCGCATCGACCTGCACCGTGGGCGTGGCCAGGCCTTCGCGGAAGGCGGCGAGCAGGGCCTGCACGTCCGCGCCCTGGGCGACGGCCGTGGCGGTCGGGCGCGGTGCAGCCGCCGGGGCCGGCGCGGGCCGGGGCGCCGGGGGGATGGCGTCCAGCGGCGCGTTCGCCGAAGGCAGGGCGAAGTCCACCTCCGGCGCCGTCGGCACGAAGGCCGCCGGCACGGTGTCGCCGCCCATCTCGGATCGGCCCGGCGCGCGCGGGCTGCTGCGCGGCGCCGAGGGCCGGATGACGGTGCGCGACTCGCCGCCGTCGTCGCCCCAGGACAGCACCGCGCCGCCGGGCAGGCCGGCCTTGGGCGGTGCCGCCGGCGTGACCACGCGTGCGGCGGGCGGGGCCGGCGGCAGCGAGGAAGTGACCGGCGAGGCCGAGAAGGCCTCGGGGATGAAGGGCGCGTTCAGCTCGGAGACGTTGTCCGGCGCGGCGGTCGCGCTGGCGCGTGCGGCGCTGTTCAGCGACTTCAGCGGGTCGTTGCCCACGGCCATGTTGGGCCGTGCCAGCGGGTCGTCCAGCACCGAGTTGGCCAGCGGGTTGCCGCCGCTGGGCGCGCCCAGGCCGAAGAGGTTGTCGATGGAGTCGCTGCCGCCGCCGCCCGAAGGCAGGTCCGGGATCAGTGCGGCGGGCGCGGCGGCGCCGACGTCCAGGCCGAAATCGTTGCGCGAGCCGAGGTTGCGCGCCAGGTCGCCGGCCGCCTGCTTGGACGACACCGGATCGGGCGCGAAGGGATCCCAGTCGTCCGGGATGCCGCCTGCGGCGGGCGCGGATGAACCCTTCGCTGCCGCGGGCGCCGGCGCGTTGAAGCCGAAGGGATCCGCGGCAGGCGGCGAGGGGCTGAAGCCGAAGCCTGCCAGCGGATCGACCGACGAAGAGGCCGCGCTGCCGCCCCGCGCGGCGGGCGCCGGCGCGGGCGAGCCGAAGGCGCCCGGCCCCAGCAGGTCGGCGAAAGGATCGTCCGGCTGCGCCGCGCCGCCGGCGATGGTCTTGCCGCTGCGCACCTTGACGCTGAGCGCGTAGCCGCCGATCTGCACCTGGTCGCCGTCCTTGACCGTGGCCTCGCTGCCGTTGCCCAGCGGCCGGCCGTTGACCTGCACCGGGTTGGAGCCCTTGTCGACGATGGCGTAGCTGCCGTTGCGGAAGACCACCTGCGCGTGCACGCGCGAGATGCTGCGCTCCGGGTCCGGCAGCACGAGCTGGTTGGTGTCCGCACGGCCGATGCTGCCGCCGAGTTCGTCGAAGCTGGCGCTCAGCGTTTCGGTGGGGGCGCCGTTGTAGGAGACGACGGTCAGGGTGATCACGGTTCAGGCTCTCGGTGCGGTGCGCTCAGCGCAATACGTAGAACTTGCCTTCGACGGCGGCCAATCGCAGAGGCCATGCGAGCGCCGCTGCGTTGTCCGTGCCCTCGCTGCGCAGGGCCGGCTGGCCGGCCGCGTCCAGGCATTCGACCAGTCGCCCGTCGGCGATGCGCCTGAGCCTGAAGGCGTCGGCCGCGGGCGGCTTGATGCGCAGGGCGCGGTCAGCATACAGCCGCTGGATGTGGGCGCGGAAGCGTGAAACCTCGTCCGCCGGCGTGCGCTGGTAGGCCAGGGCCAGCTCCTCGAAGCGCAGGCGCGCCGCGGCCAGGAAGCTCTCCGGGTCGCCACGCGCCAGGTCCAGCGCCAGCTTCTGCACGAAGGCGAGCGCCTGCTTCTCCAGCACGGGGCCCTCGGGCAGGGGCGGCGCGTCCAGCCAGCGCCAGCGCGGGAAGTTGACGGGGATGGCGACCTCCTGCTGCACGGCCAGCGGCGTCTCGTAGGCCTCGCCGTCGGCGGCGGCCCAGTCGTGCTGGGCCAGGGTGCGGGCGGAGGTGTCGACCGCCGGGTGGCCCATGCGCGGCAGCAGCAGCCGCAGCTTCAGCCACGCACGGCCGTCGCCGATCTGCGGCGCGGGAGGCGGGGCGGCACCGAACAGCGGCGGTGGGTCGATCACGATGCCCAGCTGGTTGGGGCCGGCCACGGTGTACTCGTGCACCGGCAGGCACAGCATCAGCGGCCCGGCCTCCTTGCTCGCGTCCAGGCGCATCGCGGGGATGCCATTGAGGCTGACCTCGGCCGCGCAGGCGGCCAGCTCCAGCCGCAGGACCATGAGACGTTCCATCAGCCCAGGCTCCAATCCAGGAGCGTCATGGCCGGCAGCAAGGGCCTGGCCTGGCGCGCGCCGCCCAACAGCGGATCGGCCACGGCGAAGGCGGCGCCGGCGGCCTCGACCTTGAGGTTGGCGAACCATTGCAGCCCCGGCCCGTCGGTCTTGGGGCGCAGGCCGCAGGCCCCGCTGATCGCCCCGGTGGGCGCGGCGGCCTGCAGCAGTGCCAGGTCCTCGGTGGCCACGGGCTCCAGCTCCAGCGTGAAGGGAAAACGGAAGGCCGTTTGCGCCGGCTGCATCGCCGCCGGCAGGGCCAGCGTGGCCGCGTCGCGCTGGGCGCGCACGCGCAGCTCGCTGCGGCCCTGGCAGCGCAGCAGCAGCTGCGAGCGCGTGCCATGCCAGTCGAACTGGCCGCGCAGCCGCAGGTCCAGTGCGCAGGCGATCAGCTCCAGCACCGCGTCCACGTGCAGGTAGGGCGCTTCGGCCAGGCCCAGCGGGCCTTCGCGCCAGCCCCATGCCAGGCCCGCCTGGCCGGCCAGCAGGGCCGACTCGGCTTCCAGCCGGCCGCCGGTGACGCCGCTGGTGCGCTCCCAGGCGGTCAGCAGCTTGCCCAGGCTGTCGTGCAGCAGGGCCGGCAGACGCGAGAAGCCGCGCTGCCAGGCCGTGTGGTCCTGCTGCTGGCCGTCGCGCTCCAGCTTGAGGCTGAGCGCGGGCGCGGCCGGCGGCGCACCATGGCCTTCGGGCAGCGCGATCGGCGACAACGGTGCCAGGCGCCAGACCTGCAGCCATTGCTCGGCCGGGTAGACGGCAATGCGCGTGTTCAGCTCGCCGATGGGCAGGCCCGCGTCGCGGATGCCGCAGGTCACCAGCTTCAGCAGGTGCGGCGTCGGGCTGGACTCCACGGCCAGCGGCGGGACCAGGCCGTTGGCCGGCGTGCCCGGCTGGCTCTGGTCGAACAGCGGCAGGCTGACGGCTAGGGCATCGCGGCCGCGCCATTCCTGCAGGCCTTGCGCGCCGGCCAGGCTCAGGCGCGGATGGGCGTCGCACAGCGTCAGCGGGCGGGTGCGCACGACGAGGGTCGCCGGCGTGCCGCGGCCGGGGCTGAGCACGGCCAGTTCCGGCGGCAGCGCGGTCATGTCGTTGTCCACGCGCACGCGGTCGGGGAAGGCCCCCAGCGGCTGGCGCTGCCAGGGCGCATCGGCGGCCTCGCCCTTGCGGTAGACCTGGCGCCAAGAGATGTCCTTCAGCGCGAGCTCGACCAGTTCGACGTCGCAGGCCGGCAGCAGCTCGTCGAGCGAGCCTTCCAGCAGGTCGCCCAGGCGGCCGCTGTCGCGCATCGCGGCGGCCAGCTTCTCCTCGCTGCTTTCGTAGACCTCCGCCGTGGGCAGGCCGGATGCGCCCACCGCGGCGCCCGGCACGGCGGGGCCGGCTGGCTTGGGCGTGGCGCGCCGGCCCAGCTCTTCCTTGGTCCGCACGGACAGCTGGTGGGCCCTGGCAGCCTCGCCGCGACGGCCGTCGGACAGGATCTCGCGCGCCCATTCGTAGCCCGGCTTCTCGTCGAAGGACGGGCCGAAGACGAACCAGAGGTTGACGTAGCGTGCCACGCACAGGCCGTCGGCCAGGCCATGGCGCTGGGCATGCTGCACGGCCAGTTCGACGAAGGCGGGATAGCGGTCCTGCAGGCGCTCTGCCAGGGCCGGCCACAGCGGCGCGCAGGCCGCGCCCAGGCGCTGCAGGTAGCGCTGCAGCGCCAGGCGCAGCAGCAGGTCTTGCTGGTCGGGGGTGAGGACGAGCATCTCAGGCCGGCGTCAAGCGACGGGACGGGATTCGACGAGCAGCTGGCCCGCACTCTCCGCGTACCAGTTCCAGCTGCGCGGCTGCAGGTGCACCAGCGCCTCCACCGGCCCGAAGACCTGGTGCAACTGCGCCGAGGAGAACACGGGCAGCAGCCCGCCCAGGATGCGCGGCTCCCACCAGCGCAGCGGGCCGCTGCGGCCGTCGATCAGGCGCATCTCGTTGAGGCCGCGCAGGTGCTGGCGCAGCACCAGCATCGGCGATTTGCTCAGCAGCAGCCAGCCCCAGTCGGGCCAGGCCGCGGCGGCTTCCTCCAGCAGCCAGCGCGTGGTCTGCGAGCCGGGCGTCAGCGCCAGCAGCCAGCCTGCGCGCCCGGCCTCGCGCGGCTCCAGCGCGCCGGGCAGCAGGCAGTCGTGGTCGGCGAGGTCGGATTGCGCCAGCAGCTGCGGCAGGCCGGAGACCGCGCCGCCGTCGACCACGGCATAGAGGCGCTCGCCCGCGCGTGCCCACAGGCCGGCGATGTGTTGCGGCAGGGGCAGCGCGGGCTGCGCTGCGGGGGACGGCTGGGCACTCACTTCTGGTCTCGCC
>SCTQ01000322.1 GCA_004322345.1 Aquabacterium sp. | reverse complement strand
TACCGCCTGGTGCAGACGGCCGCCGGCGAGGGCCTGGTCTTCGACCTGGAGGACAAGCCCTGGGGGCCGAACTACCTGCGCGCGGGCATCGACCTCTACGCCGACAGCCGCGGCACCAGCCGCTTCAACATCAAGCTCGCGCACGACCGCCACTGGCTGGACGGCCACGGCAGCGAGTGGCGCAACTTCCTGCGCCTGGGCACCGACTCCACCTACCAGACCGAATGGTTCCGCCCGCTGGACTGGCAGCCGGGCTGGGGCCTGCAACCCTTCTTCTCGCCCTCGGCCGGGCTGGACACGCACGACGTGACCGTGTGGTCGCGCGACGGCCGCGACGAGGTCGGCCGCCTGAACCGCTTCACCGCGCGCACCGGCGCCGACCTGGGCTTCACCTGGCGCGAGTTCGGCGAGCTGCGCCTGGGCCTGCAGGACGAGATCTGGCGCGACGCGCCCGAGGTGATCACCGCGCAATGGACGGGCCCCACCGAACGCGCGACGCGCCGCGAGACCTCGGCGCGATTGCGCCTGGTGCTGGACCAGCTCGACTACGCCTGGTTCCCGCGCCGCGGCTGGCGTGTCGAGGGCCAGCTGTCGCACGTGCTGCGCGCCAGCGGCTTCCGCGACCCGGCCACCGGGCAGGACATGCGCGCCGACGACTTCCAGCGCTACGAGCTGCTGGGCCAGAGCGTGCACAGCTACGGCCCGCACACGCTGAGCCTGCTGGGCCGCGCGGTGGTGTCCGACCGCAGCATCGCATCGGGCGAAGGCCGCTACGGCCTGGGCGGCTTCCAGCAGATGTCCGGCTTCGCGCGCGACCAGCTGCGCGGCGACAACCTCGTCTTCCTGCGCGCCAACTACTACGTGCGCCTGGCCACCGCGGTGCTCTCGCGCGGCCTGTGGGCCGGCGCCACGCTGGAGGCCGGCAACACCTGGGACCGCCGGCGCGACGTCAGCCTCGACAAGCTGCGCCACAGCATGAGCCTCTACCTCGGTGCGGACACGCCGGTGGGGCCGCTGTTCCTGGGCACGGTGTATTCGCCCGACACGGGGGGCGGTTTGATCCTCTACCTCGGTCGTCCCTAGGTCACGGGGCCAGCTTGAGGCCGATCACGCCCAGCAGGATCAAACCTACGCAGGCCAGCCGCATCGGGCTGGCCGACTCGCCCAGGAACACGATGCCGGCCAGCACCGCGCCGGCCGCGCCCACGCCCACCCACACCGCATAGGCGGTGCCTGCGGGCAGGTGCTTCATCGCCAGGCCCAGCAGCGCGAAGCTGACCCAGGCCACGGCGCTGACGATCACCGTCGGCCCCAGCTTGCTGAAGCCCGAGGTGGTCTTCAGGCCGACCGCCCAGATCGTCTCCAGCAGCCCGGCGACGATCAGCAGCGCCCAGGCCTGGTTGACGGACATGGTCCATGGGGTGTCGGTTTCGGGGGGCATGGCGGCTTCCTTGCGGGTGTCGAACGCGGCCAGTCTAGGCAGGCCGCGCCGCCCGGCCCGCTGTGGCGCTTCAACCACCCAGGCGGCGGCCGGCCTTGCGCCGGGCCGCCGGCAGCGCGGCCTCGATCGCATCGCCGACGGCCTGCGGCTGCTCGTGCAGCAGCCAGTGCGTCGCGTCCGGCAGGCGCACGATGTCCAGCACCGGCACGTAGTCGGCCAGGCCTTCGAGCTGGCAGGGCAGCAGCGCGGTGTCGCCCTCGCCCCAGATCACGGTGGTGGGCACCTGCACGCGCAGCAGCTCGTCGGGCAGCTTGAGCTTGTGCACCGGGTCGTCGGGCGAGGTCGGCGGGTACAGCGGCGAGGCGCGGTACCAGTTCAGCGGCCCGCTCAGGCCCGCGGCCCAGGTGCTGCGGTATTGCGAGCGCAGCGCCTCGGTCAGCCAGGTCGCACCGCCGAAGCGGGTGAAGAAGTCCCACATCGGCGTGAAGTTGCCGGCAGACAGGACAGACTCCGCATCGGGCGCCCGCAGCAGGTTCATGTAGGCGCTGGCGGCCTGCTGCGCCGGGTCGTCGCGCAGGGTGCGCAGGAAGACGCCGGGGTGGGGCGAGTTCAGCATCACCAGCCGTTGCAGCTTCTGCGGATGCTGGATCGCCAGGCCCCAGCCCAGGGCGCCGCCCCAGTCGTGGGCGACCACGGCCGCGGCCTGGCCGCCGAAGACGTCGATCAGGTCCACGACATCGGCGATCAGGTGGTGGGCACGGTAGGCCTCGACCTCGGCGGGTGCATACGAGCCCGCATAGCCGCGCAGGTTGGGCGCGACGCAGCGCCATTGCGTGCCGAAGCGGCGCAGCACATCGTCCCAGACGAAGGCGGCCTCGGGGAAGCCGTGCAGGAAAACGAGCAGCGGTGCGGCTTCGGGGCCGGCGACGCGGCAGTTGAGCCAGCGCTGCGGCGTGCCGGGGGCGGACGGCAGATCGATGCGTCGGGATTCGATGGCGATCATCGGCGGGGCGGTGTTGGCGGGGCGGGGGATGGCGCAGTGTCGCGTGCAGGACACGCAACTGGCTAGTGTGGTGCGCCACTCAGATCTGTACTTTTGTTCTGACCAGGCGAGGTAGATCGGCGTGCGTGGGCAAGGGCCTTGCCTGGTCAGGACCCCTTGGGCTGAGCCGTATCGGACCGCATGCGTCGTTGCGTCCACAGGCTCGTACCGCCCGGTACGGGCCTGCGCACGCGCCTAGCCTGCGGCCCGATACGGCTCATCAAAAGTACAGATCTGAGTGGCGCGCCACACTAGGGAGAGACCCCGCCGGACGGGCCGCGTTCCAATTCGCGACTTCCTCCCGCGGCATGCTCGCCCCCTTGCACCCACGCACGCGCCACGCCATGCCCGATCCCGCCGCCGCCACGCCCCCGATGCCCCGCCTGGCTTTCCTCGGCCGCGTGCTGATGCTGCTGGTCTACCCGGTGGCGACGGTGGGCATCGGACTGCTGGTCATCTACCGCGTGGACCAGGCCCAGGAGCTGGTGCAGGCCTACCTCGACGAAGGCGAGGGCAGTTCTCACGTGCTGCTGCACCTGCTGGCGCACGCGATGTGGGGCCTGAGCGCCTGGTACTGCGCGCGCGTGCTGCTGGGCAAGCGCTTCCCGGTGGACATGCTGGGTGCCTGCACGGGCACGGGCTTCGCGCGCAACGTCGTCACCTGGCTGCCGCGGCTGCTGGCGGTGGCCGCCACGCTGCCCACCGCGCTGTTCTTCATCGGCGAGCGCAAGTTCGTCGCCGGCGCGATGTGGCTGGTGTGGACGCTGGCGCTGTTCGGCTTCCTCGTCATGCGCCGCAGCCTGCCCTGGCTGCGCGAGGGCGTGGCCCGCAGCTACGAGCAGCGCGGCTGCGAGCAATGGCCGCACTTCGACCGCATGCCGCTGCGCGGCTGGGCGCTGATGGCGGTGCTCGGCCTCACGCCCTGGCTGGTGATGGCCGGCGTGCTCAGCGACCTGCCGGCGATCACGCGCTGGCTGGGGGCGCCCGCGGTGCTGCTGCTGGCGCTGACCGGCTGGACGGTCTTCGGCAGCATGGCGCTGGTCTACCTGCCGCTGTCTCGAGGGCGCTCGTCGCTGGCCTGGCTGCCGCTGCTGCTGCTGGTGGTCTTCTCGCCCTTCAACGACAACCACGTCACCGGCCAGCGCACGGATCTCGCCGGCGAGACCGGCGAGCCGCCCGCCGTCGCCGCCGACTTCGACGCCTGGCAGGCCCAGCGCGTGCGCGAGGGCCGTGGCGGCGAGCCCATCTACCTCGTGGCGATGTCCGGCGGGGCCTCGCGCGCCGCCTACTGGGGCGCCTGGGCCCTGGCCACGCTGGACGACGATGCGCGCGCCCGGGGCCGCAGATTCGCGCCCGACATCTACGCGCTCAGCGGCGTGTCCGGCGGCAGCCTGGGCGCCGCGGCCTTCGTCGGCACGCTGGCCAGCGTGCGCGAGGCGGGCGTCCGCGCAGCCGCGCAGGGCCAGGCCGCGCCCCGGCCCGCGCTGGCGCCGTGGATGCACGAGCTGCTGGGGCGCGACGACCTGTCGCCGCTGCTGGGCTACCTGCTCTATCCGGACCTGGTCGCGCGCCTGCTGCCCTTCCCCGTGCAGCGCTTCGACCGCGCACGCGGCCTGGAGCGCAGCTGGGAGGCCGACACGCGGCAGCTGGATCAGGCCCGCCTGGGCTTCGCGCCGCAGCCGTGGTTCGCGCTGCCGATGTCGGCGCTGCACCGTCCACCGGCTGCCTGCACCCAGGCCCCGACGCCAGCGGTCGCCGCCGCCTGCGCACGGCCGCTGCCGCACCTCATCCTCAACTCCGCCTCGGCCGTCAGCGGCCAGCCGGTGCTGCAGGCCACGCTGAAGCTGCAGCCGCACAACGCGATCACGCCGCTGGACGCCGAGATCGACGTGAGGCGGCTGAGCCTCAGCGCGGCGGTGCTCAACTCCTCGCGCTTCCCCTTCATCAGCCCGGCCGGCCAGGTGCGTGGGCGCGGCACGCTGCAGGACGCGGCGGTGGACTGGTGGGTGGACGGCGGCTACTTCGAGAACTCGGGCACCGCCTCGCTGCAGCAGCTGCTGCGCGAGATCCGCGAGTCGAAGGCCGTGCGCGCCGACCCGGCGCTGCTGCGCCAGCTGCGCGTCGTCGTCTTCGCCAACGACCCCATCGCCGCGGGCGCGCCGGAGTGGCTGCCCGACCTGCGCGCCGCCGCGGCCTCGGCGGCCGAGCCGGCCAGCGCGGCGCTGGCGGCCCCCGCCGCGTCGGACGCCGGCCAGGCGCCCCGTCCGCCGCGCTTTGCCAGGCAGTCCAGCTTCATGATCGAGCTCTTCGCCCCGCCGCTGGGCCTGTACCAGACGCGGGGTGCGCGCTCGGCCGCCGAGACCTTCCGCCTGGCCCGGCTGCTGCGTGACGAGTTCGGCGTCGACGCCAGCAAGGCGGTCTACGAGATCCGCCTGCCGGCCACGGGGGCCGAACCGCCGTCGATGAACTGGTACGTCAACCCGCGCTCCACCTGCGTGATGCGCTCCTACCTGCTGGGCCGCGACGAATGCGCCGCGCTGCGGTTGCCGGGGCGTCCCGCGCTGTCGGGCCGCGAGTTCGCCACCGATGCCTATCGCGCCTTCCGCGCGCCCTGGGAGCGCCTGCGTGCCGAGGTGCTGCAGGCGCGCTGAGTCGGCCGGGGTGCCTCAGCGCGTGGTGTCCACCCAGTCGCGCAGGCAGGTCGCCACGTCGTCCAGCCCGGTGCGATTGAGGGCGGAGAAGAGCACGACGCCGAGGTCGGCTTCCTCGGTGGCGATCTCGCCCAGCACCGCCTGGGCGTTGCGCAGGGCCTCGGCGGCCTCCTTGCGCGAGAGCTTGTCGCACTTGGTCAGCAGCACCAGCAGCCGCACCGAGCCGTTGGCCAGGCGCGGCGCGACGAAGTCCAGCAGCTGGCGGTCCAGCTCCTGGATGCCGTGGCGCGAGTCCACCAGCATCACCACGCCCGACAGGTTGCGGCGCACCTGCAGGTAGTGCGCCATCACCTTCTGCCAGCGGATCTTCGCGGCCTGGGGCACGGCGGCGTAGCCGTAGCCCGGCAGGTCGGCCCAGTGGGCATCGGGTTGGTCCTTGGGGCCGAGCTCGAACAGGTTGATGTGCTGGGTGCGGCCCGGTGTCTTGGACGCGAAGGCCAGGCGTTTTTGCTGCGACAGCCGGTTGATCGCGGTGGACTTGCCGGCGTTGGAGCGGCCGACGAAGGCGATCTCCGGCAGCTCGCTGGGCGGCAGGTGGGACAGCTCGGCGGCCGTGGTCAGGAAGCGCGCGGTGTGGGCCCAGGCCAGGGCGGCCTTGGCCTGCGCGGGCGCGTCCGCCTGTTGTTGTGCCGCGTCGGCGGCCGTGGCCTCTGCTGCAGGATCGTCGCCGGGACGGGCCTGCGGGGCCGCGTCGGATGTGGTCTGGGTCATGGGGCATTGTAAGATTCGCGGGTTTTGCGCCTGCCGGGACCGCCCGCGTACCTTCGACGCCGGTGGCCCGCCGACCCCCTCTCTGCCCCCCGAGCCGCGCCGACATGAACCTGATCAAAGCCGTCTTCCGCAGCGCTGCGACCGCAGCCGCCGCCCTGGCCCTGAGCCTGGCCGCCCATGCCAACGAGCCGGCCGCCGCGGCGGCCAAGCCCGACCTGAAGGCAGGCGAGGCCAAGGCGCAGCAGGTCTGCTCCTCGTGCCACGCCGTCGACGGCTCGCGCGGCGTGCCCACCTTGCCCATCCTGCAGGGCCAGCACGCCAAGTACCTGGCCAGCCAGCTGGAGGCCTTCAAGAAGGGCCAGCGCAAGGGTGCCCAGGCATCGGTGATGGCGGGCAAGGCGGCCACGCTGAGCGACGCGGACATCCGCAACGTCTCCGCCTTCTTCGCCAGCAAGCAGGCCAAGCCGGGCTCGGCGAAGAACTCCGCCACCGTGCGCCTGGGCGAGAAGATCTACCGCGGCGGCATCGCCGAGAAACAGGTGCCCGCCTGCGCCGGCTGCCACGGCCCGACGGGCTCCGGCATCCCGGACCAGTTCCCGCGCCTGAGCGGCCAGCATGCCGAGTACACCAAGAGCCAGCTCGCCGCCTTCCAGGTCGGCGACCGCAAGAACGGCAACGGCGCGATGATGGTCACCATCGCCGCGCGCCTGAGCACCGCGGAGATCGAGGCCGTCGCCGACTACATCGCCGGCCTGCACTGAACGCAGACCGGACGGCCGCCTGGTCTTGT
>SCTQ01000321.1 GCA_004322345.1 Aquabacterium sp. | reverse complement strand
GTGGCGGGGTATGGCCGCCCGGCACCGGGGGGCGGCCGCGCAACGGATGGAGGGGCGGTTTGCACGCCCCGCCGGGCCGAACGGCTCAGCCGGGGGGCTGGGTCAAGCCTGGGCGGCCGGACTCAGCATTCGTTCCACATAGCGGGCGATGAGGTCGATCTCCAGGTTGACTGGAGATCCGGCCTGCAACTGCCCGAGCGTGGTGTGCTGCAGGGTGTGCGGGATCAGGTTGATGCTGAAGCCCACGCCCGCGGCCTCGTCGGCCACCTTGTTGACCGTCAGGCTGACGCCGTTGACGGTGATCGAGCCCTTGTAGGCCAGGAAGCGTGCGAGATCGCGCGGGGCGCGAATGCGCAGCTCCCAGGACTCGCCTACTGGCTCGAAGGAGGTGACCTCGCCCAGCCCGTCGACGTGGCCGCTGACGATGTGGCCGCCCAGGCGGTCGTGGGCGCGCAGGGCCTTTTCCAGGTTGACGGCGCCCGGGCTGTCCAGGCCGCGGGTCAGGCGCAGGCTTTCGGCCGAAATGTCGATGGTGAAGCGCAGGCGGTCGTCCGACAGGGTCGTGACCGTCATGCAGGCGCCCTGCAGGGCGATGCTGTCGCCCAGTTCCACGTCGTCGAGGTAGCCGGCCGGGGCCTGGATGGTCAGGCGCTTGCCGTGGGCGGGGTCGGCGCCGAGGGGCTGGACCTCGGTGATCTGGCCGATGCTGGTGATGATGCCGGTGAACATGGGCGGATTGTCGCAGCGGGCGGTGAGGCCGCCTTGAGCCAGGACATGCGCCGGCCGCAGATCGATCCGCACGATCCGCGCAAGGCGGCAGGTCAGAAGTGCGCGCGCCCCGGCTCGCGCAGCAGCAGGCGCAGGTCCGCGCCCACGGGCCGCACGTCCACCCAGCCCAGCGTGGGCGCCTGGTCCAGCCCGGCGGGCACGGGCAGCTGCCACATGCCGCGGCCCTGGCCCAGCAGCTTGGGCGCGAGATAGACCAGGTATTCGTCGACCAGGCCGGCGGCGATGAGGGCGCCGTTCAGTTCGGCGCCGGCCTCGACGTGCAGTTCGTTGACCAGCGCTGCGCCGGCCAGGTCCGCCATCACGGCGGCCAGGTCGAGCCGCCCGCCCTGGCCCGGCGCGGCGACGACGGCCACGCCGCGCTCGCGCAATGCCAGGGCGCGGGGCGTGCCCGCATCGGCGGCGTAGATGCGCAGCTCCTGGGGGGCGGCCAGCAGGCGCGCGCCGTCGGGCAGGCGCAGGCGGGAGTCCAGCAGCACGCGCAAGGGCTGGCGCGGCGCATCGACGCCACGGGCCGTGAGCTGCGGATCGTCGGCCAGCGCGGTGCCGATGCCGGTCAGCACGGCGCCGGCGCGGGCCCGCAGCGCGTGGCCGTCGGCGCGCGCCTCGGGCCCGGTGATCCACTGGCTGCGGCCATCGGGCAGGGCGGTCAGGCCGTCCAGCGAGGCGGCGACCTTCAGCCGCACCCAGGGCCGCTTGCGCAGGATGCGCGAGAGGAAGCCGAGGTTGAGCTCGCGTGCCTGCAGGGCCAGCGGGTGCGCTTCGTCCAGCAGGTCCACGCGGATGCCGGCGGCACGCAGCCGCTGCAGCCCCTGGCCGCCGACCAGCGGGTTGGGGTCGCGCAAGGCGACGACGACCCGCACGATGCCCGCTGCCACCAGCGCGTCGGCGCAGGGCGGCGTGCGGCCGAAGTGGGAGCAGGGCTCCAGCGTCACGTAGGCGGTGGAGCCCTCCAGGGTCACGCCGCGCGCGGCAGCGTCGCGCAAGGCCACGGCCTCGGCATGCGGGCCGCCGGTGGCCTGGGTGTGGCCGCTGGCGAGGACCCGGCCGGCGGCCGAGACGATCACGCAGCCGACGGCCGGGTTGGGCGGGCAGATGGGGCGGGCCGCCTGGGCGAGGTCCAGGGCAGCCTGGAGGTGGCGCTGGTCGTCGCCGGCCAGGTCGGCGGCGGGGATCGATGCGGGCAGTGCGGAGGCGGGCATGGCCGAAGGCTAGCAGGCGCGCAGCCGCCGGCCCTCAGAGCACGTCCCGCTCGACCTCGATGCGAAAGCCGATCGTGCGCACGCTGGCCACGTCGCGGCCCTGCAGCCGCGCCGGGCGCATGGGGGTGTGCTGCATCTCGGCGAGCAGCGCATCCAGGCCGGCGGGCCGGGGGCCGGCATCCACCGGCTCGATGCGGTCGATGCCGCCCTCGCGCGAGACGAAGACGCGGGCCGAGAACTCGTAGACGCGTCCCGCGGTCGATTCGTCGCGCAGCACCAGCCAGTCCGTCAGCGGCGCGGCGGGCTGGTCGACCTCGTCGGTGGCGAAGTAGATCTGCCGGGCCGGCGCGGGCGCGGCGGGGCCGGCGGCAGGCGTGACGTCGATCGGCGCCTCTGGGTCGGCCAGAACCTGGTCCAGGTCGGGGGCAGCGGGAGCCGGGGCCGCCTGCGGCGGGGCCTGGTGCAGCACCCGCACGAAAGCCGGCCCCGCGGCGACCGGCCGGCCGCCGGCAGCGGGGTCGACGGCCGGACGCCAGAACAGCAGCAGGTGCAGTGCCAGCGACAGCAAGGTGGCCGACGCGATCACCATGGCCAGGCGCCGGTCCGCCGCCGGCAGGCGCAGGGGGGCGGGCGTGGGCAAGGTCGCGTGGCGCATCGGCGGGCCCTACTTCCAGCAGTCAGCAGCGGTCTTGCTGGCGCTGGCATTGACGATGTTCTTCACGCCCAGCTGGTCGATCGTGAAGTTGCCGCATTCGTCGTTGGCCATCGCGCCGGTGCGGGTGGCCGTGATCAGGTACTCGGTGGCCGTGGGGCCGCTGCTGCCGTCGCGGTTGGTCAGGGTGATCGTGTAGTACGCAGCGCCGCCTTCGCGCGGCACGCTGGAGAAGCGCCCGGCGAACTGCGAGGCATCGGTGACCGCGACCGGCGAGGCTCCGACCGTGCGGTCGTAGGCGTAGTTCTCCGAGTAGAAGCGCTCCATCCACTGCTGGGCGGCCAGCAGCGTGGACTGCGCGTCGGCGCGGCGGCCCTTGGCGATCTGTGCGGCATACAGCGGGTAGGCGATGCCCGCGAGGATGCCGACGATGGCGATGACGATCATCAGCTCGATCAGCGTGAAGCCGCGCGCGCGGCGCCCGATGCGATGCAGCCGGCTCATTGCTTGGTCCTCATGCCAGGCACTTCACGCCAGTGGATGCGAGCGTTGTAGATGCTGAAGCAGATCTTCGCGTCCTCGCCGCTGCTGCTGACGAAGCGCTTGGCGCCTTCCGTGCCGGGGAGGCAACCGCTGGCCTGCTCCTTGGTGCACTTCCTCTCGTTGCCCGAGCCCGTGCAGACGCAGCCGGCCGTGCCTTCCTTGCACTCCTCGCCGATGCGGCTGCCGTCGTCATAGGAGCTCTTGAGGCGGTCGAACACCAGCGAGCCCTGCAGCGACGAGATGTCCGTGGCGACGGTGTTGGCGTCGGCCGCGGAGTCGGCCAGGATGATGCGCACGCGCGTGGAGGCCTTGCCGTAGACCGGATCGACGACGTAGAGCCGTCCACGCGGGCCCTGGCCGCAGGACTCGGCTGCCTCGTTCTTCTCCGCGGCGTTCATGTCGCTTTCCGCCTTGGGAGGACGGGCCGTGGTGAACACCAGGGCGCCGCTGGCGACCACCGGATTGAAGAGCACCATCTCGGACTCGTCGAGGAAGTCGAAGTACCAGCCGCTGTGCTTGGTCCAGTCGTAGGTCTCGGTGTCGATGATCGAGATGTTGCCGCTGCTGCCGGTGCGCGTGAGCTTGCGTTCGAGCAAGGTGCGCGAGTTGGTGTCCGTCCTCATCGAGGGCAGGTAGCTGCCGTCCCAGATGCCGTAGAAGCGCTGCTTCTTCTTCCGGGGATCGGGGAAGTCGCTGCCTTCGACGGCCTTGCCGGTGCCGAAGAGCACCATCAGCCCGCCGAAGTTGGGTGCCGCGAACTCCGGCATCGTCGTGATGGGCAGGCGCGCGCCCGTGCCTGCGCTTTCCTGGGCGGTGACCAGCGGCTGGCGCACGACGCTCCAGGCGG
>SCTQ01000320.1 GCA_004322345.1 Aquabacterium sp. | reverse complement strand
TGTTCTACGTCTCGGTGGGCGGCTTCGACCTGCACTCGGACCTGGTGAAATTCCACTCCGAGCTGCTGCGCCGCGTGGGCGACGCGATGGCCGCCTTCTACGACTGGACCGAGGCCGCCGGCGTGGCGAGCAAGGTCACGACTTTCACCGCCTCCGAGTTCGGCCGCACCTTCGTCAGCAACGGCGGCGGCTCGGACCACGGCTGGGGCGCGATGCACTTCGTGCTGGGTGGCGCGGTGAAGGGCCGCTCGTACTACGGCACGGCACCGCAGTTCGGCAACAACACGCCGGACGACGTGGGCTCGGGGCGCCTCGTGCCCACCACCTCGGTGGACCTGGTGGCCGCCGAGCTGGCGCGCTGGATGGGCGTGCCCGAGAACCGCGTGGGGCAGATCCTGCCCAACCTCGCGGCCTTCAACGGACAGGCCATCGACTTCCTCGCCTGATCCCCACCCCCATCCAACGCGGAGAACGAACATGGCAACCGGACAACTGATCATCGGCTACGACAACACGGACGACAGCCTGGCGGGCACCGCGGGCGACGACACCCTGCGCGGCCTGTCGGGCAACGACACGCTGGACGGCGGCGCGGGCAACGACTCGCTCGTGGGTGGCCTGGGCGACGACACCTACTACGTGGACAGCGCGCAGGACACGGCGAACGAGGCCGCCGGCGAGGGCACGGACACGGTCCTCTCCTCCGTCAGCCTGACGCTGGCGGCGAACGTGGAGAACCTGCAGCTCACCGGAGGCCCGGCCTCCACCGCCACCACGGCCACCGGCAACGCGCTGGGCAACAGCATCGTCGGCAACGCGGCGAACAACACGCTGTCGGGCCTGGACGGCGACGACTACCTCTACGACGGCGAGGGCAACGACACACTGCTCGGCGGCAACGGCCGCGACACGCTCTACGGCGGCATGGGCCAGGACAGCCTGGTCGGCGGCGCGGGCGACGACACCTACTACCTCTTCGCCGACCAGGCCGACACCATCGTCGAGGCCGCAGGCGAAGGCGTGGACACGGTACACGTGAACACCAGCACCACCTACACCCTGGGCGCCAACATCGAGAACGGCGTGCTCTACAGCTGGGGCGGCATCGGCGCGCCGATGGCGGTGCTGGCCGGCAACGCGCTGGCCAACGTGCTGACCGGCAGCGCGGCCGGCGACAAGCTGCTGGGCAACGACGGCGACGACACCCTGCTGGGCCTGGATGGCCATGACCAGCTGCAGGGCGGCAACGGCAACGACAGCCTGGACGGGGGCACCGGCGCCGACACGCTGACCGGCGGCGCCGGCGACGACACCTACTTGGTCGACCAGTACGGCGATGTCGTCAGCGAGGGCCTGGACCAGGGCCTGGACACCGTGCAGACGGCCCTGGGCTGGACGCTGGCGGCCAACGTCGAGAACCTGACGCTGACCGGCAACGCCGCGGTCAACGGCACCGGCAACGCGCTGGACAACACGCTGACCGGCAACGCCGCCAACAACCAGCTCAACGGCGGCGCCGGCTGGGACGTGCTGGACGGCGGCGCGGGCGCCGACACGCTGGCCGGCGGCACCGACGACGACTGGTACGTGGTGGACAACTCCGGCGACGTGGTCGTCGAGCTGGCCGGCGAAGGCTACGACGGCGTGTACGCCTCCATCGACTACACGCTGGGCGACACGGTCGAGTACGTCTACCTGGCCGACGGCAGCACCGCGCGCAACGCCACCGGCAACGCGCAGGACAACGAGCTCCACGGCAACCAGGAGGCCAACACCCTGCGCGGACTGGCCGGCAACGACATCCTGGACGGCGCCATCGGCGCCGACACGATGATCGGGGGCACCGGCGACGACGTGTACTACGTCGACAACGCGGGCGACAGCGTGCAGGAGAGCGCCGGCGAAGGCCGCGACTTTGTCTACGCCAGCAACGTGGGCAGCTACACGCTGTCGGCCAACGTGGAGGATCTCTACGCCTGGAGCACGCCTGCCGGCTTCACCGGCATGGGCAATGCCGCGGCCAACAACATGTATGCCGGCAGCGGTTATGCGGACACCCTGGCCGGCCTGGGCGGCGACGACACGCTGGCCGGCAGCGCCGGCAACGACCGCCTCTACGGTGACGACGTGATCGTCGTGCGCGCCCGCGCCACGCTGGCCGCCGGCACCGGCCCGATCATGGAGCTGCGCGTCGACAACGTGCTGGTCGCCTCCATCGAGGTGACCGCCGCGGCCTGGACCGACTACTGGTTCACCACCGCGCTGCCGGCCGGCAGTGCGACCAAGATCGCCGTCAGCTTCACCAACGACGCCGTCATCAACGGCGCGGACCGCAACCTCTTCGTGCAGTCCGTCAGCGTCAACGGCGCGACGCAGGCCTCCAGCGCAGCCGTCCTGGACCGCGGCAACTACGACGGCGTGGACACCGTGCCCGGCGGCAACGGCGACCTGTACGGCCGCAGCACGCTGGTCTTCACCTGCGCGACCA
>SCTQ01000319.1 GCA_004322345.1 Aquabacterium sp. | reverse complement strand
GCACGGCGCGCAGCAGGTCGCTGAAGAAGTTGGAGCCCAGTTCGACCGCGCGGTCGATGTCGGTGGTGTGCTGCATCATGTCGGTGTCGTCGCGGCTTGCGCCGCGCGCGGTTCCTGGTGAACGCGCACGCCCTGGTGTGCCCAATGCCAGGCGCAGGCGTGCAGGATGCCCAGCTTGACCAGGCGGCCAATGCCGGTCACCCAGGCGGCGCCGATGGCGCCGTGGTCACGGATGGCCAGCCAGTAAGCCACCAGCATCAGCGGCAGGCTCAGCAGGTCCAGCTTGAAGATGAAGGTGGGCTTGGCGAACATCACGTAGGGGATGACGAGCGGGAAAGCGCTCATCGCGGCGAGTGTGCCGGCCAGCAGCAGCAGGAGAACCTCCCCGGATCGGGTATAGGCGGCGGGCAGCCAGTGCTCGCCGAACTGCAGCGCCAGCACCGCGGCGGCGGCCGTGCCCAGGGCCAGCACCAGCATCGCCGGCTGGACCTTGCGCATCAGGCCGGCCAGGCGGCCGTCGGCGCTGTAGGGCGCGACCTTGGCCGCGAAGACCACGGCCAGGTAGGTGCCCAGGAGCTCGGGGATCTGGGCGTAGATCTGCCCGCCGGCGAACAGGCCCACCTGCTCCATGTCCGACCATTGCGTCAGCAGCAGGATGTCCACGCGCGACAACAGGGCGGAGAAGGCGAAGGTCAGCAGGATCCAGCGCAGGCTGTGCAGCAGCTCGCCACGGGCTTCCTTGCGGCCTTGCGGCGCGGCGCTGCGCGACCACAGGCCGCGCGTCAGCCAGGCGCCCAGCAGCACGGCGATCGCGGTGCCCGCCAGCGCGGCCATCGAGAGCAGCCAGGCCGAGGGCGTCGCCAGCCAGACGACCGCCAGCACGCCGCCCGTGCGCAAGGCCTGGGCCGCGGCCTCCAGCGTGGCGTAGCCGCCGAAGCGCTGCTCCAGCTGCAAGTGCAGGAAAGCCGAGCGCATCAGCAGCACGCCGCCGGCGGTGGCCACGGCGCTCAGCAGCAGGGCCGGATCCTCGCGGTGGAAGAGCGCACGCGACAGCGGCGCGGCCAGCACCGCGGCCAGCAGCAGCACCGCGGCCGTCATGCCCGCCTTGAGCACCACGCCGGCGCGCTCGACCTGCGCGGCGCGGTGCGCATCCTGCATGCGCCAGGAGGAAGCCAGCTTGACCACGCTCATGTCGACGGCCGAGCCCAGCACGCCGTCGGCCAGCGCCACCATCAGCAGGCACATGGCCCACACGCCGAACTCGGCCGGGCCCATGTAGCGCATCAGCAGCGCGCTCAGCGCGATCGTGAGCACGCCGCCCAGGCCCTTGGGAATGACGACGCAGGCGATGCGGACCAGCGAGGCTTTCATGCTTGCAGGTCCTTGCGGAGGTGACGATTGTTTTCGCTGCGAGCCGCGATACAGTGGCCGCGCCGCTCGGCCCACGACCCGCAGGCCGAGACCAGACGGGAGTACGAACGATGACGCAGTTGCAGTCCCAAAGAAGACCGGCCATGCGTGCGCTGCTGGGCCTGGCTGCCGGCTTGCTGCTGGCGGCCGCGGCGGGCGCCAAGACGCTGTGGGGCTTCACGCCCTTCCCCTACGACTTCACGCCCGAGGCGGTGACGCGCACCAACGAGATCGTGCGCGACAACTCCAGCATCTATGCGCTGCACCTCGACGACGGCCTGCCCTGGGAGGCCGTGATGGAGGGCAAGCCCTTCCCGAAGAAGGTGCAGAAGGACTGGGACGACTGGGCGCGCAACATCCCCGCCGGCCGCCCGGTCTACCTGGCCATCACGCCGCTGGCCAAGGACCGCAAGAGCCTGGCGCCCAGCCATGGCGACAAGGGCAGCGAGGACGCGCCGTGGAGCGTCAAGTTCGCCGACCTCGACGACAAGAAGATCAAGAAGGCCTTCACCGAATACGCCCGCCGTGCAGTCGCCCAGTTCAAGCCCACCTACCTGAACATCGGCATCGAGGCCGGCGAGATGGCCTCGCGCGAGCCGAAGAAGTGGCGCAAGTTCGAGGAGCTGTACCGCCACGTCTACGCCGAGCTCAAGCGCGACAACCCGAACCTGAAGATCGGCATCTCCTTCGGCCTGCAGTCGCTGATGAAGCCCGACGTGGCGGAGCGCGTGAAGAGCCTGGTCGATGCGTCCGACTACATCGGCATCAGCTTCTATCCCAGCAACGGCGAGTTCGGCGAGAAGTTCGGCGACCCGGCCCTGGCCCCGCGCGAGGAAGGCTGGCGCCAGCCCTTCGACTGGCTCAAGCGCTACGCCGGCAACAAGCCCATCGCGATCTGCGAGACCGGCTACGGGACGCAGGATGCCGAGATCAAGAGCTTCAAGATCAAGATGCGCGGCGACAACAACCTGCAGGCCGCCTACGTGCGCGAGATGGCCCAGTACGCCGCGCGCGACAACTGGCTCTTCGTCATCTGGTTCCTGCCGGTGGACTACGACAAGCTCTACGAGCGCATGGGCGGCAGCAAGTCCGCCGGCAACGAGGCCAACCTGCTCTGGCGCAACATCGGTTTCTTCGACGGCAACGTGAACCCCAAGCCGGGCTGGGAGGAATGGAAGCGCGCCGTCGGCGGCAAGGTCGGCGGCGAACCGCCGAAGCCCACTGCCGCGGCCGAACCGCCCAAGCCGGGCAAGCCGCAGCGCGAGAAGGCCGCGCCCTCGGTCGGCGCCGCGCCCACCGAGATCGGTTTCAGCTCCGAGCGTCAGCTCTTCCAGGCCGGCCCGGGCACCCGCGCCAGCCTGGACGGCGACGCGATGCTGTGGAAGATCGACTACAAGGGCGACGACTGGGCCTGGGCCTACCGCGAGCTCGGCACCAGCGTGCCCGCCACGGCCAGGCGCATGCACCTGCGCTACAAGAGCGACCGCGACGGTGCGGTCTTCGTGCAGATCGAGGAGAACGACGGCGAGGCCTGGTTCCTGATGCTGGAGCCGTCCAAGGACTGGAAGGACGTGGACGTCAACCTGTCCAACCTGCAGGTCGATCCCAACAAGCGCAAGGATGGCGTGCTGCAGCCCGACCGGCTGAGCAAGCTGACGATCGCGGACGCAGCCGCGCGCGACCGCAAGGCGCGCGGCGAGCGGCGCATCTGGCTCTCGCGCTGGATCATCGACTGAGAAGGCGTGAACGAATCCGCCATGCCCGCTCGTCCTGCCCAAACGCCCCCACTCCGCGTCGCAGATGCTCGCCCTAGCCCCGGCTATGGCTGCGCTTTGCGCCTTGGTCGGGTGCGTCTGGGCGGTCCGCTCTGCCACGTCGGATTCATTCACACCTTCTGACCCCGCACGCGTTGGCGGCAGGGGATCAGGCCGCCAGCGCATCACGGTACACCGCCAGGGTCTGCCGCGCAGTCTGGTCCCAGCTGAAGCGGGCGGCCTGGGCCACGCCGCGCCTGCGCAGGGTCTCGCGCAGGGCGTCGTCGCGCCAGAGCTTCAGCATGCCGTCGGTGATGTCCTCGACCCGGTAGGGATCGATCAGCACGGCGGCGTCGCCGGCCACCTCGGGCAGCGACGACAGGTTGGAAGTCAGCACCGGGGTGCCGCAGGCCATGGCCTCGATCACCGGGATGCCGAAGCCCTCCCACAGGGTCGGGAAGACGAACATCTCGGCGGCGCTGTAGAGCAGCGGCAGGTCGGTGTTGGGCACGTAGCCCAGCTCGACGATGTGCTCGCGCAGCCCGTGGCGGCGGATGGCCTCGTCGATGCCGTCGCTCATCGGCGTGCGGCGGCCGGCGAGCACCAGCTTGACCGGGTCGCCGGTCTCCGCGCGGAAGTTGCGGAAGGCCTCCAGCATGCGCACGATGTTCTTGCGCGATTCCAGCTTGCCGGAGTACAGCAGGTAGGGGCTGTCGACCTTGTAGCGCTCGCGCACCATGCGCGCCGCAGCCTCGCGCGAATGCGGCTTGAAGTGCGGGCTGACGCCGTTGTGCACGACGGTCATGCGGTCCAGCGGCATCTTGAAGCGCTCGGCGGTGAGCTGGCGCACGTTCTCCGACACGCAGATGATCCTGGAGGCGCCCTTGAGGCCGCGCTTGATCAGCGCATTCAGCCGCATCAGGATGGTCGGTGCATAGAACTCCGGGTGCGCGAAGGTGCTGAAGCAATGGTGCGTGAACACGTAGCGCTTGGGCGAGAACGGCGGCGGCGTGAAGGTGGCGTGCAGCAGGTCCACGCCGCTGCGCATCAGCGTCAGCGGCAGAGACAGCGCGGTGCTCAGCACGCGCACGTTGGGCTTGAGCACCTCGCATTGCATGTTGGGCACGCCGCTGGGGAAGGCGGCGGGCGCCGCGTCGTCCAGGCAGTAGATGCGGTAGTCGTTGTCGTGGTCGATGCGCGAGAGCGATTCCATCAGGGCGCGTTCGTAGGTCTCCGGGCCGCCTGCCTGGCGTCCCGCCATCACCACGAACACACCCAGCTTCATGCGGCTCATCCCTCAGCTCCGACCAGCTCGACGTAGGTGCGCTCGACGCGCGCCACGGCGGTTTTCAGCGAGTAGTCGTTCTCGATGAAGTGCCGGCCGCGGCTGCCGTAGTTGCGGGCCAGGGCCGGGTCCATGATGAGCCGGCACACCGCGTCGACGAAGAGCGCGTGCTCCATCCTGTCGATGAGGATGCCGTTGCGGCCGTTGTCCAGGATCTCCGGCAGGCCGCCCACCTTGGACGCCACCACCGGCAGCGCGGCGGCCAGGCCTTCGCAGATGGCCAGGGGCACGCCTTCGATGTGGGCGGGGTGGATCTGGATGTCCGCCAGCGCGAGCACTTCGGGCAGGTTGGTCACGAAGCCGAGGAACTTGATGCGGTGGCGGATGCCCAGGCGGTCCACCGCCGCCTGGATCTCCTCTTCCAGCGGGCCGACGCCGCAGATCCACAGCCAGGTGTCGGGCTGGCGCTGCAGGATCTGCGCGAAGGTCTCCAGCAGGAAGACGTGGGCCTTCTCCGGATAGAAGCGGGCGACGTTGACCAGCACCGTCTCGCGCTCCTGCACGCCCTGGTCGCGGCGGCGCTCGGCGCGCACCTCGGGCGTCAGTTCCACGCGGTGGGTCTCGAAGCCGCAGATCAGCGTGCGTACTTCATCGGGCGAGAAGCCGCGCTTGAGCGTCTCCTCGCGCGTGCTCTCGCAATGCGCGGTCACGCAGTCGAACAGGCGCAGCACCTTGGCGTCCATCCACTGCAGCAGGTTGCGCTTCCAGTCGTAGTCGAACCAGACATAGGCGGTGGTGATGGTCTTGACCTTGACCAGGCGTGCCGTCAGCGCGACGACGAAGTCGGCGTACCAGTTGTGGGCGTGCAGCACGTCCACGTTCCAGCGGCGCAGCATCGCCGCGAGCAGCCGGGCCGAGCGCAGCAGCGGCTTGCGGCGGCTCCAGGGGATCTTGTGTACCTCGAAGCCCATGCGTTCGGCGGCGTCGACGAAGGGCTTCTCGGTGTTGCCGGGGTTGGCGAAGCAGACCAGGTGCACCTCGAAGCGGTTGCGGTCGATGGTGCGCAGCCAGTTGAGCACCGCCGTCTCCACGCCGCCGTAGGCCATGGTGTGGATCAGGTGCAGCACGCGGATCTTGCGCGGCAGGGCCACGACGGTGGCCGGCTGCAGCGCGGCGCCGGAGGCGAGGGAGGAGGGCAGGGCGGTCATCGCTCGCTCGTCAGGCGCGCTTGCGCGCAGGTTTGCCCGGTTGGGCCAGCACGACACCGGACAGGCCGACCTTCAGGCCGGCCAGCATCTGCTGCATGGCGCGCAACTCGGGCTTCTCCGACAGGCCCGCGCGCAGCACGGCGACCACGCCGTCGCAGCGCGAGGCGCTGACCGCGGCCTCCGGCCGGTGCAGCACGTCGCCCAGGTTGACGACGATGTAGCGGTAGCGCTCGCGCCAGGCGGCGACCAGGCGGGCCGACTGCGGCGACATCAGTGCGGCGACGGCGGATTCGTTCAGCGTGCCGGCGGGCACGACGTCCAGGCTGGAAAGCGCAGTAGGCAGCCCCACGCTCTGGCCCTGCAGCGCCTGCTCGACCAGGCCGGGCGACCGCGGGTGGCCGAAGCGCTCGTGCAGCGTCGCCTCGTGCAGGTCGGCATCGACCAGCAGCACGCGGCCCTGCTCGATGACGGCCAGCGCGACGGCGATCTCGGCTGCGGCTGCGGCGGCGTCCTCGCCTACCGAGCCGGCCAGGCCGATGACATTGCTCTGGCCCGCGTGCAGCACCTTCAGTCGTGCAGCCAGGCGGATGCCGTCCTCGGTCAGCGGCAGGTCGCTGCTGGCCAGGTGGCCCAGCACGGCCGTGATCTGGGTGGGCGTCAGCAGGCCTTTCTCCTGCAGCAGGCTGCCGATCGGGCCCGTGCGCCCGCCGTTGGCCTCGCGGCGACGTGCCTGCTCGCTGAGGGCGGCGGTGACTTGTTCGGAGCTGACATAGCCGAGCCGAACCGCGGTATCGCCGAACCGCTGTCTGGGTTTGTTGCTCATGGAGTCTGGGGGCATGCGTCTCTTACTGCTGGCGCAAGACCTGTTGATGGGCCGGCGGGCCGGCCGCAGCGGGTCAGGACTCGCTGCGGTGGATCGTGATCGTCTCGCCCGTCACCGAGGGCCGACGCGGCGGCCTCACCTTGGTCGGGTGGTAGGCGAAGATGTCGCAGGCGTCGCACACCGTCGGGCGGCGCTTGTCGATCTTCTCGGCCGAGAACAGGGAGCGCGCGGACTGGAACTTCTCGTTGTTCCAGATGCCGGGCAGGTCGATCGGCTGGGTGTGGTCGAGTTGCGCGAAGTCGCGATTCTTGCGGTAGACCACGCAGCAGGGCGACACCCCGCCGTCGGGGTTCACCGTCATCGAGCGGTAAAGGTAGAAACAGGGGCCCGGCTTGCCGGCCTGGCCGAACTGCTGCTCGCTGCCGTCGCTGTCCACCCGGCCCTTGACGCTGTCCGGATACCAGATGTCCGCCACTTCCTTGCGGTTCTTGAACTCGAAGGGCATGCCCACGGGGATGAAGCGGATGAGATCCACGCCGATCTTCTTGGCCATCTCCTCGGCCATCGGGATCTCGTGCTCGTTGGTCTTCATCACGATGTACTGCCACTCGACGACGGGCGTCTTCAGGCCGCGCGCGTTGCGGCGGCGGATCAGCTCGGACATGTTCTCGACCACCTTGTCGAAGTCGCCGCGGATGCGGTACTTCAGGTAGGTGTCGGGCGTGGCGCCGTCCAGCGAGACCACGAGGTATTCCAGGCCGCTGTCGAGCAGCGCGTCCAGGTCCTCCGACTGCGCGATCACCAGGTTCGAACTGAGGTTGGTCCCCACGTTCTTCTTCTGGGCGTAGTCGATCATCTTGAACACGTCCTTGTTGATCATCGACTCGCCCCAGTTGTGCAGGTAAGCCTCGAACAGGTAGGGCGCGTGCGGATCGAAGTAGTGCTTGAAGTGCTCGAAGGACAGCATGCTCTGCTCGCGCCCCAGGTCGTTCAGGCCGGTGGGGCACAGCGGGCAGCGCAGGTTGCAGTAGTTGCAGGGGTCGATGATCAGCAGGTAGGGGTTGCTGTTGACGCGCACCTTCTTGCGCATGCGCTCCCATTCCACCTGGGCCAGGTTGGCGAGTTTCTTCGGCGTCCCATGCTGGATGACCGAACGCAGATGGCGCGAGTTGCGCGTGTACTGCGGGATCTTGCGCAACAGTTTCTCGGCGACGGACATCGGGCGGCCCTCTTGGTGAAGTTGTTCGGTTGTGGTGCAGGTCAGGACTGCTGCGGGGCGAAGAGCTCGGCCTGCGGGGCCACGCCCAGCGACTCGGCCGTGCGCAGGATCCCCTCGTCCAGCGACACCTGCGGTTCCCAGCCCAGGGCCTTGCGGGCCTCGGCGTTGTCGCACCAGCTGCGCAGCATCTCGGTGGGGCGCACGTTGGCGGGGCGGCAGACGACCTTCTGCCGGCCGCCCAGCAGGCTGACGGCCAGCTCGGCCATCTCGCCCACGCTGATCTCGCGCCCGCCACCGATGGGCAGCGCCTGGCCGTTCAGCGCGCCGCAGTGTTCGGCCGCGGCGATGAAGGCGGAGATCGCGTCGTCGATGTAGAGCGGGTCGCGCGTC
>SCTQ01000318.1 GCA_004322345.1 Aquabacterium sp. | reverse complement strand
CATCGAGGCCGTGTCCGTCACGGGCTCGCAGATCGACACCCTGGACGAGCTGCGGCAGTACGACGTGGTGATCATCGGCGACCCCGGCACCGAAGGCGAGTTCGCCAGCCTGGCGCCGGCACTGCGCCAGTGGGTCGAGGCCGGCGGCGGCCTGGTGGCCACCGGCTGGACGGTGTACGGCGCCGGCCCTACGTCGGGCCCGGTCGTGCCCGACCTGGACGCCGTCGTGCCGGTGGGCACCTCCTCCTACTACAACTACATCTACGGCGGCACGCTCGACGTGCTGGACACCGACCACCCGATCGTCGACGGCCTGAACGACTTCGTGCTGCCGTCCAGCTACTACGAGTACTCCCAGCTCGGCGTGGACCCCGGAGCCACGGCGCTGGCCACGCTGAACGGCGCGGCGGTGGTGGTGGCGGGCAATCCGGGGCAGGGCCGCAGTGCCTACCTCGGTCCGACCTATTTCTACAACGGCAACCTGCGCACGCCCGAACTCGATCGCCTACTGGAGCAGGCCGTGGCCTGGACCTCGGGCAACGGCGGCCGCAGCTTCACGCTGGCCGCCAACGCGGGCGACGACCTGGTCTTCACTGCCACGCCGCTGGGCCTTGCCGCGGGCCAGCCCGCCGGCGACCTGGCGCCCCTGCTCGAGCTGACCGACGAGGCCGGCACCGTGCTGGCCAGCTCGACCACCGGCACGCTGAGCTACACCGCGGCCGTCACCGGCACGCTGCGCCTGAATCTGAGCGCCGACAGCGGCGCGGGCGGCGTGATCCTGCGCGCTGCCGGCAGCACGGCCGCAGCGGCCACCGGCTTCGGCGTGCGCAGCACCAGCATCGACAGCCTGACGCAGGCCACCGCCTTCCCAGGCTATGTCGAGGTGGAGTTCGAAGAGCCGGTGCTGCTGACCGGCCTGAGCGCCGATGCGCTGACGGTCGGCGGCACAACTGCCGCCTCCTTCGAGCTGCTATCGGCCACCCGCGTGCGCTTCTTCATCGGCAACACCTACGATGGTGACGGCAGCTACACCGCCAGCCTGGCGGACGGTGCGCTGACGGACATCCACGGCAACGCTCTGGAGGCCTGGAGCCACAGCTTCCTGGTCGACGAGACGCTGCCCGTGGTAACGGCCACCAGCATCGCCCGGCACGGCAGCATCGACGGCTCGCCGACCACGCTGAGCATCACCTTCAGCGAGCCGCTGGACACCACCTACCTGGACCAGTACGACAGCTACCTCGTCGACCTGACGACCAACACCTCGGTGTCGCTGACCTCCTTCAGCTATGACAGCGAAACCAACACACTGACGCTGGGCCTGCCCGAGCTGGCCGACGGCAGCTACCGCCTGACCCTGGCTTCCGGCTACTACGCCTTCAAGGACCTGCTGGGGCATCCGCTGAATGGCGGCCCGTCCGATCCCCTGCCTTCGGGCCAGGGCGACAACACCGCCGACGACTTCCAGCTCGACTTCATCGTGGACCGCGCCGCGCGCTCGCTGGGCACGCTGACGGTACTCGCGCCGCTGGGCTCGCTGGTCCACGGAGGCTCGACCGAGAGCGCGCTCAACGGCGTGGCCGACGTCGACAGCTACGCCATCAACGTCGAGGCCGGCCAGCTGCTGAGCGTGGCCGCGCTGAACACCCGAGCCGTGGCCGATCTGCAGATCCGCCTGTCGGTCTACGACCGCAACGACGTGCTCGTGGCCACCGTCGACGGCACGGCAGGCGAGGGCGCGGCGCTGCAGTCCGTGCAGCTGGTCGACGGCGGCGACTACCGCATCGATGTCGAGAACCTGTCCGGCGAGGGCGCCTACCGCCTGCGCGTGAACCTGGGTGCTGCAATCGAGGACGAGACGCTGCGCAACGCCTACACCAACGACAGCATCGCCACTGCGCAGGACCTGTCCGGCAGCTTCGTCTCGCTGGGCAACGGCGGCAGCCGCGGTGCGGTGACCGGCCTGCTGCTGGTCACGACGCCGGACGACGGCTATGGCGGTGGCGGCTACGGTGAGACCCCGTCGCTGGCCGTGGCCGGCGTGGAGCAGGAGAGCGTCGGCGACTACTACCGCCTGGCCCTGACGGCGGACCAGTCCGCCACCTTCGCGCTGTCGTGGTCCCAGGCCGGCGCATCGGGCAACCTGCGCCTGGAGCTGCTGTCGGCCGACGGCACGGTGCTGGCGGTGGGCACGCAGGACGCGGGCTCGGGTGCCTGGTCCATCCGCGACTTCAAGACGCCGGCAGCCGGGGACTACTACCTGCGCGTCGGCGCCGGAGTTGGTGGTGCGGGGGAAGGCGAGTACACCCTGGTCGCCACCCGCACCCTGGCCTTCGAGCTGCCCCTGCCGGGCACCGGTTCGCTGGGCCAGGACATCGGCGAGACCGGCCAGGTGCTGGGCCACCTCTCTTTCGGCGGCAGCAGCGGGGGCAGCGGTGCGATCCGCGTCGCGGTGTTCAATGCCGGCGGCGGCGACGGCGTCGTCAACCAGCTCAACGACGACAGCCACTACGACTTCACGGCGACCTCGGTGTCCGCGGCGCAGATCGACACGGTGGAGGAGCTGAACCAGTTCGACGTCGTCATCATCGGCGACTCCTACTCCACCCAGCTTTACGACAGCTTCTCTGCGGCGCTGCGCCAATGGGTGGAAGCCGGCGGCGGCCTGGTGGCCACCGGCTGGACTGTCTATGCGGCAGGCTCGGCCACCCCCCCGGTCAACAACGACATCAACGCCGTGGTGCCGGTGGACACCTCGGTCTACTACAACTACCAGTCCGGCGGCACAGTGGACGTGCTGGACGACACGCATCCGGCTACCGCCGGCCTGTCCGACTTCGCGCTGTCGACCTATGCCGAATACTCGTCCAGCGGCGCCGACGCAGGCAGTCAGGTGCTGGCCACGCTGAACGGCCGCGCCTTCGCCGTCGTCGGCCTGCCGGCCAGCGGACGCAGCGCCTACCTGGGTGCCGTCTACTACCACAGCAGCCTGGGCGGCGACGCCTCGCTGGACCGCCTGCTGGAGCAGACGGTGGCCTGGGCCGCGGGTGACCGCGACGACAACTACGTGCTCAGCGTGCGGGCCGGCGACGTGGTGGAGCTGTCCACCACGACGCCGGGCGACGCCGCCGGGCAGCCGGCCAACACGCTGGACCTGCGCGTCGAGGTCTACGACGCCGCCGGCAACCTGCTGACGGCCGCCGATGGCGGCGCGGCGGACGGCCGCAATGTGCAGCTGAGCTACACGGCGGCCGCAGCGGGCGAGCTGCGCGTGCGCGTGGTCGCCCAGAGTGGCGACGGCGCCTACGTGCTGTTGGCCTCCGGCGCCACCGGCGAGCGCACCACGCGTCCCACGGTCACCGCGACCACGCCCACCGAGGGCCAGGTGCTGGCAGGCTCGCCGCACGAAATCGTGGTCCAGCTGTCCGAGGGCGTGCGCGCCGACTCGGTGGCCGCCGCCGACCTGGTGCTCGACAGCGGCGGCACCGTCACCGGCGTGGAGCTGCTGGCGGGCAACCGCCTGCGCTTCCTGATCGAGGTGCCCGATGTCGAAGGCACGGTGTCCTGGCACCTGGACGAGGGCGCCTTCAACGACCTGCAGGGCAACGCCAGCGTGGCCTACGCCGGCAGCTTCGTCTTCGACCTGCACGGCCCGCGCGTGGCAGCGTCCTCGCCGGCCGCGGACTCCGGCTCGCCCTTCAACACCTGGATCTTCACCTTCAGCGAGGCCATCGACCCCGCGACGGTGAACGTCAACGACATCGCCGTCTTCACCGGCCCGGCCGGGCAGAACCTGCGCGGCAACATCTACAGCGTCGTCGCCGAAGGCAACACGCTGACCGTGCGCTTCTACGACCAGTACGCCGCAGGCGCCTACACGATGGTGCTGGGCCCGGACATCCGCGACCTGGCCGGCAACCAGATGGACCAGGACGCCGACGGTCTGGCCGGCGAGTCCGGCGACGACCGCTACAGCGCCACGGTCACCGTGCGCTCGCCGGACCTGGTGACCACCGCCGTCAGCGCGACCACGACGGCCGCCTTCGGCTCGCCCATCACCGTCGCCTGGACGGTGACCAACAACGGCAACGACGCCGCGCGCGCAGCCTACTGGTACGACCGCATCGTGCTGTCGCGCGACCAGACCGTGGGCGGCGACGACATCTTGCTGAGCGACCAGTACATCGACGCCGACCCGCTGGAAGCGGGCGCCTCGTACACGCGCTCGGCCAGCATCAACCTGCCGATCAACGTCAACTTCGGCAACGGCACCTACTACATCCTGGTGCAGTCCGACGGCTACAACTACCAGCCCGAAAACGACAACGGCAACAACACCGCCGCGTCCAACGCGGTGGCCATCAGCGTGCCGCCGCTGCCCGACCTGACGGTGGAGAACGTCACCGTGCCCGCTGTGGTCGAGGCCGGCAAGCCCACCACCGTCACCTGGACCCTGCACAACCAGGGCACGGCCGCGACGGCCGGCGGCTGGTGGGACGCGGTCTACCTGTCCACCGACCCGAGCTACAGCTCCGGCGACATCTACGTCGGCGAGTTCTACACGAACACCCCGATCGCCGCCGGCGCCACGCTGGAGCGCAGCGTCAACGTCAACATCCCGACCTCGCGCACCGGAACCTGGTACGTGGTCGTGCGCGGCGACGCCTACGACTACCTCGAGGAATACGACAAGGAGAACAACAACAACGCGGCCTCGGCCTCCACGGTCAACGTGGTCGTCGCCACCGAGGACCTGACGCCCACGGTGGTCAGTGCGCCCGCGGCGGCCACCTTCGGCCAGGCCGTCACGGTGGAGTGGACGGTGCGCAACGCCGGCACCGGCCCCACGCTGAACAACTGGTACGACCGGGTCTGGCTGTCCACCGACGGCACGCTGGGCAGCGGCGACGTCTACCTCGGCGAGTTCTACTCCGGCGGCGACACGCCGCTGGCCGCAGGCGGCCAATACGACCGCTCGCGCGAGGTCACCCTGCCGTTGAACGCCAGCGTGGCCAACGGCACCTACTACATCCTGGTCGAGACCGACCACTACGGTGGCGAACCCGAGACCAACGAGGCCAACAACGTGCGTGCCTCCGGCGCGATCACGATGGCCGTGCCGCCGACGCCGGACCTGACGGTCTCCGGCGTCACCGTGCCGGCCGGCGCCCGCGCGGGCGACACCGTGGCCATCCGCTTCACGATGACCAACCAGGGCACGGCCGCCGCGAGCAGCTTCTACTACCGCCTGTCGCTGGGCGACACCAACGTCGCGGGCGCCGAGGACGTCTCCCTGGGCGTCTTCAACTTCGACGACACCCTGGATCCGGGCGAGAGCGTCGAGGTCACGCAGAACGTCACGCTGCCGATCAGCTCGCCGGGCGCCTGGTACGTCGGCGTCGCGGTCGACAGCTACAACCACCTGTACGAACACGGCGGCGAGAACAACAACAACGCCTTCAGCAGCCTGTCCACCTTCCCGTTGCCGCCGCTGGCCGACCTGGTCGTGACCAACATCGTCGCGCCGGTGGATGCCTCCTCCGGCCAGACCGTGCCCGTCTCCTGGACGGTGGCCAACCAGGGCACGAAGAACATCACCGGCGGCACCTGGGTGGACCGCGTCTACCTGTCGCTGGACGGCGGCGCGAGCGACAACATCTACATCGGCGACTTCACCTTCGAGGGCAACCTCGCCGCCGGGGCCTCGGTCACCCGCACCCAGAACATCGCGCTGCCTGCCAACCAGCAGGGCAACTACACGGTCGTCGTCTACACCGACACCTATGACCAGCACTACGAGCACACCGGGGAGAACAACAACCGCAAGGCGGACGACGGCCAGATGCACGCCACCTTCCCGCCGCTGCCCAACCTGCAGGTCACCGCGATCACGCCGCCCACCGACGCGGCCTCCAGCACCAACACGGCCGTGTCGTGGGTGGTGACCAACACCGGCACCGGCGCCACCAGCTCGCCCTACTGGGTGGACGACGTCTGGCTGTCGCTGAACACCGTGCTGGGCGACGGCGACGACATCTACCTGGGCCAGGCCAGCAACCCCAGCTACCTCGCCGCGGGCGAGAGCTACGCCAGCACGCTGAACTTCACCGTGCCGCGCGGCCTGTCCGGCGACTACTACCTGCTGGTGCGCACGGACACCTACAACAACGTCTTCGAGAACCAGTCCGAGGGTGACAACACGAGGCCCAGCGTGCTGACGCACTTCACGCTGACCCCGCCGCCCGACCTGCAGGTGCAGTCCGTGCAGGCGCCGGCCTCGGCCTTCTCGGGCCAGCCGATGGCGCTGAGCTGGACGGTCGTCAACGCCGGCAGCGGCCGCACGCCTGAATCGTCCTGGTACGACCGCGTCTTCATCTCCGATGACGCCGTCTTCGACGCCGGCGACGCCGAGCTGACCCGCGTGTGGCACAACGGCGCGCTGAACGCCGAAGCCACCTACACCGTGACGCAGAACGTCAACCTGCCGGTGGGCCGGGTGGGCGACCACTGGTTCTTCGTCGTCACCGACGCCGGCAACGCCGTCTACGAGCACGTCAACGAATCCAACAACAGCGGCGGAGACACCACGCCGACCGACATCCTGCTGACCCCGCCGCCCGACCTGGAGGTGACCACGCTGAGCGCGCCCGCCACCGGCCGCGCGGGCGACGCGCTGAGCTTCCAGTACGTGGTGACCAACCTGGGATCCAGCGCCACGGCCGAGAGCTACTGGAACGACGCTTTCTACCTGTCCGCGGACGCGGTGCTGGACGCCTCCGACCTGTTGCTGGGCAACCGCGGCCACGGCGGCGCGCTGCAGGTGGACGCCAGCTACGGCGGCAGCGTCAGCTTCACGCTGCCCAACACGCTGGCCGGCAGCTACTACCTGATCGCCCATGCTGATTCGGGCAAGCAGGTGTTCGAGGGCTTCCCCGGCGCTGGCGGCGACCCGGACGCCAACAACGTCACCGTGTCGGCCACGCCCATCGTGATCGCCAACCGGCCGGCCAACCTGAGCATCGAGTCCTTCAGCGCCCCCACCACCGGCGAGTCCGGCAAGCAGGTGGCCGTGTCCTGGACGGTGCGCAACACCGGCACCGGCTCCACCCAGGCCAGCTACTGGACCGACGCGGTCTACGCCTCGCGCGACGCCATCATCGGCGACGACGACGACTTCGTGCTCTACAGCACCACGCCGGGCGACACCATCGGCGTGGGCGGTTCCTACACCCACAACGCGCTGGTCTCGCTGCCCTTCGGCATGGAGACCGGCAACTACACGATCTACGTCCGCACGGACGTCGACAACCAGGTCTACGAAGGCACGGGCGAGGGCGACAACCTCGCCAGCGGCAGCATCGCCGTCACGCGCCGCACGCCGGACCTGCGCGTCACCGCCATCACTGCGCCCACCGGCGACGTGATCGGCGGCCCGCTGAGCCTGTCCTGGCACGTGGAGAACCAGGGCCAGAACCGCACCGACGGCAACTACTGGTACGACCAGGTCTTCCTGTCCCAGGACCAGACCCTGGGCAGCGGCGACATCTCGCTGGGTAGCTGGTACCGCAACGCCGCGCTGGCAGGTGGGCAAGGCTACGACGCGACGGCCAGCTACAACCTGCCGGCCGGCCTGGCTGCGGGCGACTACTACCTGATCGTGCGCACCGACAGCTACGGCTACGTCACCGAAGGCGAGGGTGAGACCAACAACGTCGCCGTCTCGGCCGGCACCGTCTATGTCGCACCCACCGTGCTGCGCCCGGACCTGCAGGTCAGCGCCGTCGACGCCGCGGCCACCGCGATCAGCGGCCAGTCACTGGACGTGACCTGGACCGTGCGCAACGATGGCGTGGATCCCACCGGCAACCGCAACTGGTACGACGCCGTCTACCTGTCGCGCGACCTGGTCTTCGACCGCGGCACCGACCTGTACCTGGGTTATGCCGACCACGCCGGCGAACTCGCCGCGGGCGGCAGCTACACCCAGACGCGCAGCTTCAACGTGCCGCTGGGCCAGTCCGGTCCGTTCTACGTCTTCGTCGTCACCGACAGCGGCGCCCACGTCGCCGAGGTGATCGAAGGCAACAACACCGCCTACGACAGCGGCTTCACCCAGGTCAGCCTGGCGCCGCCGGCCGACCTGGTGGTGGGCGACATCACCATCCCGGCCAACGGCATCCCGGGCCAGAGCGCCACGCTGACCTACACCGTCAACAACCAGGGCAGCAACCCGGCCCTGGGCTCCTGGCGCGACTCGGTCTACCTGTCCACCGACGACGTCTGGGACATCGGCGACGTGCTCTTCGGCAGCGTCCAGCACAACGGCCCGGTGGCCGGCGGCTCCAGCTACACCGAGAACGTCAGTGCGGCCCTCCCGGGCCTGACGCCCGGCAGCTACCGTGTCATCGTGCGCAGCGACATCCTGAACACGGTGGCCGAGAGCAACGAGGGCAACAACCTGTCGGCCAGCCTGGACAACGTGGCCATCGACGTGCAGGCCCTGCCGCTGGACGCGGCGGTCAACGGCACGCTGGCCACCGGCCAATCGGTCTTCTACAAGATCAGCGTCGGCGCCGGCGAGACCGTGCGCGTGACCCTGGACGGCACCGGCGACGACACCGGCAACGAGCTCTACCTGCGCTACGGCACCATTCCCGGCCGCGGCGTGTTCGACGAGGCCGGCAACAGCCCCTTCGAGGCCGACCAGCAGGCCGTGATCCCGACCACCCAGGCCGGCACCTACTACGTGATGGTCCACTCGGCCACTGGCAGCGGCACGCGCCCATATTCCATCCGCGCCGAGGTGCTGCCGTTCTCGCTGCAGTCGGTGGACGACACGACCATCGGCGACGCGGGTGAAGTGACCCTGCAGGTCGACGGCGCCAAGTTCGACGCCGACACCGTGTTCCACTTGGTCAACGCTGCCGGCGCCACCCTGACGGCCGAACGCGTGCAGCTGGAGAACAGCAGCCGCGCCTTCGTCACCTTCGACGCCCGCGGCGCCGCGCTGGGCAGCTACGCCCTGGTGGCGGTGGCCGGCAACGACGACGAGGCCGTGCTGGCCACGCCCATCGTGATCGGCGAAGGCGAGGGCGCCGAGGTCGTCGCGCGCATCGACGGCCCGGCCCAGGTGCGCCCGGGCCGCGTGATCCTGGCCAACCTGAACTACGCCAACGAAGGCGACGCCGACACGATGTCGCCGCTGTTCATCGTGACCAGCCCGACCAATACGCAGTTCGGCAGCACGGTGGACACCATCGGCCTGTCCAGCTCGCTGCAACTGCTGGGCGTGCCGTCCTCCGGCCCGCAGAGCGCCCTGCGCGCAGGCGAGGAGAACAGCCTGCCGCTGCTGTTCAAGTCGGTGAACGCGCCGATGCGCTTCACCGTGCGCACCATCGAGGCAAACAGCACCGAGGCCATCGACTTCGACCTGCTGAACGCCAGCCTGCGCACCCCCGGCATGTCCGACGCCGACTGGAACGCGCGCTGGCTGACGCAGATCCAGCCGCGCCTGGGCGAGACCTGGGGCGACTACGTGCACCTGGTCAACGCGCTGAGCGAACGCTTCTCCACCGACGGCCACGTCATCTCCGACGTGCGCGAGCTGTTCAAGCTGGCCTTCACCGAGGACCCGGGCTTCGTCGCCAGCACGAGCTACAGCGCCACGCTGCGCGACGCCGTCAGCGGCGACGCGCTGGCCGGCATCGCCGTAGCGGCCTACCGCCAGACGGCCGACGGCGGCTACACGCTGGCCAAGAGCGGCATGACCGATGCCTCGGGCAACTTCACGCTGCGCTACCTGCAGCCCGGGACCTACGTGCTGGCCGTGGCCCGCCCGGTGGTGGGCGAGGACGGCCAGACCGAGCTGTCCGCCGACTTCTTCTTCGACCAGAACCGCAACGGCCTGGAAGACGCCGACTCCGCGCGCTTCACCCTCACCGAGGGCGACCTGGCCGGCGACACGCTCTACGTCGCCGAGTACCCGCCCGAGCAGCCGGTCGCCGGCCCCAACGACGCCGCGCCGGTCATCAGCACCGACAGCGCCGGCCGCGCCCACATGGTGTGGCTGCGCGAAGGCCAGGTCTGGCACGCCGTCAACGAAGGCAGCGGCTGGACCCAGGGCGCGCCGATCTCCGACGCGCAGGCCTACGACCTGAAGCTGGTCATCGATCCCAAGTTGATCAACGGCACGAGCGAAGGCCTGCTGGTGGCCTGGCGCAGCGGCGAGGGCAACGACACCGAGATCTGGTACGCCGTGGGCGAACGCATCGCAGACGGCAGCTACCACTGGACCGCACCGGCCAAGGTGACGGACAACACCCAGTTCGACGGTGCCTATTCCGTGGGCGTGGGGACCGACGGCAAGCCGGCCTTCATGTGGCAGCGCGAGGACGCCGCCATCGAGGACGACCTGGACCTCTACAGCACCGAGCTGCAGATCATCGACCCCGTCTTCGCCAGCAGCCTGGTGCAGCAGTACGCCGACCTGGCCGACGCGCTGTCCCTGCTCAGCGATGCCGAGCTGGAAGAGCTGGGCATCCACCGCATCCGCTTCTCGCGCAACCTGGGCGACGTGAGCTTCGGCCCGCTGGGCACCTTCAACGCCGACATCCGCCTCGACGGCCAGGCGCAGATCGACTGCACGCTGATCTACCGCATGAACGGCGCGCTCAAGCTCAAGCTGGGCACGCTGGGCGAGTTCGAGGGCGTGGCCGGCGGCGACGTGCGCTACCAGGTCAACAAGGACCTGTGCGTCTACGAGTTCAAGAACGCACGCTTCAACTTCGGCGTCTCCGGCGCGCTGAACATCCCGCTGACCTTCATCCCCGTGGTGGGTGCGGCGCTGGAATCCGCCGGCGTGCGCGGCCGCGTCGAAGGCTCCTTCGGCGGCAGCATGATCTGGGACGAAGGCGCGGACTTCCCCGGCTGGTGGAGCCGCGGCCAGGGCAACCTGCGCTTCTCCCTGGGCGTCAACATCGAGAAGAAGGTCAGCTTCCTCGGCCAGAGCCTGACCATCACTGGCCGCGTGCTGGGCAACGCCAACGGTACCTTCGACGAAAGAGGCCTGCGCGGCGCGAACCCGACCTTCTCGATCTCCGCCATGGTGCGTATCGAGACGGTGATCCTGGGCAAGAAGAGCTACGTCGATTGGACGGGCACCTGGCCGGCGACCGACGTGGGCCCGCTGGACGCCTCGCTCATCACCGAGCAGGACGCGCTGGGCACGCTGTCGAGCTACGACAGCACGATGACCTGGGGCATCAGCGACGACCCGGTCATCGGCACCCACAACATCTACCTGGATGCCGGCGAAGCCAATCTGACCGAGAACCTCTACGACGAGGACACGCCCTCGATCACCGAGGACCTGGACGGCGGCCTGCACGCAGGCTGGGCCAGCGAGCAGGGCGTGCTGGTGTCGGCCCGCAGCGGCGGCGCCTGGCAGGCGCCTGAGCTGATCCCCGGCACCGGCGGCACGCAGTACGCCAACAGCGGCGTCACGCTGTCGGTGGACGGCAACGGCGACCTCCTCGCGGTGTGGACGCGCCTGGACGCCAGCGGCCTGACCAGCGGCGCCACCTCGGCCCAGATCGAGGCCATCCTCAACCGCGGAGGCGACCTCGTCTTCGCCCGCCGAGACGCGGCCACCGGCCAGTGGACGACGCCGGCCGTGCTGTCGGCGCAGGAAGGCCGCGAGGGCAACGTGCGCCTGCTGCGCACGGCCGACGGCGGCATCGCCGCGGCCTGGACCAACGGCAGCCTGGCCGACCAGACCGGCCAGGGCCAGATCCAGGCCGCCTTCTGGAACGCCTCCAGCAAGACCTGGAGCACGCCGCAGGTCGTGGCCAGCGGCCGCGTCACCAGCAGCCAGCCGTCGCTGATGCAGCTCGGCGGCCAGCTCACCTTGGTGTGGACGCAGGGCACCGGCAGCGGCATGAGCGTCACCGGCCACATGATGAGCTCCACCTGGAGCGGCGCGGGATGGAGCCAGGGCACGGCCCTGTCCATCGCGATGTCGACGCTGCTGATCGACGTGCAGGACACCGTCCAGACGCCCGACACCAGCGCGCTGCCGGACTGCGGATGCGGCCACATCGGCCCGGACAACACGCAGTACGACAACATCACCGCCAGCGACACGGAGCTGGTGCTCAGCGGCCTTCCGCTGCCCGCGGTGCCCGAGCACTGCTGCGACGACGACAAGGACCCGCCGCCCTACGACCCGCAGCCGGTCGTGCCGCGCGACCCCAACGACATCCTGGGGCCGCAGGGCTTCGGCGACGAGCACTGGGTGGCCGCGACCGACACGCTGGGCTACACCGTGCGCTTCGAGAACGCGTCCGATGCCGCGGCCCCGGCGCAGGAGGTGGTCATCACCCAGCAGCTGGATGCCGACCTGGATTGGCGCACCTTCCGCGTCGACGACTTCGGCTTCGGCGACCAGCGCGTCGAGCTGGATGCGAAGAACGCCTTCTATTCCAAGCGCATCGACTTGAGCGCCACGAAGGGCTACCTGCTGGACGTGTCCGTCGCCATCGACGTGACCACCGGCATCGTCACCTGGAAGTTCACCACCATCGACCCGGCCACCGGCGAACTGCCGCTGGACGCGCAGCTGGGGTTCCTGCCGCCGAACAAGGATGCCGACGGCGTCGAGGACGGCCGCGGCGAGGGCTTCGTCAGCTACACCGTCAAGGCCAAGCGCACGGTCACCACCGGCACCGTGGTGGACGCCGAGGCGCGCATCGTCTTCGATACCGAAGAGCCGATCGACACGCCGCCGATCTTCCACACGCTGGACGCGGGCCTGCCCACCAGCGAGGTGTCCGTGCTGCCGGCCGAGACCGAGGAGCCGACCTTCCTGGTGCAGTGGAGCGGCGCCGACGCCGATGGCGGTTCCGCCCTGCGCGACTACACGATCTGGGTCTCCACCGACGGCGAGGCCTTCGAGGAATGGCTGACCGGCACCACCTTGGGCGAATCGCTCTTCGAGGGTGAACGCGGCCACACCTATGCCTTCTTCAGCGTGGCCCGCGACAACGCCGGCAACGTCGAGCTGGCGCCCGCCACCGCCGACACCGCCACGGCGGTGAGCCCGGGCACGGGCACCGTCAGCGGCATCGTCTTCGAGGACGTGGACGGCGACGGCACCCGCGACGCAGGTGACAGCGGCCTCTCGGGCTGGACCGTCTTCATCGATGCCGACGCCGACGGCGTGCTGGACGCAGGCGAACGCAGCGAAGTCACCCTGGCCGACGGCAGCTACGCCTTCAGCGGCGTGCGCGCCGGCACGGTCACCGTCGGCCGCGTGCTGCAGGACGGCTGGGCCACCACGGCCCCGGCGGACAACCGCCAGGTGGTGCAGGTCGTCGCCGGCGAGACCGCGGGCGGCGCCAGCTTCGGCAGCTTCCAACTGGGCAACATCTCCGGCATCAAGTTCGACGACAGCAACGGAAACGGCCAGCGCGACAGCGGCGAAGCCGGCCTGGCCGGCTGGACCATCCAGCTCGACCGCAACGCCGACGGCAGCATCGACGCCACCGCGGTCACCGGTGCCGACGGCAGCTACAGCTTCGCCAACCTGACCGCGGGCGACTACCGCGTCACCGAGGTGGCGCAGGCAGGCTGGCTGCAGACGCGGCCTTCCGCCGGCAGCTACAGCGTGGCCGTGACCAGCGGCCTGACGGCAGGCGGCCGCCATTTCGGCGACGTGCGCGCCGCCAGCATCGCCGGCCTGAAGTTCGAGGACGTCAACGGCAACGGTCAGCGCGACAGCGGAGAGAACGGCCTGTCCGGCTGGACCATCTTCCTCGACGACAACGCCAACGGCACGCTGGACGGCGGCGAGCGCAGCACCGTCACGGGCAGCGACGGCAGCTACCGATTCGACGACCTGCTGCCCGGCAGCTACACGGTGGCCGAGGTGATGCAGTCGGGCTGGATGCAGACCTCGCCGGCGGCGTCCACGGGCTCCGCTTCGCTGGACGCACTGCAGCTCACCGGCTCCGGCCAGCTGCTGCAGCTGCCGGACGCGGGCCTGGCGACCTCCGCGCTGGAGACCGCCGCCGTCAGCGGCAACGGCAGCGCGGACCTCATCACCGGCCTGGACGCCTTCCGCCACGACAGCCGCTTCACCGGCATCGACGGCAGCGGCGTGTCCGTGGTGGTGATCGACACCGGCATCGACGTCGACCACCGCTTCTTCGGCCCCGACGCCAACGGCGACGGCGTGGCCGACCGCATCGTCTACCAGTACGACTTCGCCGAGGGCGACGCCGACGCCAGCGACCACAACAACCACGGCTCGCACACGGCCAGCCTCATCGGCTCGTCGGATGCGACCTACGGCGGCGTGGCCTCGGGCGTGGACCTGATCTCACTGAAGGTCTTCCAGGACGACGGCAAGGGCTACTTCGCCTACCTGGAGCGCGCGCTGCAGTGGGTGGTGGCCAACGCCGACGGCTTCAACGTCGGCGTGGTCAACCTGTCGCTGGGCGATGGCGGGAACTGGGATGCGGCCATCGGCCGCTACGGCCTGGGCGACGAGCTGGCCGCACTGGCTGCGAAGAACATCATCGTCACCGCGGCATCCGGCAACAACTACGCCAAGGTCGGCGGCGCCTGGGGCGTCTCCTACCCGGCGGCCGACCCGGCCGTGCTGGCCGTGGGCGCGACCTGGACCGGTGACCTCGGCGGCCCGTGGACCTTCAGCACCGGTTCCACCGACTACACGACGGCGGCCGACCGCATCGCGGCCTTCAGCCAGCGCGACGACGAGCTGCTGGACATCTTCGCCCCCGGCGCACGCCTGGTCGGCGCCAGTGCCACCGGCGGCACGACCACCATGCAGGGCACCAGCCAGGCATCGGCCTACATGGCCGGCGTCGCGGCGCTGGCGCAGGACCTGGCGCAGGACCACCTCGGCCGCCGCCTGTCGCTGGCCGAGTTCAGCGCACTGCTGGACGCTACCGCCGACCGCATCGTCGACGGCGACGACGAGAACGACAACGTGCGCAACAGCGGTCTGAGCTTCGGCCGCGTGGACGTGCAGGCCCTGGGCGCCGCGATCCTGGCGATGCAGCCGGGCAGCGGCGGCGGAACGGGTGGCGGCGGCACCGGAACGGGCACCGACCCGGGTACGACACCGACGCAGCCGTCCGCAGGCCCGGCGGTGCACAGCATCACCGTCGCCGAGGGCGAGAGCGCCAGCGGCGCGGACTTCGGCAACTTCCGCCTCGGCCGCATCGACGGCCAGCTGATCCACGACCTGGACGCCGACGGCATCGCCGACGCCGGCGAGAGCGGCGCGGGCCTGGGCGGCTTCAGCGTCTTCCTGGACGCCAACGACAACGGCATCGCCGACGTCGGCGAGCAGGCGGCGACCACCAGTGCCAACGGCCAGTTCAGCTTCACCGACCTGGGCCCGGGCACTCGCCGCGTGGTCCTGGCCGACCAGGCCGGCTGGAAGACCGTCGTCGGCGAGGTGACGATCACCATCACCAGCGGCCTCGCCGCCGCCCCGCTGCTGGCCGTCAACGCGCTGCCGCAGTTCGACGAACTGCCCGGCCGCGCGCTGGAAGAAGGCCAGCAACTGAGCGCGGACCTGTCCGCCTTCGCCCACGACAACACGGGCGACGTGCTGCACTACGAGCTGGTCACCGGCCCGGCCGGCGCCACGGTGGATGCGTCCACCGGCGCCCTGGCGTGGACGGCAGCCGGCACCGGCGCGCAGACCTTCACCGTGCGCCTGACCGACAGCGCGGGTTCCGTGGTGGAGCGCAGCTTCAGCGTGCAGGTCACCCCGTCGGCGCTGCAGGTCACGGCATTCGAGGCCACCAACACCGGCTTCAAGGTCCGCTTCAACCAGGCAGTGGACGCGAGCAGGCTCAACATCTACGACGCGGCTTCCTACACGCTGCCCGCGACCACCTGGCCGGTGGACGTGCGCAGCACGATGTCGGAGGCGCCCAGCGTGTAG
>SCTQ01000317.1 GCA_004322345.1 Aquabacterium sp. | reverse complement strand
CGCGCGCGCGGCGACTACATCGACTGGCATCTGCACGATCCGCGCTTCGACCTCCACACGCGGCGCGACGAGCCCCTGCGCTTCGGCTGGGTGGTGGAAATCGATCCTTTCGACCCCGCCTCGCAGCCGGTCAAGCACACGGCCATGGGCCGCTTCAAGCACGAGGGTGCGGCCCCCGCGCGCGCCGCCGACGGCCGCATGGTCTTCTACATGGGCGACGACCAGGCCGGCGAGTACGTCTACAAGTTCGTCACCCGTGCCCGCCTGCGGCCCGGGCGCGACGCGGCCAACCGCCGGCTGCTGGAAGAGGGGACGCTCTACGTCGCGCGCTTCGATGCCGCGCCCGCCAGCGGGCGGCGCCTGGCCACCGGCCGCTGGCTGCCGCTGACGCGCGAGGATCCGCGCCTGGCCGCACGGTTCGCCAGCCAGGCGGAGCTGCTGATCGCCACGCGCATCGCCGCCGACATCGTCGGCGCCACGCGCATGGACCGGCCGGAGTGGATCGCGGTGCATCCGCGGCGAGCGGGCGAGGTCTATTGCTCGCTGACCAACAACAGCACGCGGGGCGCGCAGGGAGGCGCACCGGTCAACGACGCCAATCCGCGCGCGGCCAACGTCTACGGCCACGTGATCCGCTGGCACGAGACCGGCGGTGATGCGGCTGCCGAGACCTTCGAGTGGGACATCTTCGTGATGGGTGGCGATCCCGCGCAGGGCGATGCCGGCCGCTTCGAGGGCGACTTCTTCGGCAGCCCCGACGGCCTGGCCTTCGACCCGGCCGGCCGCCTCTGGATCCAGACCGACATCTCGTCGGACAAGCTGGGCAAGGGCGCCTACCAGCGCATGACGCACAACATGGCGCTCGCCGCGGACACCCGCACCGGCGAGCTGCGGCGCTTCCTCACCGGCCCGCCTGGCTGCGAGATCACCGGGCTGTGCTTCACGCCGGACGGCCGCACGCTCTTCGTCAACATCCAGCATCCGGGCGAGACGCCGGGCTACCTCAGCGCGCCCGGGCCGGACGGACGGCCCAATGCGCTGAGCACCTGGCCGTCGGGCCAGGGCCACGGGCCCGCGGACGACGGCAGCACGCCGCCGCAACGGCTGCGCCCGCGTTCGGCCACCGTGGTGGTCACGCGGGAAGACGGCGGGGTGATAGGCGACGGCTGAGGGCGCGCGGCGCGTGCCCGGTGCTCAGTGCTCGGCGGGCGGCTTCTTCTCGGCCTTGCCGGCCTTGGCCTCGCCCGCGGCACGCTTGCCTTCGGGCTTGGCAGCGGAGGCCGCGGTGTCGGGCTCGTCGTCGGCCTCGGCGGCCGGCTTCTTGGCCGCGGGCGGCGCGGAGGCCGCGATCGTCGAGGGCACGATCTCCAGCTTGTTCTCGCGCATGTACTCGTCCATCTCGCGCCAGCCGGTGAAGACGGCGGCCTTGCTGGCCTTGGGATTGATGGCGTAGCAGTCCTCGATCGCGCGTCCGGTCTGGCGGCAGCCGGCACCGACGGCCTTGGCTTCGGCTTCCTTCTTCTGCGACAGCACCTGCGGGGTCTCCAGGCCGAGCTGGTCGCAGCCGGCCAGCAACGGCAGGCCCGCGGAGCAGGCCAGGATCAGGATGCGGGAGAGGGCGCGAGGCAGGACAGGCATGGCTGGGGCGAGTGGACCCCAGGGTTGTCGGTCGGAAATGCGAAAAGTTGAAGCCGGAACAGCGGGGTGTTCCAGCCGCAGCAGATCGGATCGGCCCGCCTGTCGGCGCCTCAGTTGCGGGTGCGCCGCGCCAGCACGAAGGCCGCGATGCAGGCCAGGCCGCCCAGCAGCGGCAGGGCCTCGGAGGAGAAGGAGGGGGCGGCTGCGTCCGGCAGG
>SCTQ01000316.1 GCA_004322345.1 Aquabacterium sp. | reverse complement strand
GACGTGTCCCATTGCAGGTCTCGGTCTTCCTTAGCGGGCCAGCTCGGCGCCCGCCCGGCCGCCCGAAGGGCGACGAGCCGCCCCTCGGGGGCTGCGGGCGGAGCGAGCTGCAGCTGTCATTGAACCAGCAGGGCGCCGCTGGTGCGGTTGGTGGTCGGGTCGACGACGATCAGCGCGCCGCCGACGCGGTTGTCCGCATACGGCTCCACGGGCAGCGGACCCTGGGTCTGCACGGTCACGCGGCCGATCTCGTTGACGGCCAGCTCGTGGGCCTCGTGGTCGGCCAGCGTGTGGATGTCCAGCCGGCTGTCGATGGAGGCGATGCGGGCCTGCACCCAGCGGTTGCCGTGGCGCACCCAGTACTTGCGGCCGACGACGGCAGGCTCGGTGTCCAGCCAGGCCAGCGTGGCGCGGAAGCTGTCCGTGGGCTTGAGGCTTCCGGGCGTGGCCAGCCAGTCGCCGCGCGAGATGTCGAGCTGGCGGTCCAGCACGATGCCGGCGGACTGGCCGGCCTCGGCGCTGCTGACGACGAGGCCCGCATGGCGCACCTCGGCCACGATGGCCTTTTGGCCGCTGGGGAAGGCCTGCAACTCGTCGCCGGCCTTGACCGCGCCGTGGGCGATGCGGCCCCAGAAGGTGCGCGGCTGGTGGCCCGTGCCACCTTCGCGCGTCACGTACTGCACCGGCTGGGCGAAGGAGCCGCTGTGGCTTTCGTCGCTCACGGGCAGCTTCTCCAGCAGCTCCAGCAGGGTCGGGCCCTGGTACCAGGTCCAGTGGGTGCTGGGCGTGGTCACGTTGTCGCCGCGCAGCGCGGAGACGGGGATCACGCCCTTGACCTCGATGCCGGCCTGTTCGGCGAAGGCCTGCAGCGAGCGCGCCACGGCCTCGTAGGCGGCCTGGGTGCCTTGCTCGACGGCGTCCAGCTTGTTGACGGCGAAGACGATGCTGGGCACGCGCAGCAGGCGGGCCAGCAGGCTGTGGCGCTTGGTCTGCGGCAGCAGGGCGACCGGCTCGGTCTTCGTGTCGAGCTTGGTGATGTCCACCAGCACGACCGCCACGTCGCTGCCCGCGGCGGCGGTGACCATGTTGCGCGTGTACTGCTCGTGGCCCGGCGCGTCGGCGATGATGAACTTGCGGCGGCGGGTGGCGAAGTAGCGGTAGGCCACGTCGATGGTGATGCCCTGCTCGCGCTCGGCCTCCAGGCCGTCGGTCAGCAGCGACAGGTCGATGGGCTGGCCGGCGGCGCGCTTCTCCAGCGCGTCGATCTGGTCAGCCAGGATGGCGCGGCTGTCGAACAGCAGGCGGCCGATCAGGGTGCTCTTGCCATCGTCCACGCTGCCCGCGGTCAGGAAACGCAGGGCCTTGTGGGCCAGTTCTTCGCCGGCGTGGCAGTCGGTCACTTGGGTAGTCATTTAGAAATAGCCTTCCTTCTTGCGACGCTCCATCGAGGCGTCGGAAGTGCGGTCGTCCATGCGCGTGGCGCCGCGTTCGCTGACGGTGACCTGCAGGGTCTCGGCGACGATGTCGGCGGGGGAGGCCGCGTCGCTTTCCACCGGGCAGGTGCAGGTCATGTCGCCGACGGTGCGGAAGCGCACCTGCACGGTCTCGGTCTGTTCACCCGCGGCCGGCGGGGTGACCTCGGTCACCGGCACCAGCAGGCCCTTGCGCGGGATCACCTGGCGGTCGTGGGCGTAGTACAGGCTGGGCAGCGGGATCTTCTCGCGGGCGATGTAGAGCCACACGTCCAGCTCGGTCCAGTTGCTGATGGGGAAGGCGCGGAAGTGCTCGCCCGGCTTGATGCGGGTGTTGAACAGGTTCCACAGCTCGGGGCGCTGCTCCTTGGGCTGCCATTGGCCGAAGCTGTCGCGGTGGCTGAAGATGCGCTCCTTGGCGCGCGCCTTCTCCTCGTCGCGGCGGGCGCCTCCGATCAGCACGTCGAAGCGGTGCTCCTCGATGGCCTCCAGCAGGGTGACGGTCTGGTGGCCGTTGCGCGACTCCAGCGGATGCGCCAGGCGCACGGTGCCGCGCTTGATGGACTCGTCCATGTGGGCCACGATCAGGCGCTCGCCCAGTTCGGCCACGCGCTGCTCGCGGAAGGCGATCACTTCGGGGAAGTTGTGGCCGGTGTCCACGTGCAGCAGCGGGAAGGGCAGGCGGCCGCCGAAGCGGGGCTTGCCTCCGTTGTCGGATCCTTCGCCATCCGCCAGCTTCATCTTGAAGGCCTTCTCGGCCAGGTGCAGCACGACGCAGGAATCCTTGCCGCTGGAGAACAGCAGGGCGGGGCGCTCGAAGGCGGCGGCCACCTCGCGCAGGATGAAGATGGCCTCTTCCTCCAGCGCATCCAGGTGGCCGTAGTCCAGCTCGGGCAGGAGCTTGTCGGCGTTGACGGGTGCGTTCATCGCGGTTGTCCAATCATCGAAACGGGTGCGGTGGCGGAGACCACCGGGTCGCTGTCTCCCGCTTCTCCAGCGGGGGCGTGCACGTGCAGGCCGCATTCCTTCTGCGATTCGTCCTCCCACCACCAGCGGCCGGCGCGGAAGTCCTCGCCCACGGCGATGGCGCGCGTGCAGGGCTCGCAGCCGATGCTGGGCATGAACTCGTCGTGCAGAGGGTTGTAGGGAACCTTGTGCTCGGACACGTAGTGCCAGACGTCACCCCAGGTCCAGTCGGCCAGGGGGCTGAACTTGGCGCGGCCCTTGTCGTCGGTCTCCTCGAAGGGCACGTCGGCGCGGTTGCCGGACTGCTCGCGGCGCATGCCGGTGATCCAGGCGCCGCGGTCGGCGAGCATGCGCGACAGCGGCTCCAGCTTGCGGATGCCGCAGCATTCCTTGCGCTGGGGGATGCTCTTGTACATCGCGTCCTCGCCATTGAGCCTGACGAACTGGATCACGGCGTCGGCGATGGGGCGGTAGACCTCCACCGTCAGGCCGTAGTGCTTCTCGATGGTGCCGATCAGTCCGGAGGTCTGCGCGTGCAGCTTGCCGGTCTCCAGCGTGCCGATGGCGATGGGCAGCTTGTGGCGGGCGATCAGGTCGGTGATCACCATGTCCTCGACGCCCAGGCTGGTGGCCTGGACGATGCGGCCTGCGTGGAGTGCGGCGGCGGCGCGCAGGCGCCCCACCGTGTCCTCGACTCGTTGTGCATGGCCCGCGCTGGGCCGGGCGTACAGGTCGATCGCGCTCATGACTGCCCCTCGTTCGCAGCGGGCTGCGAACGGTCCCCCGAGGGGACGGCGCCCGGCTTCGGGCGGCCGGGCGCTCGGTCGCCCCCAGCTTGGTCTCCTTGCCGCGCGAACCACGGCTTGGTCTCTTCCACGTCGCCTTGATAGAAGCCGGGGAAGAAGCCCAGCGCACGCTGTGCGGCCTCGCGGCTCTGGTCGCCGCGCAGGACCACGGCGTCGAAGCCCGTGCGCTGCAGCAGCGGCATCATGTCGACCAGCACCTCGCCGGTGGCGCGGACCTGGCCCTTGTAGCGGTAGCGCGACCGCAGGATGTGGGCCTGGCTGTAGGCACGGCCGTCGACCCACTTGGGGAACTTCAGCGCGATGAGGTCGATGCGCGGCAGGTCGGGCACCAGTTCCTCGATGTCGGCATCGTTGGGGAACATCACGGCGACCTTCAGGTCCGCCGGCCAAGTGTCGCGCACGGCGTGCCACTGCTCCAGCGTCAACAGCAGGTTGGGCGCGGCCACCGGGTGGGAAATCGGGCCGTCCTCGCCGCCCAGGGTGCGCCAGGTGTCGCGGCAGGTGTCGATGAATTGCATGGTCTGGGCTCCTCGGCTCAGGCAGCCGCGCGGGCGGTGGAACGGCGCACGGCGTTGGCTGCGGCCTTGAACGGGTCGAGGCCCACGCGGTAGACGGTATCGACGAAGCGCTCGTTGGCCGCGCGCTGGCCGCGGTAGGTCTCGATGACGGCCTCGACCACGTCGGCGACTTCATCGGCCGCGAAGGACGGGCCGATGATCTTGCCCGCGACCGAGGCCTTGGCCAGGTCCGAACCGTCGGAGCCGCCCAGCGAGACCTGGTACCACTCCTTGCCGTCCTTATCCACGCCGAGGATGCCGATGTGGCCGGTGTGGTGGTGGCCGCAGCTGTTGATGCAGCCGCTGATGTGCAGGTCGATGTCGCCGATGTCGTAGAGCTCGTCCAGGTCCTGGTAGCGCTCGATCAACTGGTTGGCGATGGGGATGGAGCGCGCATTGGCCAGCGCGCAGAAGTCGCCGCCGGGGCAGGCGATCATGTCGCTGAGCAGGCCGATGTTGGGCGTGGCGAAGGTGTTGGCGCGGGCCTCTTCCCACAACGCGGCCAGGTCGGTGGCCTTCACCCAGGGCAGCAGCAGGTTCTGGTCGTGGGTGACGCGCAGCTCGCCGCTGCTGTACTTGTCGGCCAGCTCGGCCGCCTTGTCCATCTGCTCGTCGGTGACGTCGCCGGGTGCCTGGGCGGTGCGCTTGAGCGACAGGGTCACGGCCTTGTAGCCGGGGACCTTGTGGTCATCGACATTGCGCTCCAGCCACTTCTTGAACGCGACGGGCGCGTCGGCCGGGGCGGTCCACGCCGGGCCGGCCACGGGGGCCACGCCTGCAGGCAGCTGGAAGCTCTTGGCGACGCGGTCCAACTCGGCCTGCGGGATGATGTGGGCGGCACCGTCCACGTCGTCGCGCAGGATGGCCTCGAATTCCTTGTTGACGTCGTCGAGGAACTTCTGGCCCTCGGCCTTCACGAGGATCTTGATCCGCGCCTTGTACATGTTGTCGCGCCGGCCGTAGCGGTTGTAGACGCGCACGATGGCCTCGATGTAGACGAGGATCTGGTTCCAGGGCAGGAACTCGTTGACGACGACGCCGGGGATGGGGGTGCGGCCCATGCCGCCGCCCACCAGCACCCGGAAGCCGACCTCGCCGGCGTCGTTCTTCAGCAGGTGCAGGCCGATGTCATGCCAGTAGGTGGCCGCGCGGTCTTCCCTGGCGCCGGAGACGGCGATCTTGAACTTGCGCGGCAGGAAGGCGAACTCGGGGTGCAGCGTGGACCACTGGCGCAGCACCTCGCAGTAGGGGCGGGCGTCGACGATCTCGTCGGCGGCCACGCCCACCAGCGCGTCGGAGGTGATGTTGCGGATGCAGTTGCCGCTGGTCTGGATGCCGTGCATGTCGACCTCGGCCAGCAGGTCCATCACGTCCGCGCTCCGGGGCAGCGGGATCCAGTTGAACTGCAGGTTCTGGCGCGTGGTGAAGTGGCCGTAGCTGCGGTCGTAGTCGCGGGCGATGCGCGCGAGCTGGCGCAGCTGGCGCGAGGACAGCTCGCCGTAAGGCACGGCGATGCGCAGCATCGGCGCATGGCGCTGCACGTACCAGCCGTTCTGCAGGCGCAGCGGGCGGAACTCGTCGTCGCTGAGCTGGCCGTTGAGATTGCGCATGAGCTGGTCGCGGAACTGCGCGGCGCGCTGGTGCACGAACTGGCGGTCGAAGGCGGTGTATTGATACATCGTGCTTCCATCCTCTTGCTTGGTCGGGCCGGTGGGCGGTGCCTGACGCGTCAGGCGGGGCGGGCGCCGTCCGGCCGTGTGGTCACAGGTTCAATGAATCACTTTCAACCCGGCGGTGACGAGTGACAGGCACAAGGCCCCACGCACCACCAGGTCGGGGAGCTTGGTCGTCAGGTGCGCGCCCACCCAGATGCCGGGCAGCGAGCCGATCAGCAGGGCCAGCAGCAACTGCCAGTCCACGTGGCCCAGCGTCGCGTGGCCGATGCCGGCCACCAGGGTCAGCGGCACGGCGTGCGCAATGTCGGTGCCCACCAGGCGGCGCGCGTCCATGCGCGGGTTCAGCAGCAACAGCAGCGTCGCGCCGATGGCCCCCGCGCCGATCGAGCTGATGGACACCAGCACGCCCAGGAGCAGGCCGCTGGCCACCGTCAGCACCGTCTTGCGCGAAGGGCCGATGTAGCCCTCCAGCTTGATGCCGATGGGCTGCCAGTGATGCTTCAGGGCGACGGTGACGGCGGTCAGCAGCAGCGCGACGCCCAGCGAGAAGGTCAGCGTGGACGACCAGTTCTTGGTGACGCCCGTGGCGTGCATGGCCGCGACGGTCAGGATGGACGCCGGGATGCTGCCCGTCAGCATCAGCCCGGTGAGGCGCCAGTCGATGTTCTTCTGCCGCGCGTGGGCCACCGAGCCGGAGGTCTTGGTGACCGCGGCGAACCACAGGTCGGTGCCGATGGCGATGGCCGGGTTCAGCTTGAAGACACCGATCAGCAGCGGCGTCATCAAGGAGCCGCCGCCGACGCCGGTGAGCCCCACGATGAGGCCGACACCGAAGCCGCTGAGAATCGCGAGGCTGTCCATGGGGGCTGAGAACGTTCTGTTTCTGGGGCGCGCCGCGGTGCGCCTTTGGGGGCAGTGGGGGGCGGGCAGCCAGCGTTGCGGCACGGACTTACCCGAAGGGGCGCAAGTCTAAATGGGGCGTCATATATTTGAAAACTATATATTCTTCTGAAGCATATGCATTCCAAGAATGAAGAGGGCCGGGCGTCTGTCGCCACCCGCCGCACCTGGCTGGGCCGCCTCGGTGCTGCCGCCGCGCTGGCGCCGCTGGCGGCCTGCTCGACGCTCGGCCCGTCGCCGGCGCCCGCCCCCGCCGCGGCGGTGCCCGTGCTACCCCGGCCGGCGCCGCGCCCGCCGCGGATCGGCCTGGCCCTGGGTGGCGGTGCGGCCCGCGGCTTCGCCCACATCGGCGTGATCCAGGTGCTGGAGGAGCAGGGCATCAGGCCGGATCTGGTGGTCGGCACCTCCGCCGGCAGCCTGGTGGCGGCGCTCTACGCCAGCGGCCGCACGGGCACCGAGCTGGCCGCCCTGGCTGCCGAGATGAACGAAGGTTCGATCACCGACTGGATGTTTCCCGGCCGCGCCCTGCTGCGCGGCGAGGCGCTGGCGCGCTACGTGCGCGAGAAGACCGGCGGGCGCAACATCGAGCAGATGAAGCTGCCGCTGGGCGTGGTCGCCACCGACCTGGACAGTGGCGAGCCCATCCTCTTTCGCCGCGGCGACCCCGGCGCGGCGGTGCGGGCGTCCAGCGCGGTGCCGGCGCTGTTCCAGCCGGTGACCATCGGCGGTCGGGAGTACGTGGACGGCGGCCTGGTGTCGCCGGTGCCGGTGCGCTTCGCGCGCGAGATGGGCGCCGACGTGGTCATCGCGGTGGACATCTCCGCCGAGCCCGCAGGCAACCCGACCACCGACGCGATGAAGATGCTGCTGCAGACCTTCGCCATCATGAGCCGCAGCATCAACCACTACGAGCTGCGCGAGGCCGACGTGGTGGCGCGTCCCAAGCTGGCCGGCATCTCCAGCGCGGACTTCGCGCAGCGCAGGCTGTCGGTGCTGGCGGGGCGGGAGGCCATGTTGACCGTACTCCAGCAGCTCAAGGAGCGGATCGCGGCCAAGACGCGCTGACCCGCGCCCGGCCTACTTCCTCGCTGACGGGAACATCGGCCCCGTCAGCCTGCTGCCGGCCTTCAGCCCGTGCTTGGCGAACCAACCCTTGTTCATCTCCAGCACATAGGCCACCGGCTTGGCCGAGCAGTGCTCGTTCAGGGTCTGCGGCTGCATCTCGTCGACGTTGACGATGCTGCCGTCTTCGGCGACGAAGGCGATGGACAGCGGCAGCAGGGTGTTCTTCATCCAGAAGCACTGCGTGGAGGCCTGCTCGAAGACGAAGAGCATGCCCTCGTTCTGCGGCATCGAATCGCGGTACATCAGGCCGATCTCGCGCTGCTGCGCAGTGGAGGCGACCTGGGCCTGGATGACATACATGCCGGCGCCCAGCTTGACCACCGGAAGGTTCTGCGGCTGGCCGGTGCCCTGGGCATGGACGGCACCGGCCGCGCAGGCCAGCACCAGGAGCATGTGACGCAGGCCACGCACGGCGGCCGTGGCGGAGGGGATGGAATTGATGCGCATCAAGGTCGGCCGGGTAGGGCGGTGAAAAGATGATCGGCAGGTGGGCCAGGGGGCTCGCATGCGAGGGTGCCTGGTGTCCGATGGTTCCGTACTGCGGTCGGAAGAACAACGCGCGAACGGCGGTTTGCGTGCACACGAGCGCGCGGCCCTGGACGATGCGGACGAACTGGCGCGCTACACCAGCTTCGGCGGCCCGCCTGACGCCCCGGTGTCGGCGACCTCCCGCCTGCGCGTGGACGGCCTGCATTGCGCGGCCTGCGCGGGCCTGATCGAGCAGGCCCTGCTGCGCGTGCCGGGCGTCGAGTCCGCCGACGTCAACGGCGCGGCCCGCCGTGCCTCGGTCACCTGGGATCCCCGGCAATCGAAGGCCTCCGACCTCGTCGAGGCCGTGCGGGCCGCCGGCTACCGCGCCTACCCGGATACCGCCGCCCGGGAGCAGCCTGCCGAGCTGGATACCGGCGAATCGCGTCGCATGCTGTGGCGCCTCTTCGTCGCCGGCTTCTGCATGATGCAGGTGATGATGTACGCGACGGCCACCTACGTGGCCGCGCCCGGCGACATCGACGCGCAGACCCTGCGCCTGCTCAACTGGGCTGGCTGGCTGCTGAGCCTGCCGGTGGTGCTGTTCGCCGCCGTGCCGTTCTACCGCGGTGCCTGGCAGGCGCTGCGCCAGGGCCGCGTGGGCATGGACCTGCCGGTCGTGCTCGGCATCCTCGTCACCTTCCTCGCGAGCACGGCGGCCACCTTCGACGCCGCAGGCGTCCAGCCGCGCGAGGTGTATTTCGACTCGCTGACGATGTTCGTCACCTTCCTGCTCGGCGGCCGTGCGCTGGAGCAGCGCGCCCGCGCACGCGCGGCCCGGGCGCTGGACAGCGCCCTGAACCGGCTGCCGGCGGCGGTGCAGCGGCGCGGCGCCGACGGCGCATGGGCCTGGGTCTCGCCCACGCGCCTTCAACCGGGCGACTGCATCCGCATCGCCGCGGGCCAGGCATTCGCCGCCGACGGCGTGGTCATCGAGGGCCGCACCGACGTCGACGAGGCCCTGCTCACCGGCGAGTCCCGTCCCCTGGCGCGCCAGGCGGGCGACGAGGTGCTGGCCGGCAGCATCAACCTGGCGGGCCCGGTATCCGTGCGCGTGACGCGGCTGGGCGGGCAGACCCGCTTCGACGGCATCGTGCAGTTGGTCAGCCAGGCGATGACGCGCCGGCCCTCCGCGGTACGGCTCGCCGACCGCATCGCCGGCCCCTTCCTGTGGTGCGTGCTGCTGCTGGCTGCGGCCGCGGCGGCGGGTTGGTCGCTGGTCGATCCCTCGCGTGCCGTCTGGGTGGCGGTGGCCGTGCTGGTCGTCACCTGTCCCTGCGCGCTGTCGCTGGCCGCTCCGTCGGCGATGGTCGCGGCGGCCGGCGCGCTGGCGCGCCGCGGCGTGCTATTGCGCCGGCTCGATGCGCTGGAGGCGCTGGCCGGCATCGACCTCTTCGTCTTCGACAAGACCGGCACGCTCACCGATGCCTGCCCGCAGGTGGTGGACATCCAGGCCGCCGCCGGCGTCGACAAGGCCGCGCTGCTGCAGGCCGCCGCCGGGCTGGCGGCACATTCGGCGCACCCGCTGTCGCAGGCGCTGGCGGCCGCGGGCGAGGCCGGCGGCGCGCCGGGTTGGACGCAGCTGCGCGAGGAGCCCGGATCGGGCCTGGAAGGCACCGATCCGCAGGGCCGCCGCTGGCGCCTGGGCTCGGCTGACTGGACCGGCGTCGATGTCGAGGCCGCGCATGGCATGGGCTTCGATGTCGAGCGCGTGCGCGTATGGCTGGCGCCTGCGCAGCGCAGCGAGGGCTTCGCCGGCTTCGAGCTGGACGAGGTGCTGCGCCCCGGCAGCGCCACCGCGGTGGCGCGCCTGCGGGCCCAGGGAGCGGAAGTGATGCTGCTGTCGGGCGACCAGCCCCAGCGCGTGCTGCACCTGGCGCGCCGCCTGGGCATTTCGCGCGTCGAGGCGGGCGCGACGCCCGAGGCCAAGCTGGCCGTCGTGCAGCGCGAGCAACGCGCCGGCAGGCGCGTGGCCGTGATCGGCGACGGCATCAACGATGCACCGGTGCTCGCCCAGGCCGACGTGTCCTTCGCGATGGCCCACGGTGCCGCGCTGGCCCAGGCGCGTGCCGACGTGCTGCTGCTGGGCAGCCGGCCGCTGGACGTGGTCGAAAGCCTGGTCCTGGCCCGTCGCACGCTGCGCATCGTGCGGCAGAACCTGTGGTGGGCAGCGGCCTACAACCTCGTCAGCCTGCCGCTGGCGCTGATGGGCTGGCTGCCGCCCTGGCTGGCCGGCCTGGGCATGGCGGCGAGTTCGCTGCTCGTGGTGGGCAACGCCCTGCGCGTGGCGCGTGCCGCGGCCGATGCGCAGCCCGACGCAGCCGCGGCGCGTGCCGCGCTTGCCGCCTGAAGGAGCGGGCCGTGGAGATCGTCTGGCTGCTCGTCCCGATGTCGGTGGTGCTCGCGCTGATGATCATCGGCGTCTTCGCCTGGGCCCTGAACGCGGGCCAGTTCGACGACCTGGAGCGTGAAGGCCTGCGCATCTTCGACGCAGGCGAGACGGATGCCACGAAGCCTGTTGCAGCAATGGCGAAAACGCGCGCTCATGCCGGTGCGCTTGATGCGGATCAACCGTCCCGGGGAAGCTGAATTCGACACTGCATCGTCTCCAACGGAAGGACGATGCATGTCTTCAACCGCACTGGCCGGAGCCCCCGGCCGCATGCCGGCGTCGAGCGCCTCAGCCCATCAGGGCACGAGCGCCGCGGTGGCCTACAACGACGTCGTGGTGCGCCAGTTCACGCTGGCCGCCGTGCTCTGGGGCGTGGTGGGCATGGCCGTGGGCGTGTTCATCGCGGCCCAGCTGGCCTGGCCCGAGCTGAACATGGGCATCCCATGGCTGAGCTACGGTCGCCTGCGTCCGCTGCACACCAACGCCGTGATCTTCGCCTTCGGCGGCTGCGCGCTGTTCGCCAGCTCCTACTACGTGGTCCAGCGCACCAGCCAAGTCCGGCTGTTCGCGGGGCCCCTGGCCGCCTTCACCTTCTGGGGCTGGCAGGCGGTGATCGTCGCGGCGGCGCTGAGCCTGCCCGCGGGCTACACCACCGGCAAGGAATACGCCGAGCTGGAATGGCCGATCGACCTGCTGATCACCGCGGTGTGGGTGTCCTACGCCATCGTCTTCTTCGGCACGCTGGCCGTGCGACGCGTGCGCCACATCTACGTGGCCAACTGGTTCTACGGCGCCTTCATCCTGGCGGTGGCGCTGCTGCACGTGGTCAACAGCGCGGAGATGCCGGTGGTCGGCGTCTTCATGAAGAGCTATTCCGCGTATGCCGGCGTGCAGGACGCGATGGTGCAGTGGTGGTACGGCCACAACGCCGTGGGCTTCTTCCTCACTGCAGGCTTCCTGGGGATGATGTATTACTTCATCCCCAAGCAGGCGGGCCGCCCGGTGTATTCCTATCGGCTGTCCATCGTGCACTTCTGGGCCCTGATCTTCACCTACATGTGGGCGGGCCCCCACCACCTGCACTACACCGCGCTGCCCGACTGGGCGCAATCGGTGGGCATGCTGTTCTCGCTGATCCTGCTGGCGCCTTCCTGGGGCGGGATGATCAACGGGATCATGACGCTGTCGGGCGCCTGGCATAAGTTGCGCGACGACCCGATCCTGAAGTTCCTCATCGTCTCGCTGTCCTTCTACGGCATGTCGACCTTCGAGGGTCCGATGATGTCGATCAAGACGGTCAACGCGCTGTCCCACTACACGGACTGGACCGTCGGCCACGTGCACTCGGGCGCCCTGGGATGGGTGGGGCTGGTCTCCATGGGCACGCTGTACTACCTGGTGCCGCGCATGTTCGACAAGACCGAGATGCACAGCGTCAAGGCCATCTCCCTGCACTTCTGGGTGGCCACCGTGGGCATCGTTCTGTACATCGCCGCGATGTGGATCGCCGGCGTCATGCAGGGCCTGATGTGGCGCGCGGTCAACACCGACGGCACGCTGACCTACAGCTTCGTCGAGAGCGTCAAGGCGACCTTCCCGTTCTACGTGATCCGGGTCACCGGCGGGCTGCTCTACCTGGGCGGCATGCTGATCATGGCCTGGAACGTCGTGATGACCGCGATCACGCCGGCCTCGACTGAAAAGCAAGGAGCCTGAGATGTCCGACAACAACCACAAGGTCGAGACCTTCTCGCACGAGCGGATCGAGACCAGCAACTTCCTGATGATCGCGCTGATCCTGATCGTCGTCGCCGTCGGCGGCCTGGTCGAGATCGTGCCGCTGTTCTTCCAGCATTCCACGACGCAGCCGGTGGCCGGCCTCAAGCCCTACACGCCGCTGCAGCTCACCGGGCGCGACATCTACCTGCGCGAAGGCTGCTACGGCTGCCACTCGCAGATGGTCCGCCCGCTGCGCGCGGAGACGCTGCGCTATGGCCACTACTCGGTGGCCGGCGAGTTCGTCTACGACCATCCCTTCCAGTGGGGCTCCAAGCGCACGGGGCCGGACCTGGCGCGCGTGGGCGGCCGCTACTCCGACGAGTGGCACCGCATCCACCTGAACAACCCGCGCGACCTGGTGCCCGAATCCAACATGCCGGCCTATTCCTGGCTAGAGGGCGCCCGGCTCAAGCCCGAGGAGGCGGCACCCAAGATGCGCGCGCTGCGCATGCTGGGCGTGCCCTACACGGACGCTGACATCGCCGGTGCGGCGGGCCAGCTCGAGGGCAAGACCGAGATGGATGCCGTCGTGGCCTACCTGCAGGTGCTCGGCACCTCGGTGAAGTGATTCGAGGGAGATCGACATGGACCTGAACCTTCTGCGCAGCCTCGTCACCGTGCTGAGCTTCGCCATCTTCATCGGCATCATGGCGTGGACCTATGCCCGCGCCAACCGCGGCCGCTTCGACGAAGCAGCCCGCCTGCCCTTCGAGGAACCCGCCGCAGCCCAATCCGGTACGGCCCGAGGAGAACGAGCATGAGCGACTTCACCGCCGACGGCTGGGCGATCTTCGTTGCCGCCGTCACCATCGTCTCGCTGGTCTTCTGCCTGCTGCTGCTGGTGGTTGCCAGCCGCCGCAAGCTCGCCCCGGGCGAGGATCCGGACAAGCCTGGCACCACCGGCCACGTCTGGGACGGCGACCTCGCCGAGATGAACAACCCGCTGCCGCGCTGGTGGATGTGGCTGTTCGTGCTGACGGTGCTCTTCTCCGCCGGCTACCTCGTGATGTATCCGGGCCTGGGCACCTATGCGGGCAAGCTGGGCTGGTCCTCGGTGGGGCAGTACCAGACCGAGACGCGCAAGGCCGCCGCCGACCTGGCGCCCATCTACGAGCGCTTCGCCGCGACGAAGACCGAGGACCTGGCCCGCGACCCGCAGGCCATGGCCATCGGCGAGCGCCTGTTCATCAACAACTGCGCGGCCTGCCATGGCTCGGACGCACGCGGCAGCAAGGGCTTCCCCAACCTGACCGACAACGACTGGCTGCATGGCGGCGCGCCCGAGAAGATCGAGGAGACCATCGCCAAGGGCCGTGTCGGCAACATGCCGGTGATGGCCGCCGCGGTGGGCTCGGCCGAGGACGTGCACAACGTCGCGCACTACGTGCTGAGCCTGTCGGACAGCCCGCACGACTCCATCTCCGCCCAGCTGGGCCGCGCCAAGTTCACGGCCTGTGCGGCCTGCCACGGCCGGGACGGCAAGGGCAACCCGGCCCTCGGCGCGCCCAACCTGACCGACAAGGTCTGGCTGCACGGCTGGGGCGAGGCAGCCATCGTCAACATCGTGAGCAACGGCAAGACCAACACGATGCCGGCACACGAGAGCAGGTTGACGCCGCAGCAGATCCATGTCCTGGGCGCCTACGTCTGGGGGCTGTCCAACCAGCCGCAGGTCCGGTGAGCAGGCGGCGGACGGCAGCATGAACACCGAAGCGGATTCCTCGCAGAAGGTCATCTGGCTCTACCAGAAGCAGGACAAGATCTATCCGCGTGTGGTGCACGGCCTGTTCGCCCGCTGGCGCTGGGTCATGGTGTGGGTGACGCAGCTGGTCTTCTACGGCCTGCCCTGGCTGCAGTGGAACGACCGCCAGGCCCTGCTGTTCGACCTGGAGGCCCGGCGCTTCTTCATCTTCGGCCTGGTCCTGTACCCGCAGGACTTCATCTACCTGACGGCGCTGCTGGTCATCTGCGCCTATGCGCTCTTCCTCTTCACCGCGGTGGGCGGGCGGCTGTGGTGCGGCTTCGCCTGCCCGCAGACCGTCTACACAGAGATCTTCCTGTGGGTGGAGCGCAAGATCGAGGGCGACCGCCAGAAGCGCATGAAGCTGGACAGCGCCGACTGGAGCGCGCAGAAGCTGGCGCGCAAGTCGGCCAAGCATGCGGCCTGGGGTGCGATCGGGCTGTGGACGGGCTTCACCTTCGTCGGCTACTTCACGCCCATCCGCTCGCTGGGCGGCGCGACCGTCGGCGGAATGCTGGGGCCGTGGGAGATCTTCTGGATCCTGTTCTACGGCTTCGCCACCTACGGCAATGCCGGCTTCCTGCGCGAGCAGGTGTGCAAGTACATGTGCCCTTATGCGCGCTTCCAGAGCGCGATGTTCGACAAGGACACGCTGATCATCAGCTACGACGCCGAACGCGGCGAGCCGCGCGGCGCGCGCAGCCGCCAAGCCGACCCGGCCGCCCTGGGGCTGGGCAGCTGCGTGGACTGCACGCTGTGCGTGCAGGTCTGTCCCACGGGCATCGACATCCGCAAGGGCCTGCAGTACGAATGCATCGGATGCGCCGCCTGCATCGATGTCTGCGACACCGTGATGGAGAAGATGAGCTACCCCAAGGGGCTCATCCGCTACGTCACGCAGAACGGCCTGGCCCGGCACTTGAGCAGCCGCCAGATGTGGGCGCGTGTCTTCCGTCCACGGGTGCTGATCTACAGCGCGGTGCTGGGCGCGATCGTGACGGCCTTCCTCACCAGCCTGGCCCTGCGCGCACCCTTCCGCGTGGACGTGGTGCGCGACCGCAATGCACTGGCGCGGCAGGTCGAAGACGGCCGCATCGAGAACGTCTACCGCCTGCAGGTGATGAACGCGACCGAGTCCACCCAGAAATACGAGGTGCGCGTGATCGGCCTGGACCAGGCGCGCGTCATCGCCCGCGGCCAGCTCGAACTGCCGCCGGCCGGCATGCGCTGGTGGCCGGTGTCCGTGCAGGTGCCTTACGAGGCTGCGCAGGCCATGGGCAGCGGCGTGCACAAGATGTCCTTCGAGGTCCGCCAGCTGCCGGCCGACGGCCACGGCGAGGCCACCCTCAGCGAACGCACGACCTTCATGGTGCCGCGCTGACGCGCGGCCTTAGCCGCTTTCCTTTCAGGAGCATGAGATGAGCAGCCATCCGACGAACGCAGTTCCCCGCGCCGGCGCCTGGCGCGAGCCCATGGTCTGGCTGGTGTGGAGCGGCCCGCTGGTCGTGGTCGTCGCCAGCATCGTCACCGCGGTGATCGCGGTGCGCATGGGCGACCGCCCGCTGGCCGACGAGCCGCCGCCGGTGCGTCAGGGACAGGCAGATGCGATGACGCCGGCGATCGCAGCGCGCAACCACGCGCAGACGGCGGTGGCCGTGCCGCAGCAGCCGCAGGGGCGCTGAAGGGACTGGTGGGGGAGGGCACCCGGGAAGGGTGCTTCAGCAGCGCGCGCCGTTGACCAGCGTACGCAGGCCCTCGCTGTCGAGGATGCGGATGTCGCGCTGCTTGACCTCCAGCAGCCCCTCGTCCTGGAAGCGGGAGAAGGTGCGGCTGACGGTCTCCAGCTTCAGGCCCAGGTAGCTGCCGATCTCCTCGCGCGTCATGCGCAGGATCAGCGCCGAGGCCGAGAAGCCTCGTGCATGCAGGCGCTGCGTGAGGTTCAGCAGGAAGGCGGCCAGGCGTTCCTCCGCGCGCATGCTGCCCAGCAGGAGCATGACGCCCTGGTCGCGCACGATCTCGCGGCTCATGATCTTGTGGAACTGGTGCTGCAGATCGGTGAACTCCCGCGACAGTTCCTCCAGCTTGGCATAGGGGATGGCGCAGACCTGGGCGTCCTCCAGTGCGATCGCATCGCAGGCGTGGTTGTCGGTGCTGATGCCGTCCAGGCCCAGCAGCTCGCCGGCCATCTGGAAGCCGGTGACCTGCTCGCGGCCGTCGTCGGAGGACACGCAGGTCTTGAAGAAGCCGGTGCGCACGGCGTAGAGCGAGCGGAAAGGCTCGCCGGAGCGGAACAGCGCCTCGCCGCGCTTGACGCGACGGCGCGTGCCGATCAACGCATCCAGCTGGTCCAGCTGCGGTCCGGACAGGCCCACGGGCAGGCACAGCTCGCGCAGGTTGCAGCTGGAGCAGGCCACCTTGAAGGCGTCGAGCTTCATCGCCTGCGGCCGATTGGCGCAGCCCGCTGCGGACGGATCCGGGCTGGCTTGCGACGAGGTGGCTTCGGCTTGTTCAGGCGGCATGGCATTCCTTTGGCAACTTGCCGGAGATTGTTCCGCCGCGCACCTCGGCCCTGCTTGATGCAGCTCAAAGGGCGAGGCGGGCGCTTTGGCACAGTGGCCGGCATGCATGCGCAAGAACTGCCCACCGCCGGCGCACCCCCGAAGCCGACCGACGACCTCCTGGCCCGCATGGACCTGAGTGGGCCGCGCTACACCTCCTACCCGACGGCCGACCGCTTCGTCGATGCCTTCGACGCCGGCCACTACCGCCAGGCGCTGCGCCAGCGGGCGGACGGCGCGGGGGCGCTGTCGGGCATGGTCGGCGGCGGCCTCTCTCCGCTGTCGATCTACGTGCATGTGCCGTTCTGCGCCGCGGTCTGCTACTACTGCGCCTGCAACAAGGTCATCACCCGCCACCACGAGCGGGCCACCGAATACCTGGATGCGCTGGAAGCCGAGATCGACCTGCACGTGCAGGTCATGGGACGCGGCCAGGCCGTCTCGCAGCTGCACCTGGGGGGCGGCACGCCGACCTTCCTGTCCGACGCCGAACTCGACCGGCTGATGGGTACCCTGCGGCGCGCCTTCCGGCTTGCGCCGGGCGGCGAGTACGCGATCGAGGTAGACCCGCGCACCGTCGATGCAGGCCGGCTGCGGCGGCTGGCCGGCATGGGTTTCAACCGCCTGAGCCTGGGCGTGCAGGACAACGATCCCGATGTGCAGAAGGCCATCCATCGCGTCCAGCCCTGGGAGCGCACGGCTGAGCTGATGCAGGCCGCGCGCGAGCTGCGCTTCGAATCGATCAACACCGACCTGATCTACGGCCTGCCACGCCAGACCTCGGCCTCCTTCGGTCGCACGCTGGAGCAGGTGGCCCAGGCGCGGCCGGACCGCATCGCGCTCTACGCCTACGCCCACCTGCCGCAGCGCTTCAAGCCTCAGCGCCGCATCCTGCAATCCGAGCTGCCGCTGGCTGGCGACAAGATCGCGATGCTCTCCAAGGCCATCGGCAGCTTCCTCGGCCACGGCTACCAGTACATCGGCATGGACCATTTCGCGCTGCCCGGCGACACGCTGGCCGTGGCCAAGCGGCAGGGGCGCCTGCACCGCAACTTCCAGGGCTACAGCACCCAGCCCGATTGCGACCTGATCGGCCTGGGCGTCTCGGCCATCGGGCGCATGGGTGCCACCTACAGCCAGAACGCGAAGGAGCTGCCGGACTACTACGACGCGCTGGGCCGCGGCGAGTTCGCCACCGTGCGCGGCATCGCGCTCACCCGCGACGACCTGGTACGGCGTGCGGTGATCATGGCGCTGATGTGCCAGGGCCGCGTGGACTTCGAGTCCATCGGGCTGTCGCACCTGATCGATGCCAGGCGCTACTTCTCCGCCGAGATCGCCCAGTTGTGCGCGTTGGAGCAGGCCGGGCTGGTGAGGGTGGATGCCGACGGCATCGACGTCACCGAGCTGGGCTGGTACTTCGTGCGCGGCGTGGCCATGGTCTTCGACCGCCACCTGCAGGCGGACCAGGCTCTGTCGCGCTTCTCGCGCATCATCTGATGGCCTGGGGGCTGCAGCTGTCTGCGCTGCTGCTGGGAGCGGCGGGCATGGCGCATTGCGCGGCGATGTGCAGCGCGCCCTGCGCCGCAGCCGCGCGGGCCTGCGCGGTGCGCGCGGGCTCGCAGTCTTCTTGGCCGTCGCAGATGGCCCTGCAGGCCGGGCGGCTCACGGGATACGCGATGCTGGGCGCAATGGCCGCGGCGAGCGTGGGCTTCCTGCGCGGCTACTTCGAACATGTCTCCGGATTGCGGCCGCTGTGGCTGCTGATGCAGCTGGCCTTGTTGTTCTCGGGCCTGGTGGTGCTGGCCACGGGACGCGTGCCGGGCCTGGCCGGCTTCGGCGCGCACGCAGTGAGGCTGCCGGCCCTCGCACCTGCTGCGACCCGCAGCTGGCCGGGGGCGGCGCTCGCCTTTCCTTCCGGCCTGGCCTGGGCCCTGCTGCCTTGCGCGCAGTTGTACGCGGGCGTGGCACTGGCCTCGATGGCCGATGACCCGCTTGCAGCGGCGGGCGTGATGCTGGCCTTCGGCCTGCCCGGGACCATCGCGGTGCTCTCCGGGCCGCTCCTGTGGCGCTTGCTGCGGCGCGTATACATGCGCTTTAGCAGCGGGCCGCAGTTGCAGGTCGTCCGCCTTGCAAGAGCGGGCGAGCAGGCCGGCGTGCCGGCGGGGTCGTCTTGGAACGTGAGGCTCGCCGGCGCGTCGATCGCTTTGGCGGCTGCATGGCTGCTGCTGCACTCCAGCAAATCTGCGGTCGCATGGTGGTGCGCATGAACCACAACTGAGCGTGGATGAACAGGGCCCGGCGTTTGCATCCATTGCGACCGAAGGCCGCGAGGATCGCGGTCTAGAATGTTTTCATCGCATCAGTCGATGTCCCAGACATACGGAGCCCACAACCATGTATCAGCACATCAAGGTACCTACGGACGGAAAAAAGATCACGGTGCGGGCGGACTATTCGCTGGATGTGCCGGATAACCCGATCATTCCGTACATCGAAGGTGACGGCACGGGCTTCGATATCACGCCGGTGATGATCAAGGTGGTGGATGCCGCGGTGGCAAAGAGCTACGGCGGCAAGAAGAAGATCCACTGGATGGAAATCTACGCGGGCGAGAAGTCCACCCGCGTCTACGGTCCCGATGTCTGGCTGCCGGAAGAATCGCTGCAGGTTTTGAAGGACTACGTCGTTTCCATCAAGGGTCCGCTGACGACCCCGGTGGGCGGCGGTATCCGTTCACTCAATGTCGCGCTGCGCCAGGAACTCGACCTGTATGTCTGCCTGCGTCCGGTGCGCTATTTCCGCGGCGTGCCCAGCCCGGTCAAGGAACCGGAGAAGACCGATATGGTGATCTTCCGCGAGAACTCGGAAGACATTTATGCCGGCATCGAATACGAGGCGGAAAGCGACAAGGCCAAGAAGCTGATCGCGTTCCTGCAGGACGAACTCGGCGTCAAGAAGATCCGTTTCCCGCAAACCTCGGGCATCGGTATCAAGCCGGTATCGCGCGAAGGTACCGAGCGCCTGGTGCGCAAGGCTCTGCAATATGCGGTGGACAACGACAAGCCCTCGGTGACGCTGGTGCACAAGGGCAATATCATGAAATACACCGAAGGCGGATTCCGGGACTGGGGCTATGCCCTGGCCCAGAGGGAATTCGGTGCCGAGCCCATCGACGGTGGCCCGTGGTGCAAATTCAAGAATCCCAAGACGGGCAAGGACATCGTCGTCAAGGACGCCATCGCCGATGCCTTCCTGCAGCAGATTTTGCTGCGGCCGGCCGAATATTCGGTGATTGCCACGCTGAACCTCAACGGTGACTATATTTCCGATGCCCTGGCTGCTCAGGTCGGTGGTATCGGCATTGCCCCGGGCGCGAATCTGTCGGATTCGGTGGCAATGTTCGAGGCCACCCACGGTACTGCGCCCAAGTATGCGGGCAAGGACTACGTGAACCCGGGCTCGGAAATCCTGTCGGCCGAAATGATGCTGAGGCACATGGGCTGGGGCGAGGCCGCGGACCTGATCATCACCGCGATGGATCGCGCCATCCAAAGCAAGAAGGTCACCTACGATTTCGCCCGCCTGATGGAGGGCGCGACCCAGGTTTCCTGCTCCGGCTTTGGTCAGGTGCTGATCGAAAACATGTGATCCGGTGGGCCGCCACCTGGCGGCTGTATCCAATAAAAATGCCCGCTATCAGCGGGCATTTTTATTCGGTCCGCGTTCGCAGCCGGACCGAGGGCTGTTACGAATCAGGACGGCGAAATCGTTGGGTGATTTGCCGGCGAATCGCCAAGAGGCGGTACCGCACCCGGTGCATGCCCGTCCAGGGGTTCGATATTCTGAGCCAGCAAGCCCTTGGGGCCTTGTATTAGCTCAAAAGTAACTCTCGAACCCTGCTTGAGAGTTCGAAACCCGTCCATCTTGATGGCAGAGAAATGCGCGAACACGTCCGCGCCGCCATCTTCGGGTTCGATGAAGCCAAACCCCTTGGCATCATTGAACCACTTCACTGTTCCGACCGCCATTTTCGCCCCTCCTAGGTTTTGCCGGAATTTTCGTTTTCGTCTTTGGGGCTGTCAAGGCAACAGCCTGCCTGGCGGAATGTGCCCGCAAAACCCGGTGCATGCCGGACACACGATGTATGGGAACGTATCTGCGGCGGCTGCGATGTCTGAAACAAGGGGGTGTCGCGGGACCGGCTTTTGCTTCCTTGCATTTGTTAACAAATAAGGAAGAAGGGGCCTCGGCCCTTGCTTTCGGCTCGTTTGCCAGCACCTGTGCGGAACCACCATTTGGACGTGCTCTCATAGAATGGACTCATGCTTGCGTCCCACATCCTTGCCAGCAACGGCCCTGACGACGCGCCCTCGGGCGACGAAGGGCAGGGCGCGGTCGTGGTCGAGCGGGAGACCGCGAAGACCGAACCGCCGAGGCTCTATCAGGTCGTCATGCTCAACGACGACTACACCCCGATGGAGTTCGTCGTGCTGGCCTTGCAGGAGTTCTTCCATCGTGACTTTGAGACGGCAACTCAGATCATGTTGAAGATTCACAATGAAGGCCGAGGCGTCTGTGGTGTCTACTCGAAGGACGTCGCAGCGACCAAGGTGGAACTCGTCACCGCCGCCGCTCGGCGTGCTGGTCATCCTTTGCAGTGCATCCTGGAGAACGCATGATCGCGCAAGAATTGGAAGTCAGCCTGCACATGGCGTTCGTCGAGGCCCGACAGCAGCGTCATGAGTTCATCACGGTTGAACACCTGCTGCTGGCTCTCGTCGACAACCCTTCGGCCTCTGACGTACTCAAGGCCTGCTCCGCCAATCCTGACGAACTGCGCCGCAGCCTGAGCCAGTTCATCAAGGAGAACACGCCCACCGTCGGCGGCACGGACGAGGTGGACACGCAGCCCACGCTGGGTTTCCAGCGCGTGATCCAACGCGCGATCATGCACGTGCAGTCCACGGGCAGCGGCAAGAAGGAAGTCACCGGCGCGAACGTGCTGGTCGCCATCTTCGGCGAGAAGGATTCGCACGCGGTCTACTACCTGCACCAGCAGGGCGTGACGCGCCTGGACGTGGTGAACTACATCGCCCACGGCATCAAGAAGTCGGACCCGCCGGAGCCGGCGAAGTCCTCCGATTCCGGAGCCGGCGAAGGCGAGCGCGAGGAAGCCGAGTCCAAGGCCTCGCCCTTGGAGCAGTACACCCAGAACCTCAACCAGATGGCCCGCGACGGCAAGATCGATCCGCTGATCGGTCGTGATTCCGAAGTCGAGCGTGTCATCCAGGTGCTGTGCCGCCGCCGCAAGAACAATCCGCTGCTGGTGGGTGAGGCCGGCGTGGGCAAGACAGCCATTGCCGAAGGCCTGGCCTGGCGTATCACGCAGAACGAAGTGCCCGAGGTGCTGTCGGACGCGACCGTCTATTCGCTGGACATGGGTGCGCTGTTGGCAGGCACCAAGTACCGGGGCGACTTCGAGCAGCGCCTGAAGGCTGTTCTCAAGCAGCTGAAGGACCAACCCGGCTCGGTGCTCTTCATCGACGAGATCCACACGCTGATCGGCGCAGGCGCCGCATCGGGCGGGACGCTGGATGCCAGCAACTTGCTTAAGCCGGCGCTCAGTTCCGGCCAGCTGAAGTGCATCGGTGCGACGACCTTCACCGAGTTCCGCGGCATCTTCGAGAAGGACGCGGCGCTGTCGCGGCGCTTCCAGAAGATCGAGGTCGTCGAGCCCTCGGTCGAGCAGACCATCGAGATCCTCAAGGGTCTGAAGTCGCGCTTCGAGGAGCACCACAGCGTCAAGTACGCGCTCAACGCGTTGCAGGCCGCTGCGGAGCTTTCCGCCAAATACATCAATGATCGTCATCTTCCCGACAAAGCGATCGACGTGATCGACGAGGCGGGTGCCGCGCAGCGCATCCTGCCCAAGAACAAGCAGAAGAAGACCATCACGCGGGCCGAGGTCGAGGACATCGTCGCCAAGATCGCGCGTATCCCGCCCACCAGCGTGTCCTCGGACGACCGCTCCAAGCTGCGCAGCCTGGATCGCGATCTCAAGAGCGTGGTCTTCGGCCAGGACGAGGCCATCGATGCGCTCGCCGCCGCCATCAAGATGGCGCGCTCGGGCCTGGGCAAGCCGGACAAGCCGATCGGCTCCTTCCTGTTCAGCGGCCCCACCGGTGTCGGCAAGACCGAGGTCGCCAAGCAACTGGCCTACGTGCTGGGCATCGACCTCATCCGCTTCGATATGTCGGAGTACATGGAGCGCCACGCCGTTAGCCGCCTGATCGGCGCGCCTCCGGGCTATGTCGGCTTCGACCAGGGCGGCCTGCTCACCGAGGCCATTACCAAGAAGCCCCACGCGGTGCTGCTGCTCGACGAGATCGAAAAGGCCCATCCGGACGTTTTCAACGTGCTGCTGCAGGTCATGGACCACGGCTCGCTGACGGACAACAACGGCCGCAAGGCCGACTTCCGCAGCGTGATCGTGATCATGACGACCAACGCCGGCGCGGAGACGCTGCAGAAGTCCACCATCGGCTTCACCAACGAGCGCCAGGCCGGCGACGAGATGGCGGACATCAAGCGCATGTTCACGCCCGAGTTCCGCAACCGGCTGGATGCCATCGTCGGCTTCCGACCGCTGACGGAGGAAATCATCCTGCGGGTGGTCGACAAGTTCTTGCTGCAGCTCGAAAGCCAGCTGGCTGAGAAGAAGGTGGAGGTCACCTTCTCCGACGCCCTGCGCAAGCACCTGGCCAAGCGCGGCTTCGATCCGCTCATGGGCGCACGTCCGATGCAGCGGTTGATCCAGGACACGATCCGACGTGCGTTGGCGGATGAACTGCTGTTCGGCCAGCTTACCGAAGGCGGTCGCCTGGCCGTGGACGTGGACGACAAGGACGAGGTGCAGTTGGATATCCAGCCCACCAAGCGCGACAAGCCCAAGTCGGAGCCCGCGACGGCCGAGTGACGCCGTCGGCTGCAGCCGTTCCCTCAGGGCCGCGCAATCGCGCGGCCCTTTTCATTCCCGGTTCGCTGCGGGGTCCTGGCGGTAGAACTCCGCCAGCACCTGATAGAGCCCGGCATCGACCTCTCGCAAGGCATGCGGCCTGACGAAGAAGGCTTCGCTGGCGATGGGGAAGAACTCGTCCAGCCCCTCGGTGCCGTACTCGTCCATCACGTCCTCCTCGCCCGCGTCGACCCGGTCGCAGAACGCCTCGAAGCTCGCCTCCAGCACTTGTGCGAAGCGTCGGCGCAGGTCGCGGTCCTCGATGGGCGGCAGTCCTGTGGCCCAGCCGGTGCGCATGTCCATCAGATGCACGAACTCGTGGATCACGACGTTGTAGACGGGTGCATCCGGCTCCATCGTCGCGAGTTCGCTGGCTTGCTGCACGTCGTTCCACGACAGCAGCACCCGGCCTGCGTAGTTGACCTCGCCCGCGAGCACGTCATCGTGCTGATGCACGACACCGTCCTCGTCCATCACCTCGCCTGCGACGGCCAACTCGTGCGGGCGCACGACGATGCCGGTCAGCCGGTCGTACCAATGCAGCCCGAGCCGGAGGACGGGAAGGCAGGCCTGGGCGGCGATGGTCACGGCCATCTCGTCGGTAAGGGTCAGCGGGCCGAGGGTCTGGAAACGCTGCGCATCGAGGAAGAGGGTGGCGAGGCGGCGGAGTTCACCGAGGTCCTCGGCGCTGCGCCGTTGCAGGAAGGGATGGCGCAGCATCACCAGTTCCCACAGCGCGTCGGGTATCGGCCGCTGCTGCAGGACGCGCTGCTCGCGCCTGCGCCGCAGCCAGTCGAACACGGGCATGGCCGGCACTTCAGCCGGCAGGCTGCCGGCGTTCGATGCCGGCGGCTGTCCAGCGCAATACGTCGGCGCGTGGCTCGGAGCCTTCGAAATCCCAGTCGCTGAGCACCCAGCGCGCGTGCCCGCTGTCCAGGCGATCGTGCGAGGGATGGTGCGTGTGGCCGTGGATCATCTGCCCGCTTCCCGCCGCGTCCAACCAGGAAAGGGCGCAGGGCACGTCGATGTCCCCCCAACTCGTCTGGTGTTCGCGGCCCTGTTCGCTGGCGTCACGCATCTGTCTGGCCTGTGCCTGGCGCTCGGCCAGCGTCTGGGACAGGAAGGACGTCTGCCACGCGGCACCACGCACCTGCTGGCGGAACTGCTGGTAGCGGGTATCCGACAGGCACAGCGCGTCGCCGTGCGTCAGCAGCACCGATGACCCGAAGGCCTTCAGGAGCGTGGGATCGGCCCAGCCTTGCATGCCGGCGTCGTGCAGGAAATCCTCGCCGACGAGGAAGTCGCGATTGCCTGCGATGAAGGCCAGGTAGTGGTGTTTCGACGCCTCGTGCAGCACCTGCATGCATGCCTGCTCAAAGGGGCTGAAGCGGACGTCGTCGCCCACCCAGACCTCGAACAGGTCGCCGAGTACGACGATGGCATCGGCATCGGTGGACCGCAGGTGGCGCCTGAGCGCATCCAGCGTGCGGGGCGTGTCGACGCACAGGTGCAGGTCGGAGAGGAACTCGATCGACCGCCAGTGCGCCGGCGCCTCGAAGACGGCAAGCGGAGGGGGGGCAAGGCCCGCGCTCATCCGCCAGCCTTCGTTGCGCGCAGGGCGTTTACTCGACGACGACGGCGCGCTCGATCACCACGTCGGTGGTGGGCACGTCGTCGTGGAAGCCGCTGCGGCCGGTCTTGACCTTCTCGATCGCGTCGACCACTTCCTTGCCGGAGACGACCTTGCCGAACACGGCATAGCCCCAGCCCTGGGCGGACGGTGCGCTGTGGTTCAGGAAGCCGTTGTCCTTCGTGTTGATGAAGAACTGGGCCGAGGCGGAGTGCGGGTCCGATGTCCGAGCCATCGCGATCGTGTAGTGCTCGTTCTTCAGCCCGTTGTTGGCCTCGTTCTCGATCGGGTCGTCGGTGGGCTTCTGCTTCAGGCCCGGCTGGAAACCGCCGCCCTGGATCATGAAGCCCTTGATCACGCGGTGGAACACGGTGCCGTCGTAGTGGCCCTTGCGCACGTAGGACAGGAAGTTCTCGACGGTCTTGGGGGCCTTGGCATCGTCCAGTTCCAGGCGGATGGCGCCATGGTTGGTTTGCAGTTCGACGGTTGCAGTCATCTCATTTCTCCACGGTAACTTGTTTGATCGTCACGGGCGTGACGGGTACGGCTTCGTGCGGACCGAGGGCTTCGGTGCGCACGGCGGCGATCTTGTCGACGACGTCCATACCCTGGATCACCTGGCCGAAGACCGCATAGCCATTGGGCCGCGGCGAGCCGTTGGCGTCCAGGAAGCCATTGTCCTTGAGGTTGATGAAGAACTGGGCCGTCGCGCTGTCCGGCGCGGCGGTGCGCGCCATCGCGATGGTGCCGCGCCGGTTCTTCAGGCCGTTGGCGCTCTCCAGCGGAATGGGCGGCCTGGTGGGCTTCTCAGACAGGTTGGCGGTGTAGCCGCCGCCCTGGATCATGAAGCCCGGCATCACGCGATGGAAGATCGTGCCTGCGTATTGCCCGGTCTTCACGTAGGCGAGGAAATTCGCCACCGTCTTCGGCGCCTTCTCGGCGTCCAGCTTGATGAGGACGTCGCCTTCGCTGGTGGCGATCCTGACGGTCTGGGCGCCGGCCATGCCGGCCAGCCCGAAGGCCGCGGCGGCGACGAGCGCACGCACCAGGTTTCGATTCATCCGATGACTCCTTCGTAGAAGATCTTCCACATACCGCCTTCCTGGCTCCAGTACTGGCGCTTCACGGGGCCGGTGCGTTCACCTTCTATCACCTCGCCGAAGGTGACCACCATCAGCGGGGTCTTGTCGTTCCAGGTGAGGATCGAGAGGTCCTTGATATGGGTGCGCCGCCCGCGCAGGCTGCCGATGTCGCGTTCGACTTGCTGCTTGCGCTCGCTCAGGTCCTGCGGATTGGCAGGGTTGAGCGAGGCGTAGAAGGACAGCGTGCGCTGCACGTCGCCGACGATGCGCGCGCTGCGCCAACCCTCGATCACGTTGCGCAGGCTGGTGCGCTGGCTTGCGATGTCGCGCTGCTGCACCCAGTCGATCTTCTGCGCGATCAGCACCGGCGTCGTGCGCGGCTTGACCAGGCCGATGACGGCATTGAGGTCCTCGTTGGACAGCACCACGCAGCCGTCGGTGCTGTGCGGGCTGCGTGCATAGCTCTCGGTGGGCACGCCGTGCAGCCAGATGCCGCTGCCGGTCTTGCCCAGGCGGCGGTCGTACTCGTTGGGATAGTTCAGCGGCAGCGCGCCGGTGCCGTAGAAGTCGGCCAGCTGGCGGCCATCCAGGCGGTTGGTGATGAAGTAGACGCCCAGCGGCGTGCGCTGGTCGCCGACGATGGTCTTGTCCACGCCCAGGCGGCCCAGCGAGACGTAGTGGTCGGCGATCAGCCGGGGCCCGTCGGGCTGGTTCTCGAACAGGTAGAGCCGCGAGCGGCTGGCGTCCACGGCGATCGCGTGCTGGGTGGAGCGGGGCAGTTCGATGAACTGGCGCGGGATCGCGCCGGCCGGGGGGCGTTCGCGCAGCGCATGCAGGCGCTGGGCGGCCTCCTCGCGTAGCTGCGTCAGGCGCGTGCTCTGCATCTCCTGCAGCTGCTGCGGGTTGGGCACGGCCCCGAAGTTCGGCAGGGCGCTGGTGCGCGCCGTCAGCAGATCGGCGTAGGTCAGCTGGGCCAACTGGAAGTTCGGCACGTCCGCGACCAGCGCAGCTGCCTTGTCCAGCGCTTCCCTGGACAGGCCCGCACCGATCAACCGGTAGATCTCCAGCAGTCGCGCTTCCGCCGAGGCGCGTTTCTCGGCCGGGCTGGCGGGACCTGCGCTGCGCGGGGCTGCGGCGCCGGACACCAGACGCTGGCGGTTGCCCGTCGGATGGATGGCCGTGCTGCGGCGTGCTGCTGCCTTGTCCAGCCGCGCGGCCGGGCGCGGCAACTGGGCCGCGGCACGCGACGGCTTGGCGTGGGTGCGCGCGTGTACAACCGTGCCCGCCGCCGCGGCCGGCTTGGCTGCGCCCAGCGCATTGGCCGGCACAAAAACAAAGGCGGCGCCCGTCAGGAGCGCCGCCAGCCGGGCGAGCAGGGATGCATCGCGCCGGCCACCGTAGCGGGGAGGCGTCACGAGCCGGTGCTCTCCTTGACGATGACCCAGCCGTTGGCCGTCTTCACGAGCTCCAGCGTCTTGGCGCTGGACACGCTGAGGCTGTCGGCCTTGTAGTCCTGGTGGAAGGACGCCGTCGCCTTGTCGCCGTTGACGCGAACCTGGACGCCGGAGAGCTTCACCGAGATGCTGCGCTTGCCCGCAATGCGCGCGCGCCGCTCCTGCTCCCAGGCCTTGCGCGTCTTGCCGCCGTCGAAGTCGCGGGCATAGGAGGACAGGTAGGCGTCCACGTCCTTGCGGCTCCAGGCCTGGGCCCAGGCCTGGACGGCGCTCTCGACGTCGCCGGGCGAGTCGCCGCTGGCGGCAGGCTTGGCTTCAGGCTTGGTCTCGGGCTTCGGCGCCGGGGTCGGCGTGGCGGCCGGCGGCGCCTTGGGGGCGGGGGCCGTCGCAACGGTCGTGGGCGGCGCAGGCGGCGCGGTTTTCGTCGCGGCGGGAACCGGCGCCGGGGTGGCTGCCGGGGCAGGCGCAGCCGGCGCCGGTGCGGGCGGAGGCGTCGTCGCCGCAGCGACCGCGGTGATCGAGTTCTTGTCCTTCGGGAACAGGTCCCGGATCATCGCCAGCTTGGGCGCGACCGCGGAGCGGGTGTCGATCTGCAGTGCCTTGGAGTAGGCCTGGCTGGCCAGCTTCGCGTAGACGTCGCCCAGGTTCTCGTAGGCGGTCGCGTAGCTGGGATTGGTGCGGATGGCCATCTCGAGGGCCGTGCGCGCCTTGTCGTACTGGCCCTGTTGGGCGTAGAGCACGGCCAGGTTGTTGAAGGGCTCGGGGAGCTCCGGGTAGTCCTCGGTGATCTTCGTGAAGGTCGTGATCGCCTCGGCGTTGCGGCCCAGCTGCGACAGGCTCAGCCCGCGCAGGAAGCGCATCATCGGATCGCGCGGTTTGCCCGCGAGGTATTGATCGGCCCGCTGCAGGGCTTCCGTCGCCCGGCCCGAGGACATCAGTCGCTGGACCTCGGCCACTTCGTCGGCCATCGCGGCGCCGAAGCTGAGGCTGAGCAGGGCAGCGGCGGCGAGGCGCTTGATCAGCGGTTTGAAGGATGCAATGGAGGAGCTGGAAGACGTTGGCTGCAGCATGTAGGTATGAGCGTTTGGTGAGTTCTATCCGAGCCGATGAACTGCACATCAGCCTCAGGCGCCACGAACAGCCGGTCGCCGGACCCGACGGATATACTGCAACGATTGTATCTGAGGCCCCCTGCGGCGATCCCTTCTGCAAGGCTGCCTCTTCCCGCGTTTTCCCTCGACAGACCCGGCGCCTCACCGCTTGCGGCCTGCCCCGCTCCCCCGCCTCGATGACCCTGCGCATCCACAACAGTCTGACGCGCCAAGCAGAACCGTTCGCGCCTCTGGAGCAGGGCCACGTGCGCATGTACGTCTGCGGCGTGACGGTCTACGACCTCTGCCACATGGGCCATGCCCGCATGATGGTCGTGTTCGACATCGTGCAGCGCTGGCTGCGGGCGTCGGGCCTGCGCGTGACCTACGTGCGCAACATCACCGACATCGACGACAAGATCATCAAGCGCGCGGTTGAGCGCAACATCGGGCTGCGCCAGCTGACCACCGAAATGACCGCGGCCATGCACGAGGACCTCGATGCGCTGGGCGTCGAGCGCCCCACGCACGAGCCGCGCGCCACCGATTACGTCGGCCAGATGCTGGACCTCATCGGGAAGCTGGAGCAGCGGGGCCTCGCCTACCGCGCGCCCGGCGGCGACGTGAACTACGCGGTGCGCAAGTTCGAGGGCTACGGCAAGCTTTCCGGCAAGTCACTGGACCAGCTGCGCGCCGGCGAGCGCGTCGCGGTGGACCAGGGCAAGCAGGATCCGCTGGACTTCGTGCTCTGGAAAGCCGCCAAGGCCGAGGAGCCCGCCGAGGCCAAATACGAGTCCGCCTACGGCACCGGCCGCCCAGGCTGGCACATCGAGTGCTCGGCCATGGCCTGTTCGCTGCTGGGCGAGGAGTTCGACATCCATGGCGGCGGCCTGGACCTGCAGTTCCCGCACCACGAGAACGAGATCGCGCAGAGTGAAGGCGCCAGCGGCAAGGGCTTCGCGCGCGTGTGGATGCACAACGGCTTCCTCAACATCGACAACGAGAAGATGTCGAAGTCGTTGGGCAACTTCTTCACCATCCGCGACGTGCTGAAGTCCTATGACGGCGAGACGGTGCGCTTCTTCGTGCTGCGCACCCATTACCGCAGCCCCTTCAACTACAGCGACGCCGGCCTGGACGACGCACGCGGCGCGCTGCGCCGCCTCTACACCGCGCTGGATGGCGTGGCGGCCGACGAGAGCGTGCAGATCGACTGGACCGAGCCGCATGCCGCGCGCTTCAAGGCCGCGATGGACGAGGATTTCAACACCGCATTGGCCTGCTCCGTGCTGTTCGAGCTGGCCTCCGAGGTCAACCGTGGCAAGTCCGCCGCGACGGCGGGTCTGCTGAAGAAGCTCGCCGGACTGCTGGGCGTGCTGCAGCAGCCCCCGCGCGACTTCCTGCGCCTGCAGACGGGTGCCGCGGCCGGTGGCCTGGCGGACGCGCAGGTCGACGAATTGATCGCACAACGCAACGCGGCCAAGCAGGCGAAGGACTTCGCCGCGGCCGACCGCATCCGTCAGGAACTCGCTGCCCAGGGCGTCGTGCTGAAGGACTCCGCCCAGGGCACGACCTGGGTGCGCAACTGAGGACGCCCAAGTGGTATCGCGTTCCAAGGCGGCGGATGCCGCAAGCAAGGCCGTCACGCCCGCATACTGGGACGAGGCGTGCCGCCACCTGAGCAAGCGCGATCGCGTGCTGCGCAAGCTCATCCCCGAGTTCGGCGAGGCGCGGCTGCAAAGCCGTGGCGATGCCTTCACGACGCTGGCTCGCTCCATCGTCGGGCAGCAGATCTCGGTGAAGGCGGCACAGGCGGTGTGGGAGCGTTTCGCGGCCCTGGTCGACGCGCCTTCGCACCGCCTGGCGCCGGCGAGCATCCTGCAGCTGGACGTCCCCGCGATGCGCGCCGCCGGCCTGTCCGCGCGCAAGGTGGAATACCTGCGCGACCTCGCCGGGCATTTCACCGAAGGCAGCGTGCATGTGCGCCAGTGGTCGCAGATGGACGACGAGGCCATCATCGAGGAACTGGTCGCCATCCGCGGCATCGGCCGCTGGACGGCCGAGATGTTCCTGATCTTCCACCTCATGCGCCCGAACGTCCTGCCGCTGGACGACCTGGGCCTGTTGAAGGGCATCAGCCTGAACTATTTCAGCGGCGAGCCGGTGTCGCGTGCGGAAGCCCGCGAAGTCGGCGAAGCCTGGGCGCCGTACCGATCGGTCGCCACCTGGTATCTCTGGCGCAGCCTTGACCCGCTGCCCGTCGAGTACTGACAATGACTGTCCGGCCTGCTTGATCAAGGTCGACGCGTGGAAGGACCACGAAGCATGAAACGCTTCTCTGACTTGCCCAGGCCTCGAGCGCCGGGCCGCCCCCAGCCGGGGCCGACCCTCCCGGAGGGTCGCTGGACGTACTCGGACAGCGGGGTGCAAACATCATGAGCAAGAGACACTTCCTCGAGTTCGAGCAACCCATCTCCGAACTCGAAACGAAGATCGAAGAGCTGCGCTACGTGCAGACCGAATCCGCGGTGGACATCTCCGAGGAGATCGACCGCCTGAGCAAGAAGAGCCTGCAGCTGACCAAGGAGATCTACTCCAGCCTCACGCCCTGGCAGGTGACGCAGATCGCCCGCCACCAGCAGCGCCCCTACACGCTGGACTACGTCGAGGAAATCTTCACCGACTTCCAGGAACTGCACGGCGACCGCCATTTCGCCGATGACCTCTCCATCGTCGGCGGCCTGGCGCGCTTCAACGGCCAGGCCTGCATGGTCGTCGGCCACCAGAAGGGGCGCGACACCAAGGAGCGTGCGGCGCGCAACTTCGGCATGTCGCGGCCCGAGGGCTACCGCAAGGCGCTGCGCCTGATGCAGCTGGCGGAGAAGTTCGGCCTGCCGGTCTTCACCTTCGTCGACACCCCGGGCGCCTATCCCGGCATCGGCGCCGAGGAGCGCGGCCAGTCCGAGGCCATCGGACGCAACATCTTCGAGATGTCGCGCCTGGAAGTGCCCATCATCGCCACCATCATCGGCGAGGGCGGCTCCGGCGGCGCCCTGGCCATCAGCGTGGCGGACCAGGTGCTGATGCTGCAGTACTCGGTGTACTCGGTGATCTCGCCCGAGGGTTGCGCGTCGATCCTGTGGAAGACCGCCGAGCGCGCGGCCGACGCGGCCGAGGCCCTGGGCATCACGGCGCATCGCCTGAAGGCCCTGGGCCTGGTCGACAAGATCGTCAACGAGCC
>SCTQ01000032.1 GCA_004322345.1 Aquabacterium sp. | reverse complement strand
GCCGCCTCGATGCCGGCGGCGTCCAGGCCGTTGAGGCTCTGCAGCTTGGCCGGGTCGCCGTGTTCGATGAACTGGTCGGGCAGGCCCAGCATCAGGATCGGGGCCTGCAGGCCGGCCGCGGCGACGGCTTCGGCCACCGCACTGCCGGCACCGCCCATGATGCAGCCTTCCTCCACGGTGACCAGGGCGTCGTGGGTGGAGGCCAGCTCGCGCACCAGGCCGGCGTCGATCGGCTTGACGTAGCGCATGTTGACCACGGTGGCGTCCAGCCGCTCGCCGGCTTCCAGTGCGGGATACAGCACCGGGCCGAAGGCCAGGATGGCGACGCGCCTGGACAGGCTGGCGCGGCGCACCTCGCCCTTGCCCCAGGGCAGGGCAGTCATCTCGCGCTGCACCGCCACGCCGGCACCGGCGCCGCGCGGGTAGCGCACGGCGCTGGGGTGCTTGTCCTGGAAGGCGGTGTAGAGCGCCTGGCGGCACTCGTTCTCGTCGGCCGGCGTCAGCAGGCTCATGTTCGGGATGCAGCGCACGAAGGCGATGTCGAAGGCGCCCATGTGGGTCGCGCCGTCGGCCCCGACGATGCCCGCACGGTCCAGGGCGAAGACGACCGGCAGGTCCTGGATGGCCACGTCGTGGATCAGCTGGTCGTAGGCGCGCTGCAGGAAGGTCGAGTAGATGGCGACCACGGGCTTGAGCCCCTCGCAGGCCAGGCCGGCGGCGAAGGTGACCGCATGCTGCTCGGCGATCCCCACGTCGTGGTAGCGCGCGGGGAAGAGCTGCTCGAACTCCACCATGCCCGAGCCTTCGCGCATGGCCGGCGTGATGGCCACCAGGCGCTCGTCGGCGCGCGCCATGTCGCATAGCCATTGCCCGAACACCTGGGTGAAGGTGGTCGCGCCCGGCGTGGCCGGCTTCTTCAGGCCGACGGCGGGGTCGAACTTGCCGGGGCCGTGGTAGGCGATGGGGTCGGCCTCGGCCAGCTTGTAGCCGTAGCCCTTCTTGGTCACCACGTGCAGGAACTGCGGGCCGCGCTGGTGGACCAGGTTGTCGCGCAGGTTCTCCAGCGTGGGGATCAGCGAGTCCAGGTCGTGGCCGTCGATCGGGCCGACGTAGTTGAAGCCGAACTCCTCGAAGATGGTGGCCGGCACCACCAGGCCCTTGGCGTGCTCCTCCAGGCGCTTGGCCAGTTCGAACAGCGGCGGCGCGTTCTTCAGCACCTGCTTGGCGCCCTCGCGCGCGGCCGAGTAGAACTTGCCCGACATCAGGCGCGCCAGGTAGCGGTTGAGCGCGCCCACCGGTGGCGAGATCGACATGTCGTTGTCGTTGAGCACCACCAGCATGCCGGCCGGCTGGCCCGCGTGCGGCACACCGGCGTTGTTCAGGGCCTCGAAGGCCATGCCCGCGCTCATCGCGCCGTCGCCGATGACGGCCACGGTCTTGCGGTCCTCGCCCTTGAGCTGGGCGCCCAGGGCCATGCCCAGCGCGGCGGAGATCGAGGTCGACGAGTGCGCGGTGCCGAAGGTGTCGTACTCGCTTTCGTCGCGGCGCGGGAAGCCGCTGAGGCCGCCCATCTGTCGCAGCGTGTCCATGCGGTCGCGGCGGCCGGTGAGGATCTTGTGCGGATAGGTCTGGTGGCCCACGTCCCAGACGATGCGGTCGGCAGGCGTGTCGAAGACGTAGTGCAGCGCGATGGTCAGCTCCACCGTGCCCAGGTTGGACGACAGGTGGCCGCCGGTGCGCGAGACGCTGTGCAGCAGGAAGTCGCGCAGTTCCACGGCCAGCTGCTTGAGTTCGGCACGGCCGAGCTGGCGCAGGTCGGCCGGCGTGTTCACCTTGGATAGCAGGGGGTGATTCATCGTCTATCCCTTCGGGTTCCCTGTTGGGTTCTTTCGCGTCCGTTGCTCTTCGGGCCGGACGTCAGTTGTCGCGCTGGACCACGCGGTCGGCCAGCCAGGCCAGGGTCTCGTGATGCGGCAGGCCGGTGCGCTCCAGCGCGGCATGGGCCTGGACGTGCAGTTCCCGGGCCTGGCGGCGTGCGCCGTCCATGCCCAGCACCGAGACGTAGGTCGGCTTGCCGGCATCGGCATCCTTGCCGGCGGTCTTGCCCAGCGACTGGGCGCTGTGGGTGACGTCGAGGATGTCGTCCACCACCTGGAAGGCCAGGCCGATGGCTGCGCCGTATTCGGAAAGCCCGGCCCAGGCCCCGGCCGGCGGCAGGCCGCATTCGGCGCCCATCAGCACGCTGGCCTGCAACAGGGCGCCGGTCTTGCGGCGGTGCATGTCGCGCAGCGTGGCCTCGTCCAGCGGCTTGCCGATGCTGGTCAGGTCGATGGCCTGGCCGCCGGCCATGCCGACGTAGCCCGACGCACGAGCCAGCCGGGCGCACAGCCGGGCCTGCAGCGCGGGCGGCAGGGCCTGGGCATCGGGGCCGGATTCGGGGGTCAGCACCTCGAAGGCCAGGGCCTGCATCGCGTCGCCGGCCAGCATGGCCATGGCCTCGCCGTACTGCACGTGGACGGTGGGCTTGCCGCGGCGCAGGACGTCGTTGTCCATGCAGGGCATGTCGTCGTGGACCAGCGAGTAGGCGTGGATCAGCTCCACCGCGCAGGCCGCGCGCAGGGCGGCGACGCGCACGCTGGCCACCCCGGGGGCGACGGCCTCGGCCGCGGCCAGGACCAGCAGCGCACGCAGGCGCTTGCCGCCGTCGAGCACGCCGTAGCGCATCACCTGGCCCAGGCCGGCGGGGGCCTGCTCGGGCACCCAGGCGGACAGGGCCTGCTCGACGGTGTCGAGCTGGGCCGCGGCCCATTGGTCAAAGGCCTCGGTGGCGGGTTGGATCGCTGCGCTCATGCAGGCTTCCACGGCTTGAGCTGGCCGTCTTCGAGCAGCCTGACCTGCTCCTCGACGGTGTCCAGGCGGTTGCGGCAGAAGGCCAGCAGCTCGGCGCCGCGCTTGTAGGCTTCCAGCAGCTTTTCCAGGGGGAGCTGGCCGGCTTCCATCTGGGCGACGAGGCGCTCCAGTTCGGCCAGAGCGTCCTCGTAGGACGCTGGTGGGACCGACTTTTCGGCAGTGGGGGCGGGCGCGGCGGCGCCGGGGACGGACTTGGCCATGTGTCTTGGAGGAAACCGCGCATTGTAGGTTTCGGGCCGCATCGCCGGCCCCGGCTTGCGGGGCTGCCGGTGATCCCCCTGCAAACCGAGGGTACCCCCCAGGTACAATGCCCCTCCCGCCGCCCGGTCCACCCGGGCGGCGGTTTTAGTCCCGCCCCGTCCGGCACGGCCTCGCGCCCAGCCGGACCACCAAGGCGGGGTCTGCAAGCTGGTGTGGCGGATGACGTGGCATGCCGTCTCTCGCCAGAGCACATCACGCAAGCTTGCCCCGCAGCATCGGGGCGGTGGGTTGACATTGGTTTTTGGAGATCCTGGGGATCATGTCGGACCTGAGTACCGCACTGAAAGTCCTAGAGCGAAGTCGCACTCAACTGCCGGTCACGTCGTATTTCGACGAGACCCTGTTCCAGCAGGAGGTGGCTCGAATCTATGAGTGCGGTCCCCGCTACCTCGGGCATGAGGTGGCGGTACCCGAGGTGGGCGACTACTACGCGCTGCCGCAGGAAGGCGAGGGGCGGGCGCTGGTGCGCACCCGCGACGGCATCGAGCTGATCTCCAATGTCTGCCGCCACCGCCAGGCCGTGATGCTGCGCGGGCGCGGCAACGCGAAGAGCAACATCGTCTGCCCGCTGCACCGCTGGACCTACAGCCTCAAGGGCGAGCTGCTGGGCGCGCCGCACTTCCAGGAAGATCCTTGCCTGAACCTGAACAACTACAAGGTTCGCAACTGGAACGGGCTGATCTTCGAGGACAACGGCCGCGACATCGAGGCCGGCCTCGCCGGCATGGGCCCGCGCGCGGATTTCGACTTCACCGGCTACGTGCTGGACAAGGTCGAGATGCACGAGTGCAACTACAACTGGAAGACCTTCATCGAGGTCTACCTCGAGGACTACCACGTCGGGCCTTTCCATCCCGGCCTGGGCCACTTCGTCACCTGCGACGACCTCAGCTGGCAGTTCGCTTCCGAGTACTCGGTGCAGACGGTGGGCGTGTCGAAGAACTTCGGCAAGCTGCCCGGCTCGCCCGCGTACAAGGCCTGGCAGGACGCGGTGCTCAAGTACCGCAACGGCGAGCTGCCCAAGTACGGCGCGATCTGGCTGACCTACTACCCGAACATCATGGTCGAGTGGTATCCGCACGTGCTGGTGGTGTCCACGCTCTTCCCGAAGGGGCCGCAGAAGACGCTCAACCTCGTCGAGTTCTACTACCCCGAGGAAATCGCCGCCTTCGAGCGCGAGTTCGTCGAGGCCGAGCAGGCCGCCTACATGGAGACCTGCATCGAGGACGACGAGATCGCCGAGCGCATGGACGCCGGCCGCCGCGCGCTGATGGAGCGCGGCGACAACGAGGTCGGCCCCTACCAGAGCCCCATGGAAGACGGCATGCAGCACTTCCACGAGTGGTACCGGCGCACGATGGACTTCAAGGACTGAAGTCCGCAACGCAAGAGGCGGCCCCGGTGGCCGCCTCTCTTCTTTTCCCGCAAGCAACCTCAGCAGTACCGTGTCCCGCCTCTCCGCACCCTGGCTGATGGTGACCGCGACGGTGCTCTTCGCGCTGATGGGCGTGTGCGTCAAGCTGGCCTCGGCGCACTTCGGCACGCCCGTGATCGTGCTGATGCGTGGGCTGGTGGGCGCCGGCGTCATGGCCGTGCTGGCCTTCTCCCAGGGCAGCGACCTGCGCACCAGGCTGCCGCTGATGCACCTGAAGCGCGGCCTGGCCGGCACCTTCGCGCTGGGGCTGTGGTTCTACACGATGGCCCACCTGCCGCTGAGCACGGCGGTGACGCTGAACTACATGTCCTCGGTCTGGATGGCGGTGTTCATGGTGGGGGCCTCGGTCCTCTTCGGGCATCGCAGGGCGGACATGCGGCTGGTGGCGGCCGCGCTCGTGGGGTTCGCCGGCGTGGCCCTGGTGCTGCAGCCGACCATCGAGCGCGACCAATGGGCCGCGGGCCTGATCGGCCTGGTCTCCGGCATGCTGTCGGCGCTGGCCTACCTGCAGGTGGGCGCGCTGGGGCGCGCGGGTGAGCCCAGCGTGCGGGTGGTGTTCTATTTTTCGGTGACGGGCACGGTGGTGGGCCTGCTGGCCTGCGTGATCTGGGGCATCGAGCGCCCGGGTGCCGCACCCGGGCCGCTGCCGCCGCGTGCCTGGCTGGAACTGCTGGGCGTGGGCGGCTTCGCCACGCTGGCCCAGCTGGCGATGACCCGCGCCTACGCGCGCGGCCGCGCGCTGGTCAACGCCAACCTGCAGTACCTCGGCATCGTGCATGCCTTCGTCTTCGGCATCCTGCTGTTCGACGAGCAGCTCAGCCTGATGGCGGTGCTGGGCGTGGCGCTCATCGTCGCCGCGGGCGTGGCGTCGACGCGGCTGCAGCAGCCGCTGGAGGCTGCATCGAGAGCCTAGGCCCTAGTGGTGCTCCATCACCACCCGCGTCATCACGACGATCACGGCCAGTCCGGCGACCAGCCATCCGATCTGAACGGCGGTCTGCCGCAGGTTCAGGCGGCGTTGCAGCTGCGGGATCAGGTCCGCCACGGCGACGTAGATGAAGCTGCTGGAGGCGATGACCATCATGTAGGGCAGCAGCCCCTGCCACGGCTTGATCAGGTAGTAGCCCAGCACGCCACCGACCACGGCCGCCAGCCCCGACAGCGCATTGAACAGCAGCGCCTTGCCGCGGCTGAAGCCGGCATTGATCAGCACGATGTAGTCGCCCACCTCCTGCGGGATCTCGTGCACGACCACGGCGATGGCGGTGGCCCAGCCCAGCTTGGGATCGGCGAGGAAGGCGGCGGCGATCAGCACGCCGTCGCAGAAGTTGTGGATGCTGTCGCCCACCAGCACGGCCCAGCCGCCGCGGCCGGCCTGCTCGGCGTCGAAGCCGTGGTGGTGATGGTGGTCGTCGTGCTCGTGGTGGTGGCCGTGGCGGTAGAGCTCGGCCTTTTCCAGCAGGAAGAAGAACAGCAGGCCGGCCAGCAGCGCACCGAAGAGCTTGTGCGGCTCCACGCCGCTCTCGAAAGCCTCGGGCAGCACGTTGAGCAAGGCCGTGGCCAGCAGCACGCCGGCCGACAGGCTCACCAGGTGGCGCACCAGCCTGCCGAGCAGCGGGGCGGACAGGGCCGCGGCGATGAGGACGGAGAGCAATCCGCCGGCCAGGGTGGCCAGGACGATGGACAACAGGATCATGGGCGCTCAGGCTGGATCAAGAACCGGGCCAGCCACCCGTGCGCGATGCGGAGTCGGGGCCCGCCATTCGCGGGGGCTACATGCTATAGCGTTGCAAAAGGAATCCCGGGGCGGTCCGCTCGAAAAACAGGCCGCAGGGCCCCCGCAGCCCGGTGGCCCGGGCTCAGGCCCCCAGGTGGCGCGAGAACCAGCCCAGGCAGCGCTGCCAGCCATCCTGCGCCGCCTGCGGGCGGTAGCTGGGCCGGTAGTCCGCGTGGAAGGCATGCGGCGCGTCGGGATAGATGACGATCTGCGAGGAGCGCGCCGCCACGTCGCCGGCCGACAGCGCCTGCTGCATGCGCTCCACCGTGGACAGCGGTATGCCGCCGTCCTGCCCGCCGTACAGGCCGAGCACGGGCGCGCGCAGCGCGGGTACGAGGTCGACCGGATGCTTGGGCTGCAGCGGCGTGGATTCGCCCACCAGCTTGCCGTACCAGGCCACGGCCGCCTTCACCGGGCCGTGGGCGGCGTACAGCCAGGTGATGCGCCCGCCCCAGCAAAAGCCGGTGACGCCCACGCGCTTGGAGTCGCCGCCCTGGGCGGCGGCGGTGGCCCAGGCGACCGTGGCGTCGAGGTCGGACAGCACCTGTTCGTCGGGCACCTTGGAGACGACCTCGGCCAGCAGCTTGGGGATGTCGGTGTAGCTCTTCGCGTCGCCCTGGCGCACGAACAACTCGGGCGCCACCGCCAGGTAGCCTTGCTTGGCCAGGCGCCGGGTGATGTCGGCGATGTGCTCGTGCACGCCGAAGATCTCGCTGATCACCACGATCACCGGCAGCGGCCCGGTGGCCTTGCCGGGCTCGGCCGCCGGACGCGACGCATAGCCGGGGAGGGTGCGGCCGGCGACGGGGATGGTCACCGGCCCCGCCGTGATGCCCTGCGTGTCGGTGCGGATGGTCTGCGCGCCCACCGGCAGCACCGCGGCGGCGAAGCCCGTGCCCACGGCGCCTTGCATGAAGCCGCGGCGCGTCCAGGCCGGTTGCGGGAGCAGGCTGTCGAAATCGTCTTCCAGGCTCATGCGGGTGCTCCTTCAGCCTCGGCGGGAGGCGGGTGGATGAGGATGGGTGGGTCGGGCGGCGCCGATCGTGCCGCGATGCGGGCTTATACAGCCCAACGCCACGATGACGACATGGTTTGCGGGGAGAATCGGGCGATGCTCAAGCGCCCCCTCCCTGAAGAAGCACGCCCCGACGACGTGCCCGACACCGTCGCCACCTCCCGCTTCCCCGACCTGCTGGCGGCCATCGACATCGGCTCCAACAGCTTCCGCCTGGAAATCGCCCAGGTGAAGGGCGCCAGCTACAAGCGCGTGGACTACCTGAAGGAGGCCGTGCGCCTGGGCGGCGGCCTGGACGGCGAGGGCATGCTGACCGAGGCGGCCGTCACCCGCGGGCTGACCTGCCTGCAGCGCTTCGCCCAACGCCTGGAAGGCTTCGAGCTGCACCAGGTGCGTGCGGTGGCCACCCAGACCCTGCGCGAGGCGCGCAACCGCGACGCCTTCCTGGCGCGCGGCCAGGCGGTGCTGGGTGGCCACCGCACGCACCTGGTGCAGCTCGAAGCCTTCCAGGCGTTGGGCGAAGCGCTGCA
>SCTQ01000315.1 GCA_004322345.1 Aquabacterium sp. | reverse complement strand
AGCTGCTGGACCACGTGCAGCGCATGGAGGCCGAGGTCTACACCAGCTCGCAGGAAGTGGTGCGCGCCAATGAACGCCTGCACGCCGGCAACACCGAGCTGCGCGCGCGCGAGGAGCACCTGCGCCGGCTGGCCACCGAGCTGGAGATCGTCAACGCCGAGATCGCCAGCAAGAACCAGATGCTGGAGGAGTCCAGCCGGCTGAAGACCGAGTTCCTGTCCAGCATGTCGCACGAATTGCGCACGCCGCTGAACGCGGTGATCGGGTTCTCGGAGATCCTCAAGGACGGCTTCGTCGGCGAACTCACGCCGCAGCAGCGCACCTACATCGGCCACATCTTCGACGGCGGCCAGCACCTGCTGGCGCTGATCAACGACATCCTCGACCTGTCGAAGATCGAGTCCGGCAAGACCGACCTGGAGTTCGAATCCACCGACCTCGGCCAGCTGCTGTCCGACAGCCTGCTGGTGGTGGAGGACAAGGCACGCAGCAAGCGCGTGGAGCTGCACACCGAGCTGGCCGCCAACCTGGGACGCCTGACGGTGGACCCGCGGCGCCTCAAACAGATCCTGCACAACCTGCTGTCCAACGCCGTGAAGTTCACGCCCATGGGGGGGCAGGCCACGCTCTACGCCAACCGCGTCACGCGCTCGCGCGCCGCGGCCGCGGTGCCGGGCTTCCCGGTGGGACGGCGCACCACGCTGCCCGATGGCCCGCATCAGGACTACGTCGAGATCTCCGTGCGAGATACCGGCGTGGGCATGCGTTCGCACGACCTGCAGCGGCTGTTCACGCCCTTCACGCAGATCGCCAACCCGCTGACTCGCGGCATCGAGGGCACGGGCCTGGGCTTGGCCATCGTGCGGCGGCTGGCCGAGCTGCACGGCGGCGCGGTGGCGGTCAGCAGCGAGGTCGGCGGCGGCAGCTGCTTCACCGTCTGGCTGCCGTGGCGCGAGCCGGTGCCGGCTCACGCCCCCGAAGCCACGGCCGCCGACGCCGAGCGCGTGGCCCTGGTGGTCGAGAACGACGACCGCGCCGCGACGCTGATGCGGCTGCAGCTGGAAAGCCAGGGCTTCCGCACGCGCCGCGCGGTCTCCGCGGAGGAGGCGCTGGCGATGAGCGCCGACTTGAAGCCCGACCTGATCACGCTGGACATCGAGCTGCCGGGCATGGACGGCTGGACCTTCCTCGACCGCATGCAGGGCATCCCGCGCTGGGCCGACGTGCCGGTGGTCGTCGTCTCGGTGGACGCCGACCCGACCGAACGCGGGCGCGCGCACGGCTGCGTGCTGGGCTCGTCCATGGTGCTGCACAAGCCCATCAGCCAGTCCGACATCCGGCGCAGCCTGGATCACCTGGGCGTGGCCGGCGAGGCCTTCAAGCAGCTGACCGTGCTGGTGGTGGACGACGACGCGCAGGCGGTGGAGCGCGTGGCCCAGCCGCTGCACCACCTGGGCTGCGTGGTGCTGCGCGCCTACGGCGGATCGGAGGGGATCGAGCTGGCCCGCCGCTGCCGGCCCGACCTGATCCTGCTGGACCTGCAGATGCCGGAGGTCAGCGGCTTCGAGGTGGTGGAAGCGCTGAAGGAAGACCCGGCCAGCGCGGCCATCCCCATCGTCATCGTCACCGGTCGCGACGTGAGCGCCACCGACCGACGCCGGCTCAGCGGCCGCGTGCGCGACCTGAGCCATCGCACGGCCTTCGACCAGGGACGTTTCGCCGGTGAAGTGCAGCGGGCGATGGGACAGGTGACGCTGCACTGAGCACCGCAACACCGCGTGCGCCGTCCCTGCGTCAGAACGCCGGCCTTTGCCGGATGCGTGAAATCCTGCGCGCCAAGGCCCCCTGGCCTTCCGTGATTACCCTCATCCCCTGGGGAAAACCTGAGTCGATACCCTGGCTGTCGCTGGGGCCATTCGAAGAGATGTGACTCCTCCCCCGCGGCGCGTCCCCTACCGCCACAGGAGTCCACCGTGTTCCACTTCCGCACCCTGCCCCTCCGCTACAAGCTCGCCCTGGGCTTCGCCGTCGGCGTCGTCGTCAGCCTCGCCCTGGCCGTCGCCTCGATACTCGCCGTGCGCACGCTTGCCGGCGACCTCCACACCGTCGTCGACGACCGCGTCGCGAAGTACGAGCTGCTGACCCACGCGCAGAACAACGCCAGCATCTCGGCCATCGCGCTGCGCAACCTGGTCCTCGACGAGTCCGGCATCCGCCGGGCCCAGGAAATGGCGAGGTTGGACGAGGTGCGCAAGCACAACAGCGAGATCTACGAGAAGCTGGAGCACCTGGTCAAGCTACCGAAGGGCCGCGCGCTGTTCGCCGAAATCCTCGAGAAGCGCAAGCTCTATGCATCCGGCTCCGACTCCATCAAGGCCGCCATCGCCGCCGGCGACCTGGCCCGGGCCAAGCTGGTGCTGCTCGACGAGATGCCGAAGCTGCACGAGGACTACTTCCGGGCCATCGACGCGCTGATCGCCTTCCAGCAGGAGCTGATGGACGGCGACGCGGTGCGCGCCACGGCGACCTCGGACGGCCTCGCCTGGCTGCTGGGCGGCGGCGTGACCGCCGCGGTGCTGCTGTCGCTGCTGGCCGGCTGGCTGGTCACCCGTTCGATCACGCGTGAACTCGGCGGCGAGCCGGCCGACGTGGCGCGGATCGCCCGCGCCGTGGCCGAAGGCAACCTGGGTTCGCGCATCGACGTGGACGCCTCCGACCGCCGCAGCGTGATGGCTTCGATGCGCGACATGCAGGCCAGCCTGCGCGGCATCATCAGCCAGGTGCGCGCCAGCGCCGACCACATCGCCACCGGCGCGGCGCAGATCGCCACCGGCACCCAGGACCTGTCCGCGCGCACCGAGCAGCAGGCCAGCAGCCTGCAGGAGACCGCCGCGTCGCTGGAGCAGCTGACCGGCACCGTGAGCCAGAACTCCGAGAGCGCCCGCGAGGCCGACCGCCTGGCCGCCGGCGCCTCGGGCGTGGCCGGCACCGGCGGGCGCGTGGTCGGCGAGGTGGTGAGCACGATGGAGGACATCACCACCAGCAGCCGCAAGATCGCCGACATCATCTCGGTCATCGACGGCATCGCCTTCCAGACCAACATCCTGGCGCTGAACGCCGCGGTGGAATCGGCACGCGCCGGCGAGCAGGGCCGCGGCTTCGCCGTCGTCGCCTCCGAGGTGCGCAACCTGGCGCAACGCAGCGCCAACGCGGCCAAGGAGATCAAGACGCTGATCGGCGCCTCGGTGGAGCGCATCGACAACGGCTCGCGCCAGGTCACCCAGGCCGGCCAGACGATGAACGAGATCGTCAGCCAGGTCAGCCGCGTGTCGCAGCTGATCGCGGAGATCTCCAGCGCCACTCAGGAGCAGTCCAGCGGCATCGAGCAGGTCAACGCCGCGATGGTGCTGCTGGACCAGGCGACGCAGCACAACGCGGCGCTGGTCGAGGAAAGCGCGGCAGCCAGCGAGAGCCTGAAGCAGCAGGCAGCGCATCTGCTGCAGTCGGTGTCCGCCTTCCGCCTGGAAGCCACCTCCTGAGGCCGATCCGCGGGCTAGACAGCGCCCGTTCAATTGCTTCGGCCGGCATCACCGGTTGGCGGAGGCCGCAAGGGGCCGGGCGCCGGGCCGCCCCAAGCCGGGCGCGCCACCTTCTCCAGCTCGGCCACGATGGACCAGTTGCGGTCGTTCGGGTCTCAGATGCGCTGGGCCACGTCGCCGGCCGGCAGCGCGAAATGGAAGAGTCCGCCGCCGCCGGGGTTGGCCTCGGCCCAGACGCGCCCGCCGTGCTTGTGCACGATGCGCTTGACCGATGACAGGCCGATGCCGGTGCCCTCGAACTCGGTCTCCGAATGCAGGCGCGAGAAGGCGGCGAACAGGCGGGCGGCCTGCTTGGGGTCGAAGCCCACGCCGTTGTCGGCCACCGAATAGACCAGCTCGCCGCCGACGAGTTGCCCGGCGACCGTGATGCGCGAGGGATCGCTGCGGCGCGAGTACTTCACCGCGTTGGAGATCAGGTTGGTCCAGACCTGGCGCAGCATGTGGTCGTCACCCATGGCCGCGGGCAGCGCACCGACGTTCCACTCGACGTTGCGGCCATGCCACTGCTCCCCCAGGTCCTCGATCACCGAGCGCGCCAGCCCGTCCATGTCCACCGAGGCCAGTTTCAGCGGCGTGCTGCCCAGACGGGAGAAGGCCAGGAAGTCGGTGACCATCTCGCTCATGCGCCTGCCCACGCCCAGGATCAGCGTGAGCTGGCCGCGTTCGGCTTCTGTCAGCCGCGGCGAGGCGCTCATCTGCAGCAGCTGGGCAAAGCCCATGATCTGGGACAACGGGTTGCGCAGGTCGTGGGAGACCGCGGCGCAGAAGGTGTCCAGCTCGTCGTTGGCCGAGGCCAGCTCGCCGTTGCGCTGCTCCAGCAGCAGGTTGAGCTGCCTGAGCTCCAGCGCGGCGGCCTCGCGCTCGCGCACCTGCTGCTGCAGTCGCCGGTGCGACTGGGCGAGTTCGACGAAGACCGAGACCTTGGAGCGCAACACTTCGGGCACCGCCGGCTTCATGAGGTAGTCCACCGCCCCCGCGGAGTAGCCCTCGAAGATCGCGGACTCCCCCTGCTCGGATCCGGTGAGGAAGATGATGGGCGTGGAGCGCGAGCGCGGCCGGCTGCGGATCATCGCCGCGCAATCGAAGCCGCTCATGCCGGGCATGCGCACGTCCATCAGGATGACGGCGAAGTCGTCGGTCAGCAGATGGCGCAGCGCCTCGTTGCCCGACCCCGCGCGCACCAGGCGCTGCTTCAGCGGCGCGAGCACGGCCTCCAGGGCCAGCAGGTTGGCCGGCTCGTCATCCACCATCAGGATGCCGACGGCATCACGATCATCCATACGACGGCCTACTCCTTGGAATCCACGCTAACGAATCCTCTGGTACAGCGGCTGCCCCGACGCGACCTGGCGATAGTCCGGCTGGAAGGGCGAGTGCAAGGGCGACTCCCCGATGCCCAGGCCCAGCCATCCCAGCGGACGCAGGCTCTCGTGGATCAGGGTGTGGGCGTGGCGCTGGCCGATCGAGTCGAAATACATCGTCACGTTGCGGCAGGAGACAAAATGAAATTCATTGAAGGAAGCGTCGGTCAGCAGGTTGTGCACGCCGAAGACCACGCCGTCGAGCAGGCCCCGGTCGAACCAGGCCGCGCCGTCGCGCTGCTCGATGTGGTCCAGCAGGTGCCCCTTGCCGCCGCTGCGACGGTAGCCGGCTTCGTATTCCGGCAGCAGGCCGGGGTCTATCTTCCCGGAGCGCGCGCGGTTGACCACGCGCGGCGAGAGATCGGTGGCGTAGACGCGGCAGCGCTGGTGCAGGCCGGCTTCCTTCAGCAGGACCAGATAGGAGTAGACCTCCGGCCCGGTGGCGCAGCCAGCCACCCACAGCCGCGGGCTGGGATAGGTGGCCAGCGCCGACAGCACGCGACGTACCTCGGCGAAGAAATCCGGGTCCCGGAACATCGTGGTGACGTGCAGCGTCATGTCGGCACGCACGCGCTCCACGCAGCCGGGGTCGCCGTCCAGGCGTGCGAGCAGCTCGTGGATGTCGGCCACGCCTTCGGAGGCGATGCGCCGGCGCACGCGGCGCAGCAGGCCCGGGCCCTGATAGCGGCGGAAGTCCGTGCCGCAGAGCTCGGACATGCGCTCGACGAAGGCGCTGAGTTCGCGGCCGGAGGGCACCAGGCCGTCGGGCTCGGAATCGATGCGGAGAAGAAGCGGGTTCATGCGGAAAGCCAAACTCGGATCATGGCGCGCAGGCGGTCCAGATCCACGGGTTTGGACAGGTAGTCCGACGCACCGGCGGACAGGCAGGTCTCGCGGTCACCCGGCATGGCCTTGGCCGTCACGGCGATGATCGGAAGGGATGCGAACTCCGGCAGATCGCGGATCCTGCGTATCGCCTCCAACCCATCGATGGTGGGCATCATGACATCCATGAGCACCACGTCGGTGTCGGGGTTGGCCTGCAGCGCGGCGATGCCGTCCAGGCCGCTCTCGGCGTGCAGCACGACGGCACCGTAGGTCTCCAGTGCGGCCGAGATGGCGAAGATGTTGCGGATGTCGTCGTCCACCACCAGCACCTTGCGGCCGGCCAGCACCGGGTCCTCGCGCTTGCTGCGGTCGAGCATCTGGCGCGTGGCCGGCGACAGGCGAGAGGGCACGCGCGACAGCAGCAGGGCCAGCTCGTCGACCAGCCGCTCGGGCGAGCTGGCGCCCTTGACGATCAGCGCCCGGGCATGGCGCATCAGGCTGATTTCCTCCTCGCGCGAGACCTGGCGCGCGGAGTAGACGATCACCGGCGGGCAGCCGCTGCCCAGCCGCAGGTTGAGCGTGTCGATCAGGTCCACGCCGTCCATGTCGGGCAGGCCCAGGTCCAGCACCACGCAGTCCACCGGCTGGGTGCTGATGACCTCCAGCGCCTGCGCAGCGGTGCCCACGCCGCTGGCCTTCACGTCGCCGTTGCCGATCAGGTCCAGCAGGCCGCGCATCTGCTTGGGATCGTCCTCGACCACGAGCACGTTCTTTTGCGGCAGCACCAGGCGATCCAGGCGGCGCGCGATGTCCGCATCGAGCGCGCTTTCCACGGCCAGCGGCACCAGGGTGCAGGAGGCCGCGCCCAGGCGCAGCGCGCGCAGCCGGTTGGCATGCGGGCAGATCACGTGTACGGACACGTGGCGGGTGCGGGCGTCCTGCTTGAGGTGGCCGAGTGCGGTCCAGCGCTCGGGCAGGTCCTCTGAGGCGTCGAAGACGATCAGCAGCGGCGCATGCTGCACGCATGCCGCCACCAGGTCGGCCGTGGTGGCGACCTGGTGCCAGCCGGCTTGGCGCCCGGCGAGGGTCGCGGCGATGCGCTCGGTCAGCGACTGACTGTCGGTGACGATCAACACCACCTCGGCCGCCGGGCCGCGGGGCGGGACCGGCTGGTTCCCGGCCGCGGCAGGCGCGGCCAGGGACGGCAGCGGCCGCACCGGCATCGCCAGCGGCGGCGGCGCGACGGCGGGTCCGGCGACGCCCTCCTCCCGTTCCGGCACCGCCTGCAGCGGCAGGCGCAGCGTGAAGGTGCTGCCCTTGCCGGGTTCGCTGCGCAGTTGGACCGTGCCGCCCAGAAGCTGCGCCAGCTTCAGGCTGATCGACAGCCCCAGGCCGGTGCCGCCGTACTGGCGGGCGATGCCGGAGTCGGCCTGCTGGAAGGCCTCGAAGATCTGCGCCTGCTTTTCCGCCGGGATGCCGATGCCGGTGTCGGCGACCGCGAAGGCGAGCCAGCCCGCCTCGGCCGGCGCGATGCTCAGGCTGACCTTGCCGTGCGTGGTGAACTTGAAGGCGTTGGACAAGAGGTTCTTCAGCACCTGCCACAGCCGGTTGCGGTCGGTGACCAGCTCCTCGCCCAACGCGGGGTCGAGGCGGATGTCGAACTCCAGCTGCTTCGAATCGGCGACGTGGCGGAAGGTCTGCTCGGCCAGCCGGCCGAGCTCGCCGAAGGCCAGCGGCGCCAGTTCCACCTTGACCTTGCCGGACTCGATGCGCGCCAGGTCGAGGATCTCGTTGATCTGCTGCAGCAGGTCGTTGCCGGCCTCGTTGATCGTGCGGGCGTACTGCTGCTGCTTCTCCGTCAGGGGTGCCTCGCTGTCCTCGATCAGGAGCTTGGACAGGATCAGCAGGCTGTTGAGCGGCGTGCGCAGCTCGTGTGACATGTTGGAGAGGAACTCGGACTTGAAGGCCGAGGTCTGGGTCAGCTGCTGGTTCTTTTGGTCCAGCGAGTGGGTCAGCTCGCGCAGCTCGTTGTTGGCCTGCTGCTGCTCCTCGTTGGCCAGGCGCAGCTCCTCCTGCTGCTCGCGCGCCAGCCGCTCGGAGGCGCGCAGCTGCTCGCCCTGCATCACGAGCTCCTCGTTGCTCTGCTGCAGCTCCTCGCGCTGCTCCAGCAGCGTGTGGGCCAGCTCGGTCTGGGCGGCCAGCGCGGCGTCGGTGGCCTGGCGCGCCTCCAGCGTCTTGAGGACCAGCCCCAGGCCCTCCACGAAGCGCTCGAGGAACTCACGCTGGACCTCGCTGGGGGGCTGCAGCGCCGCGATCTCCAGCACCGCGCAGACCTTGCCTTCGAAGGCCACCGGCGCCACGTAGACGTGGCGGGGTGCCGCTTCGCCCAGGGCGGAGGAGACCCGCAGGTAGCCGTCCGGCACATCCTGCAGCTCCAGCAGGCGGCCGCTGGCATAGGCCTGCCCCGCGAGGCCGGTCCCCGGTGCAATCAGCTCCGGCGCCTGCGCCGCGGCGAAGGTGGCCCGGCGACGCAGGCGCTCGCCGCCCTCGGCAGCCTCGCGCACGTAGAGCACCAGATGCGGCACCTGCAGCACGTCGGCCAGGTGCGACAGGGTCGCGGTGCACACCTGCTCCAGGTCGCCGCGGCTCTGGAACACGGGCGCAAAGCCGGCCAGGCTGCTCTTCACCCAGGCCTGCTCGCTGACGACACGCTCGCGTTCCCGGACCTGCTCGACCATGCGGTTGAACACGATGGCGACCTGGCCGATCTCGTCTTCGGAATGGACGGGCACGCGATGGCCGTAGTTGCCTTCGCCGACGCGGCGGGCGCCGGCCTCCAGGTCGCCCAGGGGCCGCACGATGCGGCGCGCGGTCGAATATCCCAGCAGCAGCACCACCAGCACGGCCCCGGCGGTGGCGCCCCAGACGATCTGGGCACTGCGGCGCTGCGTGCGCAGCGCCTGCTCCTTGCGTTCGGACAGCAGCAGGGTCTCGGCCGTCTCCATGCTCTGGATGACGGCGCGGGTGACGTCCTCGTGCGGCGCCAAGGGCCGCACCACCGCGTCGCCATCGCCATTGCCCGCGGTGCCGCCTTCGGCCGTGCGGTCGACGAAGTTCTGCATCCGCTGCAGCCGGAACGTCAGCGCGGCACCGAGCTGATCGACGCGCTTTTGCTGCTCGGGGTTGTCGATCACCAGCCGGCGCAAGGCCGGCAACTGTGCGCGGGCCTCGGCGGCCGCGTCCTGGAAGGCCTGGCGATGCACCTCGCGCGAGCCCAGCTGGTAGGCGCGGGCATTGCTCTCGGCCTCGGTCAGCACGGCCTTGAATTCGCTGAGCTGGTGCAGGACCTCCTGGGTATGGCCTACCCAGCGGCCGTCCTCCTCGATGTCGTTCAGGCGCGAGAAGAACAACGCACCCACCGCCACCAACGCGAAGAGCGACGGCAGCACACCCAGCCCGAGCCGAACGGCGATAGACAGCCTCATGCAGCGGCCTCCTGGTTTTTGGGCCGGCATCCTCGCGCAAGCTTCGCCGCCTGACAAACGTTTTGGCGGCGCGGGTCGGCCTTTTGGTTGTTATGCGACGGGGTTGCACGGACACCGCCAGCCGCGGCACGCCGCCCCGGCCGCGCAGGCCCGCCCAGGGTTCGCCCCAACCCGCCGCACCGGCAGCGGTTACCCTTGCCGGCTTCCCTCAGCTCTCCTGCACTGCCCAACGTGACTACCTCCACGGACTGCAACCTCAGCTATTGCGCCATCGACTTCGGGACTTCCAACTCGGCAATCGCCGTGCCGTCCACCCAGGGGATGCAGCTCGTGGCACTGGAGGACGGCCACGCGACCATGCCCACCGCGGTGTTCTATTGCACCGACGCCGACGACCTGCCGCCCGCGGCCCAGGCCGTGCCGGGCGCGACCAATGGCGCCGACCTGCCGCGCTGCTTCGGCCGTGCCGCCGTGCAGGCCTACGTGCAGGGCTACGAGGGCCGGCTGATGCGCTCGATGAAGAGCATCCTGGGCAGCGCCCTGGTGGACCAGACCACCGACCTGGGCCACGGCTGGGGCGTGAAGTACCTCGACATCGTCACCGGCTACCTGCGCCGCCTGCGCGAGTGCGCCCAGGACCAGGCCGGCCGCGCCATCGAACGCGCGGTGCTCGGCCGCCCCGTCTTCTTCGTCGACGACGACCCGGCGCGCGACGCCCAGGCGCAGGCGTCGCTGGAAGCGGCGGCGCGCGCCGTCGGCTTCACCGAGATCGCCTTCCAGTACGAGCCCATCGCCGCCGCCTTCGACTACGAGCGCGGCGCTGCCGAGGAGGAGCTGGTTCTGGTGGCCGACATCGGCGGCGGCACCTCGGACTTCTCGGTCGTGCGCGTGGGGCCGCAGCGCATGGCCCGGCTGGACCGGCGCGACGACATCCTGGCCAGCCACGGCGTGCACGTGGCCGGTACCGACTTCGACCGGCGCGTCTCGCTGGCCTGCCTGATGCCGACGCTGGGCTACGGCGCCTACGGCCCGGCCACGCCGGAGCGCGCCGCGCTGCCGGTGCCCGCGCGCGTCTACTTCGACCTGACGACCTGGCACCTGATCAACAGCGTCTACCAGCCGGCGCGCATGGCCGAGCTGCGCGCGATGCGCGACTGGTACGCCGACCCCGCCCACCACCGCCGCCTGATGAAGGTGCTGAACGAACGCCTGGGCCATGCGCTGGCCGGCCGCGCCGAAGCCGCCAAGATCGCGGTGGCCGCCGGCGGCGGCACCGACGTGGAGCTGGCGCTGGTCGAGGCCGGCCTGCATGCACCGCTGACCCAGCCCCAGGCCGCCGCCGCGCTGGACGAGGACGTGCAGCGCATCGTCGACTGCGCTGGCGAGACGGTGCGCCGCGCGGGGGTGGCCGCCGACGGCATCGGCGCGCTCTACTTCACCGGCGGCTCGACCGGGCTGCAGTTGCTGACCGCACGGCTGGAGGCCGCCTTCCCCCAGGCGCGCGCGGTGCACGGCGAGCGCCTGTCCAGCGTGGCCACCGGCCTGGGCCTGCATGCGGCAAGGCTGTACTCGGACAGGGGATCCCCAAACGCCGGGCATCGTTGAAACTAGGGCCTGTTAACACTACCGGAGGATGCGCGTGATTCAGGAAACGGGCGCCATCGAGGCGCAAAGCGCAGCCGTAGCGGTGGCTACGGCGAGCATTTGCAACGCGGA
>SCTQ01000314.1 GCA_004322345.1 Aquabacterium sp. | reverse complement strand
TGGGGCGGCCCGGCGCTCGGCCCCTGCCGTCTCCGCCAGCCGGTGATGCGGGCGGGAGCGGTGAACGGGCGCTGCTGGGGCGGCCCGGCGCTCGGCCCCCTCCGCCTCCGCCGGTCGGCGGCGCGGAGGGGGCGCGTCCGACTCAGCCCTGCTGACGTTGACGGCGGGCGATGGCGCCCATTGCGCCCACGCCGGCCAGCAGCATGGCCCAGGTCTGCGGCTCGGGTACGGCCACCACGCTGGCGGTGCCGGAGATGGTCAGCGTCTCCGCCAGGCCGGCGCCGGTGGTCGTGAAGTAGCGCGAGGACAGGTGCTGGCCGTCGTCCGACAGGCCGACGCGCACGATGAAGCTCTCGCCCGGGTTCAGCGCGGCCAGGCTCCACTGCAGGGCCAGCTCGGCGTCGCAGCCGGTGGCGCAGGCGGGGGACACGGCGGTGCCTTCGCCGGCGGGAGCGCCGCCCGGCTTCGACCAGGTGTTGCTCAGCGAACCTTCGCTGGTGCCGTCCCAGGCCTGGCTCTGGCGCTTGTCCGGGTCGCCGGCCTGCTTGGCACCCCAGGTCTCGCCGACGGCGTCGATGAAGTTGGTCTGCTCACCGTCGACCTGGGCGAAGAAGCTGAAGCTCAGGTTGGTCCAGGTCTTCAGCGACGAGGCGGCGTTGGTGATCACGTACTCGATGGTCAGCAGGCCGCTGCCCAGGCCGCTGAGGCTGTAGCTGTAGCTCAGCTCGGGCACGCCCAGCACCTGCTGCTCGGGCGGCAGCGTGCCGCCCAGCTCGGAGATGCCCAGCGTGACCTTGCCGTCGGCGATGCCCTGGGTGCCGTAGTTGACGTCGTCCAGCTCGCCGGTGAGGAAGATGTCGCCGCCCGGCAGGGTGACGGCCGCGTGGGCCGACAGCCCGCAGCAGGCCAGCGCGATCGCTGCCAGTGCGCGCAGTTTGTTCTTCGAATTCATGTGAAGGCTCCTGTGGTGGTGTGATCAGGTTGGAAACGCGAACCGGGCAGGCCGTCTTCGCGGCGCTGCCCGGAAGGGGCGGGACTACGGAATCAGCGTCCGACGACTTCCTCGGACTGGCGGGCACCATTGAGCAGGCTGTACTGGCGCACGAAACCGGCGGTGCCGAAGGACTGCGTCGGACGTTCGGCCTTGGCCACCGGAGTCACCGAGACGATCAGCGACGGGTCGATGACGAAGCAGCGTGCGCACTGCGGCGAATTCGGGTCGTCCGGGTTCGGATAACCGTCGTTCAGCCCGATCAGGATCTTCACGCTGGAGATCTGGGTCAATCCCTCGTCGGCCAGGTCCTGGGCGATCTCGCGCACCAGCTGGGCGCGGGACTTGGCCTGGGCCGGATCCAGCTTCGGGTTGGCCACCAGTTCGTGCCAGTTGGCCACGTGCACCTGCTGCACGCCGGCATCGTCCAGCACCACTACGGCGCGGCCCGGGGCCAGGACCTGGGTCAGGCTGCGGCCGCTGGCCGGGTCCTTGATCTCGGGGATCTCCAGCGCGCGCTGCAAGGTCACGATCTTCTGCACGGCGATGGTGTCCGTGGTCTTCTCGCCGTCGCCCAGGCCCAGGGCCAGGGTGCGCACCGGCAGCTTGAAGCCGGCGGTGGAGGAGGTCGGCGGCAGCGGGATCTCTCCCTTGGGCAGGCCCAGCGTCTCGGTGGCGAAGGCCAGGGCCTTGCCCAGCGCGTCGGCGTCGGTCAGCTTGGTGGCGACCGGCTTCGGCCACTTGTCCAGGCCGTCCTCGGTCGGGCTGGCGGGACGCTTGAGGATCTTGATGTTGCCGTTGCCGATGTTCTTGCTGAAGCTCACCAGCTGGAAGGCGCCGTTGCCCTCGGGCGTGCCGCGGGTCAGGGTGCATTCGCCGTCGTCGGCTTCGCCGGCGGAGGTCTTGGTGCGGTCGCAATCGGCGGCGCGTGCGGCGGCATTGCGGCCGAAGACCGCGGTCTGCACCTTCTTGATGTCGAAGCTCTTGGACAGCGGCGTGCCCAGCTTCGCCTGGCCCAGCTTGCGCACCAGCTCGGCGTTGCTCTCGCCGATCACCGGCGGCAGCGCGGCATTGACGATTTCCTCGATCTGCTTGATGTCGAGCACGATGTCATCGCGGCTCTGTGCCCAGGCGCCGGTGGCGGCCAGCATGGCCAGCGCAGCGGCAGTCATCTTCATCTTCAACATGATGGTTCCTTTCGGTGTCGAGCGGCGGCGGCAGCTGGCCGCGGCGGCTCGTTCATTCGTTCGTCGTGGGTGGGGTATCCGCGCGGTCCCGCGCATCAGGGCGCGAAGGGGCCGGCGCCGACCGGGTCGCAACCCAGGTAGCCCATCCACGCGTAGTAGTTGCGGCCCGTGGGGTCGCCCCAGCCGGAGTTGTAGCGTTCGTTGTTCAGGCGGTTGAGCGCCGATGCGGCCGTCGGGCCGATGGTCATCGCGGTCGGGCACTGGTCGGAGCAGGTGCCGAAGATCCCCAGCGGGTCGTACCACGCGCACTCGAACTTGTTGTTCTTGTAGTGGTTGGTGACCCAGGCCTTGGCCACGCTCATGCTGTGGCCGTCGATCGCGGTTTCGGCGTAGTCGCCGTTGTAGCTGGAGCTGATCCACATCAGGCCGTGGAAGCCCGTGAAGACGTGCAGCGCGCGGCCGGAGCCCGGCGTCTTCATCATCGACTGGCGCATCTTGCTGAAGTAGCTGTCGTTCAGGCTCAGGCAGGACGAGGCGTGCAGGAAGCGCAGGTTGTTGTCGCCGACGAACATGTTGGGCGAGTTGCCGCCCATGTTCAGCGAGCATTCGCCGTTGCCGCCGGTGGCCGCGCTCCAGGGCTGGCGCATCGTGCCGCCCCAGCCGCCGTCGCTGGTGAAGCCGTGCAGCGCGATGATCGCGGCGTCGGGCCAGTCGACATAGGCGCTGTCGGCGCAGTTCGCGTCGTAGCTGGGATCGCAGAAGCGGCGCAGCGTGGTGCTGCCGTCGGTGAAGTTGCCGGTCTTGGTGTGGCCCATCAGGCCCATCCAGTCGTACCAGGCCTTGGCCATGCCCGGCCAGGACGGACGGTCGCCGCCGCCGCAGCCGCCGGAGGCGCTGGGGACGAAATCGCCGATGGCGTACATGTCCACCTTCAGCGCCATGGCCGAGGGTGCGATGGCTGCCGCGGCAGCTGCGGCCAGCAGCTTGGGCAGGACGGCGGGCAGGCGTGCTGCCCAGTTCTTGCGTGTCTTCATGAGGTCACCTCCAGGACGGGTTGGGGTCGAGAGCGAGCGGGACACCGCGTACTGCAGGAAAGCGGTAGGTCACAGGCCGCGGAGATTAGGCAGGGCGCGGTGGACCGCCAATGCACGCGAGGCTTCAAGCTAGGGGAGACCGTCCATGCGGGTATGAGCCGGGTCCCCCATTGCGGCACTGGCAACGCGACACGCGGGCAGGCTGCCCCTCGCCCGGGTACCTCGGCGAATGTCGAAGGGGGGATGCGGTGTGGCGCCTACGCCGCGTCGTCGTCGCTGCGACTTTGTTGCAGAGACCACATGCGCGCATAGATGCCGCCCAGCGCGAGCAGCTGCGCGTGCGAGCCGCGCTCGGCGATGCGTCCGGCTTCCATCACGAGGATCTCGTGCGCGTCGACGATGGTCGACAGCCGGTGGGCCACCACCAGCACCGTCTTGCCCTGCGCGGCGCGTGCAAGCTCGGCCTGGATCGCGCGCTCGTTGGCGGAGTCCAGCGCCGAGGTGGCCTCGTCGAAGACGAGGATGGGCGGGTCCTTCAGCAGCGCACGGGCGATGGCTACGCGCTGCTTCTCCCCGCCGGACAGCTTCAGGCCGCGTTCGCCCACGGCGGTGGCGTAGCCCTCGGGTGCGGCGGCGATGAAATCGTGGATGCGCGCGGCGCGTGCCGCGGCCTCGATCTCGTCCTGCGTGGCGCCCACGCGGCCGTAGCCGATGTTGTAGGCCACGCTGTCGTTGAAGAGCACGGTGTCCTGCGGGACGATGGCAATGCTCCGGCGCAGGCTGGACTGGGTGACGGCGCGGATGTCCTGGCCGTCGATGGTGATGCGGCCGCCGTCCACGTCGTAGAAGCGGTAGAGCAGCCGCGCCAGCGTGGACTTGCCAGCGCCGGAAGGGCCGACGACGGCCACCATGCGCCCGGCCGGGATCTCGAAGCTCAGGCCGTGCAGGATGGGGCGCTGCGGGTGATAGCCGAAGCGCACGTCCTCGAAGCGCACCGTGCCTTCGGCCACCGCCAGCGGCTGCGCACCGGGCGTGTCGGCCACCTCGCGCTCGCGCTCCAGCAGCGTGAACATGCGCGTGAGGTCGGTCAGCGACTGCTTGAGCTCGCGGTAGATCACGCCCAGGAAGTTCAGCGGGATGTAGAGCTGGATCATCAGCGCGTTGACCATCACCAGGTCGCCCAGGCTCAGGTGCCCGGTGGCCACGCCCGAGGTGGCGCGCCACAGCATCGCCACCAGGCTGGCGGCGATGACGAGCTGCTGGCCGGTGTTGAGCAGGCTCAGCGTCGACTGCGACTTCAGCGCGGCGCGGCGCAGGCGCTCCAGGTTCTCGTCGTAGCGCTTCGCCTCGAAGTCCTCGTTGTTGAAGTACTTGACCGTCTCGTAGTTCAGCAGCGAGTCGACGGCGCGCGAGTGGGCCTTGCTGTCCAGCTCGTTCATCTGCTTGCGGTAAGTGGTGCGCCAGCGGGTGATGAATACGGTGAAGGTGGCGTAGAAGGCCAGCGCGCCGCCGGTGATCCAGACGTAGCCCAGGTCGAAGCGCGAGCCCAGCAGCGCCAGTACCAGCGTGATCTCGATCGCCGTGGGAATCACCGTGTAGAGCGAGTAGGAGAACAGCGACTGGATGGCGCGCGTGCCGCGCTCGATGTCGCGCGTCATGCCGCCGGTCTGGCGCTCCAGGTGGAAGCGCAGGCTCAGGTCGTGCAGGTGGCGGAAGACCTGCAGCGACAGCGTGCGGGCCACGCCCTCGCTGGCGCGGGCGAAGATCAGCTCGCGCAGCTCGTTGAACAGCGTCGTGGACACGCGCAGCGCGCCGTAGGCCACGATGAGCCCCACCGGCACCACCAGCAGCGCGACTTCCACCGAGGGCCGCCCGGACGAGGCCGGCGTCATGCGGTCCACCAGGTGCTTGAGCAGCACCGGCACGCCGATGTTGGCCAGCTTGGCGCCGACCATGAAAGCCAGGGCCAGCAGGGCCCGCGTGCGATAGGGCCGCAGGTAGGGCAGCAGCCGCCGCAGCGTGGCCCAGTCCGAAGGCGGCGTGTCGCCGGTCACGGCTGCGGCGGGGAGGGCGGGTGCAAGGTCGCGGCGCATTAGGGACAATCCCTTTGTTTCCTGTTGTTCGATATCAAGAAGAAGGACCAGACCATGACGACCTCCGCCTCCGACCAGGCCTCCACCGCGCTGCTGCAGAGGCCGCCGGGACTCGCGCCCGACATGGAGCTGGTGATGCGGGTGATGCCCCAGCCCAAGGACACCAACGGCAACGGTGACATTTTCGGGGGCTGGATCATGGCCCAGGTCGACTTGGCCGCCTGCGTGCTGCCCATCCGGCTGTCGCGGGGCAAGGTGGTGACAGTTGCGGTCAACGAGTTCGTCTTCAAGAACTCGGTGTCGGTGGGCGACTTGCTGTCCTTCTATGCGCGCATCGAGCGCGTGGGCCGCACCTCGATCACGGTCTTCGTCGAGGTCTGGGCCGAGCGCAATCCGGTCGACCTGCAGGTGGTCAAGGTGACCGAGGCGACGGTCACCTACGTTGCCATCGATCCCCAAGGGCGCCCGCGCGTGGTGCAGCCGCAGGCAAGCTGATGGCCACGCGGCGGTTGAAACGCTTTGCAACCGGGCCGGCGGCACCTTGGGCCACGATCCTGGTCGAACAGTCCGGGCACCGGCCAGCAGTCCCGCGCCGGCCCGGCTGAAAAGGAGAACGACATGAGCACTTCCAACCAGACTTCCTCCGTCGATCTGTCGCTGCCGATGGAGGGCGGCGCAGCGGTGGCAACCGCACCGGCGGCAGCAGCCGCCGGCGGCACGCCCCAGGCCCTGTGGGCCGTGGCGGGCGCGGGCCTGGCCCTGGTGGTCGGCCTGGCGGCGACGGCGGCGGTCAGCGACCACCGTGCCGGCACAGACACCGGACCCGTCGCGACACAGCCGGCCCAGGCGCCGGCCTACGGCGATGCACGTACCGACGCGCGCCGCAATTCGCGCCAGGCCGAACGCGTGGCCCTGGCCCAGCCCTCGGCGGGCCCCGCTGCGGCCGTGTGCGCCACCTGCGGCGTCGTCGAATCCGTGCGACCGGTCAAGGTGCGCGGCCGGGCCAACGGCACCGGCGCGGTGATCGGCGGCGTGGCCGGCGGCGTCATCGGGCACGAGGTCGGCGGCAATGCCGCCGGCACCGTGATCGGTGCGGTCGGCGGCGGCCTGCTGGGCCACCACATCGAGAAGGAAGCCAGGAGCCACACCGTCTACAAGACCCAGGTCCGCATGGACGACGGCAGCCTGCGCACCTTCACCGAAGGCAGCTCGCGCGCCGTCGGCAGCAAGGTGGTGATCGAAAACGGCAAGCTGAAATGAGATGAGAGCCCCTCGGTCCACGAGTACGTGGACCGGTCCCCCGAGCAACCGTGTTGGGCGTCAAGCCGGATGAAGCGAGGCATCCCAGGGGCGGCCGGACTTGGCGATGGCGTTGAGCATAGTCAGTAGCTTGCGC
>SCTQ01000313.1 GCA_004322345.1 Aquabacterium sp. | reverse complement strand
CCGGGGCCGCCGCCGGTGACGACGTAGATGGGCGCGTCCAGCTTCTGCGAGGCCGCGGTGACCAGGCCGGCGAAGCGGCGGGCCTCCTCGTAGTACGCGGCCATGCTGACCTGCATCTCGGCCTGGCGGACCATCACCGGATCGTTGCCGGCATGTGCCGCGGCCAGATGGGCCGCCGCATCCTCGGGCGCCGGGATGCGCGCGCTGCCGAACAGCACGATGGTCGACTCGATGTCGTGCTCCTGCAGCGTCATCTCGGGCTTGAGCAGCTCCAGCTGCATGCGAATGGGCCGCAGCTCCTTGCGCAGCAGGAAGTCGGTGTCGGCGAAGGCGAGCTTGTAGGCGCTCTCCGGCCCGCTGTAGCGCGACGGCGGCACGAGGCCGACAGCCTCCTGCTCGGCGCTCTGGAAGTTCGGCGCGGTCAGCGCATCCTGAGGATTGTTCATGTTGGTCCTTTTCTTGTGACTCTCATCTTCGAGCGGGCCCGCCTTCAGCCCGCTGCGCAGACCGGGCAATCCGCCCGGGCCGCCACGCGCAACTCGTCGAAGCGCAGCGTACGCCCATCCAGCATCAGCAGCCGCGAAGCCAGCGGCCTGCCCACCTGGGCTAGCAACTTCAGCGCCTCACCCGCCTGCATCACGCCGGTCATGCCCACCAGCGGCGCGAAGACGCCCATGGTCGCGCAGGCCACTTCCTGCGGCCGGGTATCGGGCGGGAAGAGGCAGGCATAGCAGGGACAGCCGGGCGCGTGCGGGTCGTAGACGGAAAGCTGCGCGTCGAAGCGCACGGCCGCCGCCCACACCAGCGGCTTGCCGGCGCGCACGCAGGCGCGGTTGATGGCCTGGCGGGCGTCGAAGCCGTCGGTGCAGTCCAGCACCACGTCGGCCTCGGGGACCAGGCGCTGCAGCAGCGCCTCGTCGGCCCGGCTCGGCAGGGCATCGATGCGGATGCCGGGATTGAGCGCGGCCATGGCCTGCGCCGCGGATTCGGCCTTCGGGCGGCCGATGCGTTCGGTGCTGTGGGCGACCTGGCGCTGCAGGTTGGTCAGGTCGACGCTGTCGTGGTCGACCACCGTGATGCGGCCGACGCCGGCGCTGGCCAGGTAGAGCAGGGCCGGCGAGCCCAGGCCGCCGGCACCGATGACGACTGCATGCGCGGCCGCGACGCGCCGCTGCGCCTCCACCCCCCACTCATCCAGCAGGACGTGGCGGCTGTAGCGCAGCAGCTGGTCGTCGTCCAAACCGGCGCGGGCCTCGTCAGTTGGCAGACTTCTCTTCGTCCGGCTTGCGTTCGGTCATGGTCTTGCTGACCACCACCGGCTTGCCCTTGAGGCGGTTGAGCGCCTGCTGCAGCTGGAAGTCCTCGGCGCTGCCGAACTCGGGCAGCTGCTTGGGCTGGTCGTCCTTGCCTTCCTTCTTCTGCTGCTCGCGCTCGGCCTCGTAGCGCTTGAGCGCGGCCTCGCGGGCCTTCTCGCGCGCCTCGTCCTTGACTTCCTCGCCCTGGCCGGAGCTGATGTGCTTCTCCAGGTCGGCCTCGCGCGGGCGCAGGACGGCGTAGCCGTTGCCTTCGGCGGACTCGTCGACCATCACGTCGGGCACGATGCCGCGGGCCTGGATGGAGACGCCGGACGGCGTGTAGTAGCGGGCCGTGGTGATCTTGACCGCCGCGGTGCGGCAGTCCTCCATGCGCACCGAGGGCGGCAGGCACAGCGCGGACTGCACCGAGCCCTTGCCGAAGGTCTGCGCGCCCATCACGGTCGCGCGCTTGTGGTCCTTCAGTGCGCCGGCGACGATTTCGCTGGCCGAGGCCGAGCCTTCGTTGACCAGCACCACCAGGGGCACGGTCTTGATGGCGGGAGGCAGGCGCTTGATCGGGTCGATCAGGTTGGTCGGGCGCAGGTAGTACTTGGGCGAGGCCGTCAGCGAGTAGCGCGAGCTGGCCAGCTGGCCGCGGGTGCTGACGATCTCGACGTTTTCCGGCAGGAAGGCCGAGGCCACGCCGACGGCGCCGTCCAGCAGGCCGCCCGGGTCGTTGCGCAGGTCCAGCACCATGCCCTTGAGGCTGGGCACGTCCTTGAGCACCGCGGTGACGCGGGTGGCGAAGTCCTCGACCGAACGCTCCTGGAAGGAGGTCACGCGGACCCAGACGTAGCCGGGCTCGACTTCCTTGACCTTGATGCTCTGCGTGAGGATCTCGGCACGGGTGATCTCGACGCTGAAGGTGCGGCTCTCGCTCTTGCGCGCGATCTCCAGGACGACCTTCGTGCCGGCCTCGCCGCGCATGCGCTTGACGGCCTGGTCCAGGGACAGGCCCTTGACCTGGGTCTGGTCGATCTTGGTGATCAGGTCGCCGCTCTTGAGCCCGGCCTTGAAGGCGGGCGAGCCCTCGATCGGGGTCTGCACCTTGACCAGGCCGTTCTCCATGCCGATCTCGATGCCGACGCCGACGAAGCGGCCGCTGGTGGTCTCGCGGAAGGCCTTCAGGGCCTCGCCTTCGAGATAGGTGGAGTGCGGGTCCAGGCCCTCGACCATGCCGCGCATGGCGTTGCTCAGCAGCTTCTTCTCGTCGACCGGCTCGAAGTAGCTGGCCTTGACGATGTCGAAGACCTCGGAGAGGCGCTGCAGCTCCTCCAGCGGTATCGGGTTGGGCGTCGTGCTGCGTGCGGACGCCTGGAATTGCATGGTGGTCAGCGCACCTGCGACCGCGCCGGCGGCAATCCAGCCGGCAACCTTGAGTTTGGAAGTCATCGACATCTCTTTCACCGGGCCCGTGGCCACGCCTTCGGCGTGATGTGCTGCGGCTGGATCGTCGCGACCCGAGCCACCTGCCAGGCGCCACCGCTCAGTGAAAAGTCAGTGCGCACTTGGCGTTGCCAGTATAGGACTGGGCCCCTTGTCCTACCGCGCCGATCAGAGCCGGAAATACCCAGGAAGTTGCATGCTGGAGCCCCTCGGTCCACGAGTACGTGGCCCGGTCCCCCGTGGGGACGGGGCCGGCTTGGGGCGGCCCGGCGCTCGGGTTGTGTGAGCCCCTCGGTCCACGACTACGTGGCCCGGTCCCCCGTGGGGACGGGGGCCGGCTTGGGGCGGCCCGGCGCTCGGCCCTCGCCCTCCAGCAGCCCGTAGTGCCGGCGGGAGCGTGAACAGGTGCTGCCCGCAGGCCCGCTAGGCCGGCCGGTACTCTGGGACGAGTTCACGCAGGCGCGCGCGCAGCACGGCGGGGTCGGCGATGTCGGCGGATTCCGCGTAGCGCAGCATGCGCTCCATCCAGTCATCGGGCCGGTCGCCGCGCAGTTGCGCGATGCGCAGGCGAGGATGGGCGGTGGGCAGGGTGGTGTCGGCGTCGGCGAGCAATTCTTCGTAAAGTTTTTCTCCAGGACGCAGGCCGGTGAAGACGACGGGGATCTCCTCCTCGGTGTGGCCGGTCAGGCGGATCAACTCGCGCGCCAGGTCGGCAATGGTCACCGGCTCGCCCATGTCCAGCACGAAGACCTGGCCGCTGTCGGCCAGGGCCGCGGCCTGCAGCACCAGCTGGGAGGCCTCGGGGATGGTCATGAAGTAGCGGGTGATCTGCGGATGGGTCACCGTGACCGGGCCGCCCTTGGCGATCTGCTCCTTGAATTTCGGGATCACGCTGCCCGACGACCCCAGCACGTTGCCGAAGCGCACGGCGATGAAGCGCGTGCCGGGCTGCGTGGCGGCCAGGTGGGAGACCACCATCTCGGCGGCGCGCTTGGAGGCGCCCATCACATTGGTCGGGTTGACCGCCTTGTCGGTGGAGATCAGCACGAAGCGCTCGACCCCGGCCTGCGCCGCGGCCAGCGCGGCGTGGTAGGTACCCAGGGTGTTGTTTCGCAGTGCCAGCCAGGCGTTGTCACCCTCCATCAGTGGCACGTGCTTGTAGGCGGCGGCATGGAACACGAGCTGCGGGCGCCAGCGCTCGAAGCTGCGCTGCAGGGTCGCCAGGTCCTTCACGTCGCCGATCAGGCGCACCAGCGGCAGCTGCGGGTAACGCTCGGAGATCTCCTGCTCGATGCCGTAGAGGGCGAACTCGCTGAGCTCGAACAGCACCAGCCGGCTGGGGCCGAAGCGCGCGATCTGGCGGCACAGCTCGGAGCCGATGGAGCCGCCGGCGCCGGTCACCAGCACGACCTTGCCGCTGACCAGGGACGCGACGCCGCCCTCGTCCAGCTTCACCGGCTCGCGGCCCAGCACGTCCTCGGGCTCGATGTCGCGCACGCGGTCGATGCGCGAGCGGCCGTCGCGCAGCTCGTCGGCCGAGGGCACGGTGAGCACCGGCAGGCGGCTGGCCGCGGCCAGCTCCAGCACGCGCTTGCGCTGGGCGCCCGATGCGCTGGGCATGGCCAGGATCAGATGGGTCAGGCCCTCCAGGGCCTCGGCGTCGTGCAGCAGTTCCAGCCCGCCGAGCACCGGCACGCCGGCCACCCGGGTGCCGTGCTTGGCGCGGTCGTCGTCCAGCAGGCCCTCCACCGTCCAGCCGCGGTGCTGGATGCCGGCCACCAGCAGGCGCGCGGCCTCGCCGGCGCCCAGCACGACGGCGCGCTTGCCGTCGGCGTCGCGCCCGGCGCTGCGGGCGCGGGCGCGCTCGTGCAGCATGCGCACCAGCAGCCGCGCCAGGCTCAGGCCCATCAGCGTGACGATGGGATGCAGGGCCAGCACGGCCCGCGGGATGCCCACCAGCTGGGCCATCAGCACGACGACGGCGGCGATCAGCCCGGCTGCGGCGCAGGCCAGGGCCAGCCGCTGGATCTCGGGGAAGCTGGCATAGCGCCAGACGGCGCGCGGCACGCCCGCGGCCCAGAAGACCGCGCCGTAGATCACCAGCACCGCGCCCAGCACCGGGCCGTCGTAGTCGGGGCGGGCGGACAGCCAGCGCTCGAAGCCCAGGCGGAAGAGGTAGGTGACGTTCCAGGCCAGTGCCACGACGATCAGGTCCGCCGCCACGACCAGGGGCAGGCGGAAGCGGCGCAGCCGGTTCAGGCTGCGGTCAAAGGTGAGGGACGGCATGCGTGCGGGTGCGGGTGCGGATGCGCGCGACGGCGGTGGAAAGGCAGGGGGCGGATTGTGCGCCAGGGATTTCACGCGCCGGCCGTGCCCGCCCGGCAGCAACGCCGAATTCGGCGGCCTTCGCCAGCCGATTCCGGCGATCGGCCGCGCAGCCCGCGGCCAAGAATCGGCGAAGCTGACCCTCGCCTCGAACCCGCCCGTGTCCCGACTCCCGCGCCCGCTTCCCACCTGCCTGGCCGCCCTCGCGGCCGCCGCCGTGCTGGCCGCCTGCGCGGCCTGGTCCGACGTGCGCGAGGTGGCCTCCGGCGTGCCGCTGCCGGCCTACGAGCTGCGCGGCGCCAAGCTGGCCACGCTGCAGGCCGAGGCCCTGCGCCTGTGCCCCGCCGGCTACGAGATCACGCGCAGCTGGCAGCGCTACGGACAGCCCAGCGACACCTGGTGGTCGCGCTGGGCCATCCAGGCCACCGACTACAACGGCCTGGGCGACCGCCAGGCCTTCCTGGCCATCGTCTGCAAGGACGAAGGGGGTGCCGCGTCGGCGCCCGCCTCGGCCACGCCAGCGCTGGTGCCGGTACCTGCGGCATTGCCGATGCCCACGTCCTCGCCGCCGCCCACGCCGGTGCCCAACGCGCCGCCGCCCACGGCGCCGGTGATCGTCACGCCCGCGCCGGCCCCCGCCAGCGCACCACACTAGCGCCTGGCCACGGCGCGCAGCGTGGCGAGGATCAAACGCAGGTCCGTCGCCAGCGACGCCTCGTCCACGTAGCGCGCCGCCAGCGCCAGCTTGTGCGGCGCGACCACGTCCAGGTACATGCGCTCGGGGTCCGCGGCCGCGGCCAGCGCGGCGGACTCGTCGCGGTATTCGATGGAGGCGATGTCCGTGATGCCCGGGCGCACCGACAGCACCTTGTCGCGCAGGGCCTCGGGCCAGAACAGCGCGTAGCGCCGCACCTCGGGCCGCGGGCCGACCAGGCTCATGCTGCCGGCCAGCACGTCGATCAGCTGCGGCAGCTCGTCGAGCTTGCTGGCGCGCAGCAGGCGGCCGGCGCGGGTAATGCGGGGGTCGGCGCCGACGGTGATCTGGCGCGCGCCCGGCTGCTGGTCATGCACCATCGTGCGGAACTTGTGGATGCGGAACAGCCGCCCGCCTCGGCCCACGCGCTCCTGGCGGAAGAACACCGGCCCGCGCGAATCCAGCTTGATCCAGGCCGCCAGCAGCAGCAGGCCCGGCGCCAGCACGAGCAGCCCGGCGCCCGCGGCCAGCAGGTCGAAGCCGCGCTTGCCGCCGCGCAGCCACCAGCCGCGCAGCGGCAGCGGACGCGCCGGCAGGTCGCGGCTGGCGTCCAGGCGCATGGGCTGCGGGGTGTCAGGCACCGGTCTTCAGCAACCGGCGCACGGTGTCGATCACGCGCTGCGTCTCGGCGTCGGTCATCTTCGAGTACAGCGGCAGGCTGACCGTGCGCTCGTAGGCCAGCTGGCTGCGGGGGAACTGCTGCGGCTTGAGGCCATAGCGGTCGCGCCAGTACGGATGCAGGTGCAGCGGGATGTAGTGCACCGAGGCGCCGATGCCGGCGGCGAAAAGCTGCTCGATGAAGCCGTCGCGCGACAGCGGCGAGTCGTCCGTCAGCCGCACCACGTACAGATGCCACGCATGGGTGTCGCCCGCCTTGGGCTGCGGCGGCAGGGCCAGCGGCAGGTCGGCGAAGGCCTCGTCGTAGCGCTGCACGATGCGCTGGCGCGCCGCCTGGAAGCCGCGTGCCTTCTTCAGCTGGTGGATGCCCAGTGCGGCGGCGATGTCGGTCAGGTTGTACTTGAAGCCGGGCGCGACGATCTCGTAGTACCAGCTCGGCACCTTGGCGGTGAAGCGGTCGAAGGCGTCGCGGTTGATGCCGTGCAGGCGCATGACCTTGGCGCGCGCAGCCAGCCCGGCGTCGCGCGTGACCAGCATGCCGCCCTCGCCGGTGGTCATGGTCTTGTTGGCGTAGAAGCTGAAGACCGTGGCGTCCGAGTCCAGCGTGCCGACCAGGCGTCCATCCAGCGTGGTGGGCAGCGCATGCGCGGCGTCCTCGATCACCTTCAGGCCGTGCTTGCGGGCGATGGCGTGGATGGCGTCCATGTCGGCGGCCAGGCCCGCGTAGTGCACGGGGATGATGGCCTTGGTGCGTGGCGTGATCGCGCCCTCGATCTCGTCGACGGCGATGTTGAGCGTCGCCGGGTCCACGTCCACCAGCTTCACGTCGGCGCCGAGGTAGCGCACCACCTCGGCGGTGGCGGTGAAGGTGTGGGTGGTGGTGATCACCTCGTCGCCCGGCTGGATGCCCACGGCCTCGGCCGCGAGGTGCAGGCCGGCGGTGGCGGAGTTGACGGCGATGGCGTGCAGGCCGCCCGCGTCGGGGCCGCCGAGGAACTCGGCGAAGTCCGCCTCGAAGCGCTTGCACTTGGGGCCGGTGGTGACCCAGCCCGAGCGCAGCGCGTCGGCGACTTCGGCGATCTCTTCTTCGCCGATCTCGGGCAGGGCGAAGGGCAGGAAGGGGAGTGCACTCATGGCATCAGGCATTCATTCGGGTTTGACGATCCAGGCCAGCCGGTGCGTGCGCAGCGGCGGCAGGAGGTTGAGCAGGCCGTAGAGGCCCGGGTGCAGGCGGCAGGCCGCGCGCGCCAGCGGCGGCGCCAGCGTCACGCGCCGAAGCTCGGCCACGCGGCCCTGCGGGAACAGCCGGCGCATGCGCGCTGCCGGCACGCCGCGCACGTCCGGGTTGCGCGGGTTGTCGAAGGCGAAGTCGTACCAGAGCACGGCGCCGCCGGGGCGCAGCCACTGCCACATGCGGTCGGCCAGGCGCTGCTGGAAGGCGTCGTCCAGCAGCGAGGAGAACACCGTGAACTGCGCCACCAGGTCCAGGCTGGCCGGCGCGATGTCCGCGGCCAGCGCGTCGCCCTGCAGCACCGTGACCGAAGCCGGCAAGGCCACGCGCGCAGCGGCGGCGCGTTCGGCGATCAGCTCCAGGCCGGTGAGCCGCGCCGGGTCCGCGCCCAGGCGGATGAAGTCCAGCAGGTTGCCGCCCGCGCCGCAGCCGACCTCGGCGATGCGGCAGGTGGGCAGGTCCGCATGCCGGCGCAGCATGCCGGCCAGCGCGCGGGTGCGCTCCTGGTGGATGGCCAGGGCGGAGGGGTTGAGCAGGCTGTAGAGGCCCGGGTCGACGCGCGTCTCGCGCCGGGCGTAGCGCTGCACGACGGCCTGGGCTTCGGCCTCCGGCGTGGGCTGCGGTGTGCTCATGCGCGGTCCTCTCGCCAGCTCAGCGGGTCAGGCGGCCGAAGGCCGGGTCGGCGCGGCCGCGCACCGCCGCGTCCCACCAGCCGCGCCAGCTCCCCAGGCCGTAGCCCAGGTGGTGGACGGCGACGATGGCCGGCACGCGCAACAGCACGCCGGCACGGTCGGCGGTGGATGGCGGCAGGCCGCGCGAG
>SCTQ01000312.1 GCA_004322345.1 Aquabacterium sp. | reverse complement strand
AGCCAAGGCCGTGTGCCTTCGGCACACAACGAGGCTGCAACGACGCCCAGCGCCTTGCCAGGCTCCAGCGCGCGTCCTCCGGTAGTGTTAACAGGCCCTAGCGGAACAACCCCAGCAACCGCTCCAGCGCCATCGTGAACGGCGCCTGCATCAGCGGCAGCGTCAGCCACATGCCGACCAGGCCCACGCCGATGGTCATCGGGAAGCCGACGGCGAAGATGTTCATCTGCGGCGCGACGCGCGCCATCAGGCCCATGATGAGGTTGACCAGCAGCAGCATGGCCATGATGGGCAGGGCGATCCACAGGCCCAGGCGGAAGACCTCGGTGCCCCAGGTCTGCGGCTGCACGGCCGACAGGAAGGACAGCGGGTTGGGCGAGACCGGGAAGGCGTGGAAGCTGTCGGTCAGCGCCGCGGTCAGCAGCAGGTGGCCGTCCATCACGACGAAGATCCAGGTGGCCATGGTGCCGTAGAAGCGGCTGATGGCCGTGGCGTTGCCGCCGGTGGTGGGGTCGAAGAACTGCGCGAAGTTCAGGCCCATCTGCAGGCCGACGAGCTCGCCGGCGAACTCCAGCCCGGCGAAGACCACGCGCGCGGCGAAGCCCAGCGTCAGGCCGATCAGCACCTGCTGGGCCACCGCGCCCAGCGCCTGCGGGCTGTCCAGCGGGATGACGGGGATCTCGGGCATGCTGGCCTGGCAGCAGATGGCGATCAGCAGCGCCAGCGACAGCCGCACGCGGCGCGGGATCACGCGCATCGAGAGCACGGGTGCCGCGGTGAACAGGCCCAGCACGCGGAAGAAGGGCCAGATCAGCGGCGAGATCCAGCCCAGCACCTGGGCTTCGCTGAAGGTGAACATGCCGCCGCGCCCGACGCCGGCCCTCAGCCGACGACGGTGGGAATGGAGCTGATGACGCGCTGCAGGTAGTCCACCAGCGTGCTCAGCATCCACGGCCCCGCCAGGCCCAGCGTGGCGAAGGCGGCCAGCAGCTTGGGCACGAAGGACAGCGTGTTCTCGTGGATCTGCGTGGCCGCCTGCAGGATGCTGACCAGCAGGCCGACGACCAGCACCACCACCAGCAGCGGCGTGCACACGAGCAGCAGGGTCAGCAGGCCGTCGCGGCCGATGGTGAGGACTTGTTGGGGATCCATCAGACGAGACTCAGGTGGCGAAGCTCGCGGCCAGCGAGCCCAGGAGCAGGTTCCAGCCATCGGCCAGCACGAAGAGCATCAGCTTGAAGGGCAGCGCGACCAGCACCGGCGACAGCATCATCATCCCCAGGCTCATCAGCACGCTGGCGACGATCATGTCGATCACCAGGAAGGGAATGAAGATGAGGAAGCCGATCTGGAAGGCCGACTTCAGCTCGCTGGTGACGAAGGCCGGCACCAGGACGCGCAAGGGCATGTCCTCGGCCTTCACCGAGGCGTCGACCTTGGCCAGGCGGGCGAACAGCGCCATGTCGGACTGCCGCGTCTGCTTCAGCATGAAGCCGCGCACCGGCAGCTGGCCGCGGTCCAGGGCCTCGTTGAAGGTGATCTGCGATTCGGAGAAGGGCTTGTAGGCGTCGGCATAGACCTTGTCCAGCGTCGGCCCCATCACGAACATCGTCAGGAACAGCGACAGGCCGACGATCACCTGGTTGGGCGGCGCGGCCTGGGTGCCCAGTGCCTGGCGCAGCAGCGACAGCACGATGACGATGCGGGTGAAGCCCGTCATCATCAGCAGCACCGCGGGCAGGAAGCTCAGCGCGGTGAAGAACAGCAGGGTCTGCACCGGCACCGAGTAGCTGGTGCCGCCCGGGCCCTGGGCCACCATCAGCGGCAGGTTCGCCCCGCCACCGGGCGCGCCCGCGGGCGCCTGCTGCGCCATCGCCGGCGCCAGCATCACGGCCACCATCAGCAGCAGCGCGGCCTGGGCTGCGCGCGTCAGCAGCACGCTGCGACGCGAGGCCACCCGGCGCACGTCGGACCCTGCCTCGGGCAGCTGGGTATCTGCGAAAGGGAAGCTCACGCATCACCTCCGCCGGAACGGTTCTGCATGCGCTTGAGCAAGGCGGCGAAGGCCGGCTGCGCCGCGGCCTGCGGCAGCTCGGCCTGCGGCGCCATCGTGTGCAGCGTGCTGATCGCCTGGCCGGTCACGCCCAGCACCAGCCACTGGCGGGCATCGCCCTGCCCCACCTCGACGGTGAGCAGGCGCTGGCCCGGGCCGATGGCCAGGCCGCCGACGATGCGCACGGGCTGCTGCACGCCGGCCGGCGCGGCGCCCATTGCCGCACCGTAGGGGCTGCGCTTGAGCAGCCACAGGCACAGCGGGATCGCCGCCAGGATGACGATGAACCAGAGGACCGAAAGAGCCGAAGTCATCGCCGCTCAGCCACCCTTGCTCAGGCGGCGCATGCGCTCGGACGGCGTGACGATGTCGGTCAGCCGGATGCCGAACTTGTCGTTGACGACCACCACCTCGCCCTGGGCGATCAGGAAGCCGTTGACCAGCACGTCCATCGGCTCGCCGGCCATCGCGTCGAGCTCGACGACGGAGCCCTGCGCCAGCTGCAGGATGTGCTTGATGGGAATGCGCGTGCGGCCCAGCTCCACCGTGAGCTGCACGGGGATGTCCAGGATCATGTTGATGTCGTTGCCCGCGCCCACGCCGGCAGTCGGCGTGAAGTTGGTGAACGACGCCGGGGCCACGCTCTGCGCGGTCTCGGTCAGCACCTCGTTGGTCGAGCCTGAGCCGCCGCCGGGAGCCTGCTCGGCGAGCGCGGCCTCCCATTCGGCCGCCATGGCGTCTTGCTCGGAGGCGCCGGATTCGGGGTTGTTCTCAGCCATGGTTGTCGTCTCCGAGCCATTTCAGGGTCTGGTGATTCAGGATCTTGTCGATCTTGATCGAGTAGCGGCCGTTGGACGTGCCGTAGTGGCAGTCGAAGAGGGGCACGTTGTCCACGTTGGCCTGCACGATCTGCTCGAGGTCCAGCTCGATGAAGTCGCCGGCCTTCAGCGCGAGCAGCTGCTCCACCGTGGCCGGCGCATGCGCCAGCTCGACCACGAGGTCCACGCTCGCATCCTGGATCTGCTGCGTCATCAGCTTCACCCAGCGGCGGTCCGGCTCGGCCGAGTCGCCCTGGATGGTCGAATACAGCACGTCGCGGATGGGCTCCAGCGTCGAGTACGGGATGCAGAAATGCACCGTGCCGGTGGACTCGCCGACCTCCAGCGTGAAGGAGGTGGCCACGACGATCTCGCTGGGCGTGGCGATGTTGGCGAACTGGGGCTGCATCTCCGAGCGCTGGTAGTCCAGCTCGATCGGGTAGATGCCGTGCCAGGCCTTCTTGTACTCGGCCGTGATCACTTCCACCAGGCGCAGGATGATGCGCTGCTCGGTGGGCGAGAAGTCGCGGCCCTCGATGCGGGTGTGGTACTTGCCGGCGCCGCCGAACAAGGCGTCGATCACCGCGAACACCAGGTTGGGATCGCAGACGATCAGGCCGTTGCCGCGCAGCGGGCGCACCGCCACGATGTTGAAGTTGGTGGGCACCACGATCTCGCGCAGGAAGGCGCTGTACTTCTGCACCTTGATGCCGCCCACCGACACTTCCGGCGACTTGCGGATCATGTTGAACAGCCCGACGCGGATGTTGCGCGCGAACCGCTCGTTGATGATCTCCATCGTCGGCATGCGTCCGCGGACGATGCGCTCCTGGCTGGAGAGGTCGTAGTCGCGAATGCCGCCTTCCTGGACCTCTTCCTGTTCCAGCTTCTGGCTCTCGCCCGTGATGCCCTGGAGCAGGGCATCGACTTCGTCTTGCGACAGGATCTGCTGGTTCATCTTCCGCTGCCCACGACTGCTGCTTGGGGTTGGAGACCGGTCATCACTGGATGATGAAGTTCGAGTAGTGCACGTGCAGGATGGGGTTCTCGACCTCGGCCTTCTTCTTTTTCTTCTTCTTTTTCTTGGCTCCGGCGTCCTCGTCCTCGTCGGCGGCTTCCGGTTCGGCGATCTCGATGCCCATCGAGCGGGCGGTGCCCATGCGGATCTCCTCGGACAGCTTTTCCTTGCCCTCGGTGGTGGTCAGCTCCTCGGATGTCTTGTGCGAGAGGATCATCAGGATCGCATTGCGGATCGCGGGCATGTAGAGCTTGATGTCCTCGCCCACGTGCGCGTCGGCCAGCTCCAGGGTCACGCCCACCTGCAGGTAGCGGTCGGCACCGGTGTCGGCCAGGTTCACGGTGAAGGGCTCCAGCGGCACGAAGACGGGTGGCGCCTTCTTGTCGCCGTGCTTGGCCTCGGCGTGCTTCTCGACGTGCTCGGTGGCGTCGCCGCCGTCCTCGCCCTCCTCGCCTTCGGCGGGCTTCTTCTTCATCAGGAAGAAGGCGCCCGCGCCGCCCAGCACCACCAGCAGCAGCACCGCTGCCACGATGATGATGATCAGCTTCTTGGCGCCGCCTTTCTTGCCTTCCGGGGCGGCCTCGGCCGCTGCGCTTGACATCGTGATCGCTCCTTGATCGATACCCGCAGGGCCGCCGCACGAGGGCATGCGCCTGTTGATCTGTTGGGTCGATTATTCGAGCGGGACGCCGGACCCAAGCGGCGAAAAGGATGTGCTGGGCGGGCGTATTTCTCGGCCCGCCCGCGCATCGGGCTCAAGTTCACGGTTTGCTGGAAATCCCTGGGAAGCCCAGGGTGGCCGGGCCTGCCCGGCCGCGGGGACGGGCAGCCGGTGTGCCTCAGGCGTAGAGGTCGACGGCACCCTGGCCGCGGCGCGGCGTGGGCGCCGCGGTGGAGCTGTCGTTGAGTCCCGCCGGGGCGTTGATGCCCACGACGCTGCCGCGGCCGGAGGCGGCCTGGCCCTGCTGTCCGTTCTGGCCGGCCTCGCCCGGCTGCTGGCGCTGCTCGTAGACGCCGCCGCCGGCCAGGGTCAGGCCCTCGCCCTGCAGCGCGCCTGCCAGCTGGGGCAGGCTGTCCTCGATCGCGCGCCGGGTCACCTCGGAGGCGGCGGTGAACTCCACCTGGGCCTGCTGGCCTTCCAGCGCGATGCGGATGGTGATGGGCCCGAGTTCGGCCGGGTTCAGGCTGAGCTTGGCCTCGTGGGTAATGCTTTCTCCGCGGCCCGCGGCCTGGGTGACCAGCATGCGGACCTGCTCGCCCAGCGCGTCGGCAAAGCCGGGACTGCCCACCGGAGTCTCGACGTGGGCCGTGGCGGCCTCGGCCGTGCGGGTGCCATGGGCGGCGCCGGCCTGGTGGGCGGCCTGGGCCGCCATCAGGGCCGATTCGAAGCCGTGGGCGCCGCCGGCCGCCTGGCCGCCATCCTGCGCGGCGTCGGCCGCGGCACCCAGCATGTTGACCGCGTCGGCGCCGGTGGCCGCCTGCCTGGCCGACTGGCCGCTGCGGTCATCCACGGCCAGCGTCTTGGCGGCGCCGGGTTCCACGCCGCCGGGAGCCGCCTTGGCACCCTGGGGCTGTCCGGTCGGCAGCGCGGCGGCCATCCCGGCATCGGGCTGGGCCGTGGCCTCGGTGACGCCGGCCACCGCCTTGTCGGTGGCGGCCTTGGCGCCGTCCTTGCCCGCATCGGCGCCGGCCGGGGGCTGGCCGCCACCGGGAGCCGGGCGCGCGGCGGCCAGCGCGGCGAACCAGCCGTTGGCACCGGCAGCCGCTGCCGGGTCGGTGGCATCGGCCTGGTCCTCGGCCTTCTTGTCCTTGGCCTCGGTCTTCTCGCTGGTCTTGGGCTTGTCGCTCTTCTCGGCCTGCCGGGCGGCAGGGCGCTGGGCATTGGCCGTACGCGTGTCGCGCATGCGCGGCCCGGTCTGGTCGCGCTCGCGCTCGGCGGTGTCGGCGGTGCGTTCGGGCTGGCGCTGCTGCTCGCGCGCGGCGGCCACCTCGTCGGTGGGGCTGCGCACCGGCTCGCCGGTGTGCCGCTGCAGCAGGTTGGCGAAGGTCGCCGGCTGGCTGCCGCCCTGTTCCTGCGTGCGCATGGGCGAGGCCGTGTTGTCGGCGGACAGCGGCAGCAGGCTGCCGGTCTTGCTGGTGACGGAGGTCGAAGAATGCATGGCTTGCGCTCCTGGAGACTCGAAAGGCATGAGTTAGGTCGTCGTCGAGACGAAGTCGGTGGGGTGCTCGTCGCCGCCGGTCATGCCGAAGTTGGGCATGTTCCCCGCGGCGCGCGCGGCCAGCAGGCGCGAGGCCTGTTCGTCGGTGGCCTTCTGCTCGCGCCGGTTCTCGGCCTGCACGGTCTCGCGGCGGCGGCGGTCGATCAGCTGGTCCACCGCGCCCACGCGCTGCTCGCGCACCTGCAGGATGGAGCGCGCGGCCTCCAGCGAGTTGCGCGCGCGCTCGACGGCGATGTCCTGCTCGGCGATGGCCTGCCCCAGCCGGCTCATGAAGTCCTGGTAGCAGCGCACGATCTCCACGCTGCCGCCGGTCTGGAACTGCGTCTGCCAGCGCTGCGCGTACTCGCTGCGCCAGGCGCGCAGGGCGTCGGCCTGATCGGTGGCCGCCTGGTGGGCGACACGCGCGCGCTCGAAGCGCGTGCGCGCATCGTCGCGTTCGCGCTCGGCACATTCGAGCAATGTGGTCAGTGGCTTGAGGGCGGTCATTTCGCTCACCTTGTTCTTGCTTCAGACGAATCAGACGGATCAGACGGACACCAGCGTGCGCAGCATCGCGACGCTGTCTTCGAGACTTGCGGGATCGTTCATGTCCTGGCGCAGCAGCTGCAGCATCTTGGGATAGAGCTTCACGGCCAGGTCCAGTTCGTGATCGTGGCCGGGCGTGTAGGCGCCCAGGGCGATGAGGTCGCGCGCCTTCTGGTAGCGCGACCACAACTGGCGGAAGCGCCGCGCGGCCTCGATGTGCTGGGCGTCGGCGACGTTGTGCATCACGCGCGAGGCGGAACGTTCGATGTCGATGGCCGGGTAGTGGCCGGCCTCGGCCAGCTCGCGCGACAGCACGATGTGGCCGTCCAGGATGGCGCGCGCCGCGTCGGCGATCGGGTCCTGCTGGTCGTCGCCCTCGGACAGCACGGTGTAGAAGGCCGTGATGGAGCCGCGGCCGTTGAGGCCGTTGCCACTGCGCTCCACCAGCTGCGGCAGCTTGGCGAAGCAGCTGGGCGGATAGCCCTTGGTGGCCGGCGGCTCGCCGATGGCCAGGGCGATCTCGCGCTGGGCCATCGCGTAGCGCGTCAGCGAATCCATCAACAGCAGGACATGCAGGCCCTGGTCGCGGAAATGCTCGGCCACCGAAGTGGCATAGCTCGCCCCCTGCATGCGCACCAGCGGCGGCGCATCGGCCGGCGCGGCGATGACGACCGAGCGCGCCAGGCCGTCCTCGCCCAGGATGTCCTCGATGAATTCCTTCACTTCGCGGCCGCGTTCGCCGATCAGGCCGACGACGATCACGTCGGCCTGCGTGTAGCGGGCCATCATGCCCAGCAGAACGCTCTTGCCGACGCCCGAGCCCGCGAACAGGCCGATACGCTGGCCGCGGCCCACGGTGAGCATGGAGTTGATCGCCCGCACGCCGGTGTCCAGCGAGCGGCGCACCGGGTCGCGGTCCATCGCGTTGACGGGGCGGCGGATCAGCGGCTCGCTGCGCACCTCCACCAGCGGGCCGCTGCGGTCCAGTGGCTCGCCGTGGGCGCTGACCACACGGCCCAGCAGGCCGTCGCCGATGGGCAGGTGGCGGGTGCGGTCCTCGGTACGGCGCCAGGGGTGGTTCGGCTTGCCCAGCGCGGGCGGGTTGATCGGCAGCGTGCGCGGCACCACGCGGGCGCCGGAGGCCAGGCCGTGGACTTCGCCCGTGGGCATCAGGTAGGCGCGGTCGCCGGTGAAGCCCACGACCTCGGCAATCACCGGCGGCTGCGGGTCCAGCGGGTTGTCCATGCGGATCTCGCAGACGGCGCCCACGGGCAGGCGCAGGCCTGCGGCCTCCAGCACCAGGCCGGCGACGCGGATCAGCTTGCCCTGGCTCTCCAGCTGGATGGGCGCGGCGACGCAGTTGTCCAGGTCGTTGAGGAACTTGGTCCAGCGGTCCATGCCCGTCATGACGACACCCCGCTGTCTGGGCACGGCCAGCGCCCCTGCGGGAGGGTCGAGACCGGCTCGGGCCGGCCCGGCGCCCGGGCCCGCGCGCTGCGCAACGCGGCGGCGCTCATGCTTCGTCCCCCGGCTCGTCGCTCTTGCGGTCGGACCACTCGTCGCGGCTGCCCAGCAGCGCCGCGGCCTTGCGCCAGCGCGCTTCCACGCTGGCATCGACGATGGCAATGTCGGACTCGACGATCACGCCGCCGCGCGTGACCAGCGGGTCGGCGATGAGCTTGGCGTTGCGCGCGTGCAGGCCTTCCTTCAGGCTGTGCGCGACCACGGCCTGGTCGTCGGGATGCAGGCGCAGGCAGATGTGGCGGGCGGATGTCAGCAGTGCGGCCAGGGCCTCCTCGGCCACGTTGACGACCAGCTCGGGGCGCTGCGAGATCTCGCTGCGCACCACCTGGTGGGCCAGGTCCAGCGCGACGCCGGCCATGCGGCCGGCCAGCTGGGCCTCCAGGGCATCGAGGCGGCCCTGCAGCTGCTCGATCAGGCTGCCGAACTGGTGGCCCAGCTGCTGGGTCATCTGCGCGGTGAAGCTCTGCTTGAAGTTCTCCAGTGCCGACAGGCCGTCGCGGTAGCCGTCCTGGTAGCCGGCCTGGCGCGCGGTGTGGACCTGCTGGGCGATCTCCTGCGGCGTGGGCGTTGCCGGCGGGGCGGCGCGCGGAGTGGGACGCGGCGGCGTGGCCTTGCCCGTCGGCTTGGCGGCGCCTGCCTTGGCGTCGGCCGCCTTGCCGTCCGCCTTCGCGGCCGGAGGCGACTGCGGGGCCTGGGTCTGGCCGTCGCTGCCGAAGACGTTGGGGTTCCAGGCCGAGAAGGAGCCCAGCTCCTCGCGCGGGATGAAGCGTGCGTACATGGAGGAAGCCGCCCCGGGCGCAGGAGCGCCGGCGGCGGCCGCGGCCTTGTCGCGGGCATCGGCATCCGCGCCGCCCGGTGCGCGAGGCTTAGACGAACTCATCGTCGCCTCCTCCTGCCAGCACGATCTGTCCTTCGTCTACGAGGCGGCGGACGATCTTGAGCATTTCCTTCTGCTCGCCCTCGACCTCGGACAGGCGCACCGGCCCGCGGGAATCGAGGTCTTCCTTGAGCGTCTCGGCGGCGCGCGAGGACATGTTGCGGAAGACCTTGTCGCGCAGCTCGGGCGACGCGCCCTTGAGCGCGATGATGAGCGACTCGGATTGCACTTCCTTGAGCAGGGACTGGATGCCCTTGTCGTCGACCTTGATCAGGTCGTCGAACACGAACATGTTGTCCATGATCTTCTGCGCCAGGTCGGAGTCGGCCTCGCGCACGTAGTCCAGGATCGAGGTCTCCGCCGCCGAGCCCATCATGTTGATGATCTCGGCCGCCGTCTTCACGCCGCCCATGCTGGCCTTGCGGGTGCGGTCCCCCCCGGCCAGCACCTTGCTCATGACCTCGTTGAGGTCCTTCAGCGCGGTGGGCTGGATGCCGTCGAGCGTGGCGATGCGGATCATGACCTCGTTGCGATGGCGCTCGGTGAAGGTCTTGAGCACGCTCGATGCCTGGTCGAAGTCCAGGTGCACCAGGATGGCGGCGACGATCTGCGGATGCTCGTTGCGCAGCAGCTCGCCGACGGACACCGGGTCCATCCACTTCAGGCTCTCGATGCCGGTGATGTCGCTGCCCTGCAGGATGCGGTCGATCAGCAGGTTGGCCTTGTCCTCGCCCAGCGCCTTGCGCAGCACGGCCTTCACGTATTCGTCGGTGTCGGCGACCAGCGTGGAGGTGTCGGCGGACTCCTCCTCGAAACGCTCGATCACGCTTTCCACGCGCTCGCGCGGCACGCTCTTGAGCTTGGCGATGGTCTCGCCCAGGCGCTGCACCTCCTTGGGCGCCAGGTGCTTGAACACCTCGGCGGCCTCTTCCTCCCCCAGAGACATCAGGAGGATGGCGGCGTCTTCCAGGCCTTCTTCGTCCATGTCCTCAGGCTTCCTTGCTCACCCAGCCGCGCACGATGTTCGCCACCGCGACGGGGTTCTCCTTGGCCAGCTGGCGCGCGGCTTCCAGGCGCTGGGCGACGACGTTGTTCGCAGGGGCGGCCAGGGCCGGCAGGCCCTCGCCGTCGGGCAGGGCCTCGGCGTCGTCGACGACGGCCTCCAGGCGCTCCGGGCGGGCCTTCTCGGCCGCCTTCAGCGCGGGGCGGATGGCGCCGAACACGACGATCAGCGCCAGCACCAGCAGCGTGGCCGGCACGGCCAGCGAGCGCAGGCCGTCGCGCAGGTCGGCGTTCTTCCAGAACGGGATGTCCTCGGCCTCGATCTTCTCGACCTTGAAGGGCGCGTTGATCACTTTCACCGAATCGCCCCGGCCTTCCGAATAGCCCACGGCTTCACGCACCAGCGTCGTCAGCTTGTCGAGTTCCTCTTGCGACAGCGGCACGGTGCTGGTCTTGCCCTTGGCGTCGGTCTTGGTGACGTTGTTGATGACCACCGCCGCATTCAGGCGCTTGATGCCGCCCGTGGCGTTGCGCGTCACGCGCACGGTCTTGTCCAGCTCGTAGTTGGTCACCGCCTCGCGGTGGCTGTTGCTGCTGCCGTTGTTCGCGCCGCCGGCGGTCTGCAGCGGCTGCGAGGCGCCGTTGATCGGCGCGGTGGCCGGCACCGGGGGCTGGTTGGTCGCCGCGCCGGGGATGCCGGTGGGCGTGGCGGCCGAGCTGCCGGTGGTCTCGGTGGTCTGCATGCTGCGGATCGCGGCGTCGGCCTTCTGCGCCTGGTTGGGCTTGAACTCCTCGGCGGTCGATTCGACCTGCGAGAAGTCCACCTCGGCAGTGACCTGGGCCCGCAGGTTGTCGCGGCCGACCACGGGCTCGAGCAGGTCGACCACGCGCTTGGTCAGCGAGTTCTCCACCTGGTGCACGTACTGCAGCTGCTGGGCGTCCAGGCCGTCCTGGTCGGAGCCGTCCGGGCCGGACAGCAGGGAGCCGGTCTGGTCCAGCACGCTGACGGCCTTGGGCGACATCTCCGGCACGCTGGAGGACACCAGGTGCACGATGCCGGCGATCTGGGTGCGGTCCAGGGTGCGCCCGGAATGCAGGGTCAGCACGACGGAGGCCGAGGGCTTCTGCTGCTCGCGGAAGAAGCCGTTCTGGTTCGGCAGGGCCAGGTGCACGCGGGCCGAGGACACCGCGGCCAGGGACTCGATGGAGCGGGTCAGCTCGCCTTCCAGGCCACGCTGGAAGTTCAGCCGCTCCTGGAACTGCGTCACGCCGAAGCGCTGGGTCTCCATCAGCTCGTAGCCGACGACGCCCCCCTTGGGCAGGCCGGCGGAGGCCAGCTTCAGGCGCACGTCGTGCACCTTGTCGGCCGGCACGAGGATGGCGTTGCCGCCGTCCGCGTGCTTGTAGGGGATGTTCATCTGCGACAGCTGCGCCAGCACGGCGCCGCCGTCCTTGTCCGACAGGTTGGCGTACAGCACCTTGTAGTCGGCCTGCTGCGACCACAGGATGGTGGCCACGATGATGGCCAGCACGGCCGCGATGCCGCCGCCCAGCATGAGCTTGCGCTGCAGGGGCAGGTCGTTCAGGCGTGCCAGGAAGCCGGTCGGGGCTTCCTGGATCAGGGTGGGAGCGGTGCTGGTTGCCACGGGAGACTGAGGTCGGACTGCGGAGACTTCCATGTGTTGCTTCGGTCTCGCAGCAGCCGGTGCTGCTCTGGCGCCGCCGGGCACGACAAGGCCCGGTGCGCGCAGGTTGCTGCGATCGGGTCAATTATTCGGAGCCAGGTGCCGAAATGCAGTCTGAGAAAGGGAAGCTTTGCCGCCCACTTCCAGACTTACGCAACCCCGCCGGTCGATAGGATTTCGACTGTCGCAATAGCGTCTTGAAGCGGCTTTGCAAAGCTTTTCGACATGCAGTTGCAGGTGCCGTGGACCAGTTCACGCAGCCGCAAGGGCAGCAGGCGCTGGCGACATCGGCCCGTTTTTCCTCATGGCGAGGTGGCTATGGATGTCAAGCTCAAACCGTTCGATTTCGCACAGGCAGCCACCCGCGCCGGGATGCCGCAGGTGGCCGAGCGCGTGCGCCAGTCCACGGCCGGCGTCAGCCCGGGCAACTTCCAGCAGGCCTTTTCCCAGGCCCTGAACTCCGTCAGCGCGATGCAGGCCAACGCCTCCCAGTTGCAGCGCGAGGTCTCGCTGGGCAACTCCAAGGTCGGCCTGGAACAGACCATGGTGGCGATGCAGAAGGCGCAGATCGGTTTCCAGTCGGCCATGCAGGTGCGCAACCGCCTGGTGCAGGCCTACTCGGAAATCATGAACATGCAGATCTGATCCCGCAAAACTGAAAACGGGCGGGGATAAACAATCGGGCCCGGATGCTGGCGCATCCGGGCCCGTTGCCGTCTCCCCCTCCCACTGTCGGGACGAGCTGCCTGCTCTGTCTCTGGTCTAAGGCAGGTTCAGCAGGGACTGCACGCGCAGGAACTCCTCGCGCTTGAAGTTGGCCTCCACGTAACGGTCCATCTCGGCCTTGCGCAGCGGCGGGGTCAGCCCCACGTCGGCCTGCACCTCGGCCCACTTGCGCTTGGCGCCGGCCAGGCGGCGCTCCCAGTCGGCCCATTCGGCATCGGCCTGGGCCAGGCGCGCCGCGGCCGCTTCGCCGTAGGCCTTCTTGCGTTCCTCGAACAAGGCGGCCGCGTCCTTGCCCGGCGCGGCCTGGATCACGGGCTCTCCGGGATCGCGCGGGGCTTCGGCGCGGCCCTCCTGGCGGGCCATGAAATCGACGAAGTAATCCTCCTCGTCGCGGTAGAAGGCCTCGGCCCACTGCGGGCCCAGGATCTGGCGGCGCACGGTCTTCTGCTCGTCGAAGGCCGGCATCCAGGTGCCGCGGTCGGCGATGACGACCTGGTACTTCCACGCGTAGTTGCGCAGCCGCATGTACTTGTCCCACATCTCCAGCACCTCGGCGGAGACGGCGTCGCCGCGATCGCGGCGGGACTCGTCGGCCACCAGCAGGCGCAGCTCGTCCAGCGTGACTTCGCCCTGGCCCAGCATGTAGTGCTCGAAGCGGCGGCGCAGTGCGATGTCGGGCTTGAGGTGGCCGTCCGGGCCGACGATCCAGTCGCCGTCGGGCTGGGTGCCCTGGAAGGATCCGTGCCGGTAGAGACGATCGTGCACGGCCGCGGCCGAGCGCAGCGGCGAGCGCTGCGCCGACGCGGCCGGGTGGCCGGCAGACGTGGGGGCCGGGCGGTTCCAGTCGAAGGCTCCGCCCGGGCCGCCCGCGGTGGCCTCGCCTTGCTGAACATGTCCGCGCCACCACCAGGCACCGGCCGCCAACGCGACTGCTGCGCCCAGCGCCCAGACCGCGCGCATCTGCATTCCCTGCCTCCCGGATTCGAACTGGGCGGCATCGTGCACGCGCGGGCGCAGGCGCCCATGCGGGTAAGCCTGAGCTTCCAGGGTTAGCGGCGCCCCAGAGACGTGGGGGTCATGTGTCCCCCTCGGCCAACGCGTACGTTGGCGCCCCCCCGGGGGATGGGACCGGCTTGGGGCGGCCCGGCGCCCGGCCCTGCCGTCTCCACCAACTGGTGGCGCCAGCAGGAGCGCCTAGTGTGGTGCGCCTGCGGCGAACCAACGCCCGAGCAAGGCCCGCTCGTCGTCGGTGATGTGGGTGGCGTTGCTCAGCGGCATCTGCTTGAGCACCACGGCCTGCTGGTTGATCTGGGCGGCGTTCTTCAGGATGCCTTCTGCCGTGTGAAGGTCCACGCCCTTGTTGGCCAGCTGAGCGTTGTGGCAGGCCACGCAGCGCTGGGCGATGACGGCCTGGACTTCGGCGAAGCTCACCGGCGCCTGGGTGGCGGCCACCTTCGCCGCCGGTGCCGGCGCCAGCCAGGCGATGACGCCCAGCAGCACGACGATGCCCGCGATGGCCCAGCGCCAGGGGGCAGGCTGGCCGGCCACCTCGGTCTTGTGGCGGGCGACGAAGAACTGCCGGATCAGCGCCCCGGCCAGCATGATCAGCACCAGCACCAGCCAGTTGTGCTCATGGGTGTAGGCGAAGCTGTAGTGGTTGGACAGCATCGCGAACAGCACCGGCAAGGTGAAGTAGGTGTTGTGCACGCTGCGCTGCTTGCCGCGCTGGCCGTGCACCGGGTCCACCGGCTCGCCGGCCTGCATCGACGCGATCACCTTGCGCTGCCCCGGGATGATCCAGAAGTAGACGTTGGCGCTCATCGTGGTGGCCAGCATCGCGCCGGTCAGCAGGAAGGCCGCGCGGCCGGCATACAGCTGGCAGGCCGCCCAGGCCGCGACCACGATCACGCAGAAGATCATTGCGCCGACGACGGCATCGCCATGGCGGCCGCCGCCGAAGATCCGGCAGATCGCGTCGTAGAGCAGCCAGAAGACGGTGAGGAAGATGATGGCCGTGGTGGACGCGGCCACCGGCCTCCAGTCGTGCACCTGCCTGTCGATGAGGAAGGTGCCGGCGTTGAACAGGTACAGCGCCGTGAACAGCGCGAAGCCGGACAGCCAGGTGGAATAGCTTTCCCAGTAGAACCAGTGCAGGTGCTTCGGCAGCCTGGGCGGCACGCCCAGGTACTTGGTCGGGTTGTAGAAGCCGCCGCCGTGCACGGCCCACAGCTCGCCGCCGACACCCTTCTTCCTCAGCTCATCGTCCTCTGGCGGGGTCAGGCTGTTGTCCAGCCAGACGAAGTAGAACGACGAGCCTATCCAGGCAATGGCGACGATGACGTGGGTCCAGCGCAGGAGCAGGTTGGCCCAGTCCAGGAGGTAGGTTTCCATCAGCGAAGCCTCCATGCCCGCCGGGCCGCCCCAAGGGCGCGGAGGGACCCCACGGGGGGCCGCGAACGAAGAGAGCGGGGGGCCGTCATGACTGGGGCCTGTTAACGCGACCGGAGGACACGGGCGCCCTCCGCGTTGCAAATGCTCGCCGTGGCGGCGGCCACGGCTTTGCTCTGCGCCTCGATGGCGCCCGTTTCCTGAGTCACGTGTGTCCTCCGGTCGTGTTAACAGGCCCTAGCTGCCGCGGTAGGTGGAGTAGGCCCAGGGGCTGGCCAGCAAGGGCACGTGGTAGTGGCTGCCCGCATCCGCGATGCCGAAGTCCAGGGGCACCTGGTCCAGGAAGGGCGGGTCCGGCAGCGCGATGCCACGGGACCTGAAGTAGGCGGCGACGTCGAAGACCAGCCGGTAGCGCCCCGGCACCAGGGCCGCGCCCTCCAGCAAGGGGGCATCGGCGCGGCCGTCGCCGTTGAGCAGCAGCGTCTTCAGCGGCACGACGCCGGCATCGTCCAGCTTCAGCAGTTGCACCTGCATGCCCGCGGCGGGGCAGCCGTTCATGGTGTCCAGGACGTGGGTGGTGAGCTTGCCCATCGAAGGTGGTTCTTTCTTGGCGGGATCGGGTAAAGTGTATACAGTTTTGCATACGCTTCAACCGGACCAGCCGGAAATTCGATCAGTCACCGGACCGACGCACAAGCCGTGCCCACCACCCGCACACCGCCCCCCACGGACACCGGCCTGCAGCCGGGGACGGGGCCCACCAGCACCGAGCTGATCGTGCGCTCGATCACCACGGCCATCGTCGAGCGGCGGCTGATGCCGGGCACCAAGCTGGTGGAGCAGCAGATCGCCGACATCTTCAAGGTCTCGCGCACCCTCGTGCGCCAGGCGCTGAACCAGCTCTCGCGCGACAAGCTGGTGACGCTGTCCCCGGCACGCGGCGCCTTCGTGGCCGAGCCCAGCGCCGAGGAGGCGCGCCAGATCTTCGAGCTGCGCCAGATGATCGAGACGGCGATGATCCGCCGCATCGCCGAGACCATCACGCCGGCACAGGTGGCCCAGCTGCGCGCCCACCTGAAGGACGAGGCCGCCGCCGTCGCCCGCACCGACGTGCCGGGGCGCACCCGCCTGCTGGCCGACTTCCACACCCTGCTGGCCCGCATGCTGGGCAACGAAGTGCTGGCCGAGGTGCTGCACGACCTGCTGCTGCGCGGCTCGCTGATCGCGCTGATGGCGCAGTCGGCGCACTCTGCCGAGGCGTCGCACGCCGAGCACGTGCAGATCGTCGACGCACTGGAGCAGGGAGACGCCAGGGCCGCCACCCGGCTGGTGGCCAGGCACCTGGAGATGGTGGCCGCCAACTTGCATCGCCATCCCCGCGTGCGCGACCTGGGCCAGGCCTTGCAGCCGCTGGCCCAAGTGGAGAACATCGCCGGCGGGCCGCGGGCCGCTGCGCCCCGCCCACGCGCCGGTACCAGGAAAGCAAGCAAATGACCTCCCCCGCCTACCCACGTGACCTCGTCGGCTACGGCCGCACCCCGCCCCAGGCCCGCTGGCCGGGCAACGCCCGCATCGCCGTGCAGTTCGTCCTCAACTACGAGGAAGGCGGCGAGAACAGCGTGCTGCACGGCGACGCCGGCAGCGAGCAGTTCCTCAGCGAGATGTTCAGCCCCGCCGCCTTCCCGGCGCGCCACCTGAGCATGGAATCCATCTACGAGTACGGTTCGCGCGCCGGCGTCTGGCGCATCCTGCGCGAGTTCGAGAAACGCGAGCTGCCGCTGACCATCTTCGGTGTCTCGATGGCGCTGGAGCGCCATCCCGAGCTGACCCAGGCCTTCGTCGACCTGGGCCACGAGATCGCCTGCCACGGCTGGCGCTGGATCCACTACCAGAACCTGCCCGAGGACGTCGAGCGCGAGCATCTCGAGCGCGGCGTCGAGATCATCGAGCGCCTGACCGGCACGCGCCCGCTGGGCTGGTACACCGGCCGCGACAGCCCCAACACGC
>SCTQ01000311.1 GCA_004322345.1 Aquabacterium sp. | reverse complement strand
GCACGGGCAAGGAGAGGTGCGATGCGCAGTCGCAGTGGCTTGATCCTGATCCTCGTCGGCAGCCTGCTGCTGGCTCACAACTTCGGCCTGCTCCAGTGGGGCTGGCTCAAGCAGTGGTGGCCGGCGCTGTTGATCGTGCTGGGCCTGTGGTCCATCGCCAGCACCAAGCCCTTCGACAACGAACGCCCGGCTGCCGATCGCCCCGCTGCCCCGCGCAACGATGCGCCCTGAGCGCGCGCCGCACACCCAGCCGGCGGACATGTCCGCCCAGCAGGAAGCAAGAAATGAAATTTGTCGATGAGGTCACGATCGACGTGGCCGCCGGTGACGGCGGCAACGGTTGCGTGAGCTTTCGCCGCGAGAAGTTCCTCCCCTTCGGCGGGCCGAACGGCGGCGACGGCGGACGCGGCGGGCACGTCTACATCGTGGCCGATCGCAGCCTGAACACGCTGGTGGACTTCCGTTTCTCGCGCCGCCACGAAGCCAAGCGCGGCGAGCACGGCCGCGGCTCCGACCAGTTCGGCGCCGCCGGTGCGGATGTCCACCTGCGCATGCCCGTGGGCACCATCATCACCAACGCGGAGACCGGCGAGACCATGGCCGAACTGCTCGTCGACGGCGAGGAGATCCTGCTGGCCAAGGGCGGAGACGGCGGCTTCGGCAACATGCGGTTCAAGACCAGCACCAACCGTGCGCCGCGCCAGAAGACGCCCGGCTGGCCGGGCCAGCGCTTCACGGTCAAGCTGGAGCTGCGCCTGCTGGCCGACGTCGGCCTGTTGGGCATGCCCAACGCCGGCAAGTCCACGCTGATCGCCGCGATCTCCAATGCGCGGCCGAAGATCGCCGACTACCCCTTCACGACGCTGCATCCCAACCTGGGCGTGGTGCGCGTGGGTCACCAGCAGAGCTTCGTCGTCGCCGACATCCCCGGGCTGATCGAGGGTGCCGCGGAAGGTGCGGGCCTGGGCCACCAGTTCCTGCGCCACCTGCAGCGCACGCGCTTGCTGCTGCATCTCGTGGACCTCGCGCCGATGGACGATGGCGTCGACCCGGTTGCCCAGACCAAGGCCATCGTGGCCGAGCTGAAGAAGTACGACAAGAAGCTGTACGAGAAGCCGCGCTGGCTGGTGCTCAACAAGCTGGACATGGTGCCGGAGGGCGAGCGCGCCGCGCTGGTCAAGGACTTCGTCAAGCGCCTGCGCTGGAAGGGGCCGGTCTTCGAGATCTCGGCCCTCACCCGCGAGGGCTGCGAGGGCCTGATACATGCCATCTACAAGCACGTGGCCGCGGAGCAGGAGAAGGAGGCGCCCACCGTCGCCCCGGACCCGCGCTTCACCCAGCCCGCGCCGACCGAGGAGGCCGATGCGGCTCCCGCCCCCGATCCCGACGATCCCCGTTTCCGTCCGCTATGAGTGAAGTCCTGCGCAACGCCCGGCGCATCGTCGTCAAGGTGGGCTCCAGCCTCGTCACCAACGAGGGCAAGGGTGTCGATGCCGAGGCCATCGGCAACTGGTGCCGCCAGCTCGCCGTGCTGGCCCGCGAGGGACGCGAGGTGATCATGGTCTCCAGCGGTGCCATCGCCGAAGGCATGAAGCGCCTGGGCTGGGCCGTGCGGCCGAAGGAGGTGCCGGAACTGCAGGCCGCCGCCGCCGTCGGCCAGATGGGTCTGGCCCAGATGTACGAAAGCAAGCTCAGCGAGCAGGGCATGGGTAGCGCCCAGGTGTTGCTCACGCATGCCGACCTGGCTGACCGCGAGCGCTACCTCAACGCCCGCTCCACCTTGCTGACCCTGCTGTCGCACAAGGTGGTGCCCGTCATCAACGAGAACGACACCGTGGTCACCGCCGAGATCAAGTTCGGCGACAACGACACCCTGGGCGCGCTGGTGGCCAACCTGGTCGAGGCCGACGCACTGGTCATCCTGACGGACCAGAAAGGCCTGTACAGCGCCGACCCGCGCAGGGATCCCGAGGCGCGTTTCATCCACGAGGCCCTGGCCGGCGATCCGGCGCTGGAGCAGATGGCCGGCGGTGCGGGCTCCAGCATCGGCCGCGGCGGCATGATCACCAAGGTGCTGGCAGCCAAGCGTGCGGCCGGCAGCGGCGCGTCCACCGTCATCGCCTGGGGCCGCGAGAGCGACGTGCTGGTGCGCCTGGCCCAGGGCGAGGACATCGGCTCGCTGTTCGTCGCCACCACGGCCAAGAAGGCGGCGCGCAAGCAGTGGATGGCTGACCACCTGCAGCTGCGCGGTGCGGTCGTCGTCGATGACGGCGCGGTTGCCAAGCTGCGCGACGAAGGCAAGAGCCTGCTGCCCATCGGCATGGTCGAGGTGGAGGGTGACTTCCATCGCGGCGACGTGATCGCCGTGCGCGACCTGCAGGGGCGCCACCTGGCCCGCGGCCTGGCCAATTACGCCAGCAGCGAGGCGCGCCTGATCGCGCGCAAGCCGTCGTCGGAGATCGAAAGCATCCTGGGCTTCATCGAGGAGCCCGAGATGATCCACCGCGACAACCTGGTGCTCGTCTGAGCACCGGGCCGCGGCGGCGCTTCAGGACTTCACCGACCAGCGCGACGTGTTGACCGGCGTGATCGCAGAGGCAGGGTCGTCGCCCCCCCGCGGATCTTCCTGCTCGCCCGCCTTGTGCCCCGGCCCGGAGCGCGGCGCGCGCATGTTGCCGCGCAGGTAGCGGTTGGAGCCTTGCTGCTGCGGGCGCGGCAGGTAGCGCGACAGCTCGGTCAGTGCCATCTCGTAGACGCCGCGCTTGAACTCGATGACGGATTCCAGCGGCACCCAGTACTCGTGCCAGCGCCAGGCGTCGAACTCCGGATGGTTGCTGGCGCGCAGGTTCATGTCGCTGTCGCGGCCGACGAGCTGCAGCAGGAACCAGATCTGCTTCTGGCCTTTGTAGTGACCGCGGGATTCGCGGCGGATGAAGTGGTCCGGCACTTCGTAACGCAGCCAGTCGCGCGTGCGCGCGATGATGCGGACGTGCTCCGGCTGCAGGCCGACTTCTTCCTGCAGCTCGCGGAACATCGCCTGCTCCGGCGATTCGCCGTGGTTGATGCCTCCCTGCGGGAACTGCCAGGAGTGCGTGCGTATCCGCTTGCCCCAGAACACCTGGTTGCGGTGGTTCAGCAGGACGATGCCGACGTTGGGGCGGAAGCCTTCCCGGTCGAGCATAATCAAACTCCAGATTCGTAACTGAATTGATTATTGCATTGCGTTATGCGTATGCAATTCAGGCGCGGCCCTTATATGGCTCGCCCTTAGCCGCCGCCGGCAGCACTTTTCAGGCGGTTCCGGCACCTCCTTCACGATCCTGTTACCCGCGCGGTGTTCCGCTGCGCTGCGCCATCCGTTAGACGAAGGCAGACCATGAAAGCCTCCCAGTTCTTCATCTCCACGCTCAAGGAAGCGCCCGCCGATGCGGAGATCGTCAGCCACAAGCTGATGATGCGTGCCGGCTTCATCAAGAGGCTGGGCGCCGGCATCTACAACTACATGCCGATGGGGCTGCGGGTGATCCGCAAGGTCGAGGCCATCATCCGCCAGGAGATGGATCGCGCCGGCGCGATCGAACTGCTGATGCCGGTGGTGCAGCCGGCCGAGCTGTGGCAGGAGACGGGCCGCTTCGACAAGATGGGGCCGGAGTTGCTGCGGGTCAAGGACCGGCATGAGCGCGACTTCATCATCCAGCCGACCTCCGAGGAGGTCGTGACGGACATCGCGCGCCAGGAGCTGCGCTCCTACCGCCAGCTGCCGAAAAACTTCTATCACATCCAGACCAAGTTCCGCGACGAGCGCCGCCCGCGCTTCGGCGTGATGCGCGGGCGCGAGTTCACGATGAAGGACGCCTATTCCTTCGACCGCGACGTCGAGTCGGCAGGCCGCAGCTACGACGGCATGTACGCCGCCTACTGCCGCATCTTCGACCGCCTGGGCCTGCAATACCGCGCCGTGGCCGCCGACACCGGCGCCATCGGCGGGGACCGCTCGCACGAGTTCCAGGTGATCGCCGAGACCGGCGAGGACGCCATCGTCTATTGCCCCGACAGCGACTACGCCGCCAACATCGAGCTGGCCGAGGCCCTGCCGCTGGCGGCCTCGCGCGCCGCGCCTGCACAGGCGTTGGAGAAAGTCGCCACGCCGGGCAAGAGCACCTGCGCCGACGTGGCCGCCTTCCTCGGCCTGCCCTTGTCCCAGACGGTGAAGTCGCTCGTGCTGGCCACCGACGAGCTGGACGACAAGGGCGTGCGCATCCAGTCCACCATCTGGCTGCTGCTGGTGCGCGGCGACCACGACCTCAACGAAGTGAAGGCCGGCAAGGTCCAGGGCCTGAAGGCCGGCTTCCGCTTCGCCACCGAGGCCGAGATCGTCGAGCACTTCGGCACCAGGCCCGGCTACCTGGGGCCCATCGGGCTGAAGAAGCCGGTGAAGGTGGTGGCCGACCGCACGGTGGCCAACATGAGCGACTTCGTCACCGGCTCCAACGAGGCCGGCTTCCACACGAAGGGCATCAACTGGGGCCGTGACCTGCCCGAGCCCGACGTGGTCGCCGACATCCGCAACGTCGTCGAGGGCGACGCCTCGCCGGACGGCAAGGGCAAGCTGGCCATCCAGCGCGGCATCGAGGTGGGCCACGTGTTCTTCCTCGGCACCAAGTACAGCGAGGCGATGAAGGCCACCTTCCTCGACGAGAACGGCAAGCCGCAGCTGATGCAGATGGGCTGCTACGGCATCGGCGTCACGCGCATCCTGGGCGCGGCCATCGAGCAGAACCACGATGAGCGCGGCATCGTCTGGCCGGCTTCGATCGCGCCCTTCCAGGTCGTCATCTGCCCCATCGGCTACGACCGATCGGCCGAGGTCAAGGCCGAGGCCGACCAGCTCTACGGTGAACTGCAGACCCTGGGCATCGACGTGCTGCTCGACGACCGTGGCGAGCGCCCGGGTGCGATGTTCGCGGACTGGGAGCTGATCGGCGTGCCGCACCGCGTGGTGCTGTCCGACCGCGGGCTCAAGGAAGGCCAGGTCGAGTACCAGGGCCGGCGTGACGCGGCGGCGACCAAGATCGCGGGCACCGAGGTGCTGGCGCACCTGCGTGCGCTGCTGCAGCCGGCGGGCTGAGGAAAGCGGAGGCGTCGTCGCACCCATGTTGTCCCGCGCGGTGCATGCCCGTCCCCTGCAGCTGCGGCGCGGCGTCGCAGCTGCCGTGCTGGCGCTGGGTGCCGCGGCGGCGCAGGCGGGCGCCCAGGTGGAAGAGGCATTGGCCGATTCGGTGCGCACGGCGCTGTCCGCAGCCATCGCCGATGGCGCGCCGCCGACTCCCGCCTTCCAGGCCTTCGACGACCGCATGGCCTACCTGCGCTGGCTGGGCGTGATGGGCGACAAGCTCAAGCGGCGCAAGAACAGCTTCGAGGTGCGGCAGGAGTTCCTGGGCACCGTCTGGTACGAGAGCCGGCGCGCTGGGCTGGATCCGGCGCTGGTGCTGGGCCTCATCGAGGTCGAGAGCGCCTTCCGCCGCTACGCCGTCAGCCGTGTCGGCGCGCGCGGCTACATGCAGGTCATGCCCTTCTGGGCACGTTCGATCGGTAACGGGGATGAATCCTCGCTCTTCCACATGCAGACCAACCTGCGCTTCGGTTGCGTGATCCTGAGGCACTACCTCAACCGCGAGCAGGGTGATCTCTACCTGGCGCTGGGCCGCTACAACGGCAGCCGCGGGCGGCCGGAGTATCCGAATGCGGTGTTCGCGGCAAGGAAGCGCTGGCAGATGCCGGCCCAGCCGGCCAGGCAGCAGGCTCAGGTCGAGGCGCGCAACCCGTCCCACGACTGAGGCCGGGCGCCCGATGCGCCCAGCAGCGCGAGCACGCGCTCCACGGTGTCGTCGACCAGCTCGTCTATCGACGCGGGCTTGTTGTAGAAGGCCGGCAGCGGCGGGAAGACGATGCCGCCCATCTCGGTCACCGCGGTCATGTTGCGCAGGTGGGCCAGGTTGAAGGGCGTCTCGCGCACCATCAGCACCAGGCGGCGGCGCTCCTTCAGCGTGACGTCGGCCGCGCGCGTCAGCAGGTTGTCCGACAGGCCGTGGGCGATGGCCGCCAGCGTCTTCATCGAGCACGGGGCCACGACCATCGCGGCCGTGGCGAAGCTGCCGCTGGCGATGCAGGCACCGACTTCGCCGGGCGAATGCGCCTCGTCGGCAAGGGACTCCGCGGCCTGGCGGTCCAGGCCCAGTTCATGGTGCAGGTTCAGCACGCCGGCAGCCGTGATCACGACATGGGTGCGCAGGCCCAGGGCCTTCGCGCGCTGCAGCAGCCGTATGCCGTAGACGGCACCGCTGGCGCCGGTGATGCCCACGACCAGCCGGTCGGGTGTCGTCGCGGCGCTCAAGGCGGCAACGCTCAGGCGGCCTGGGCCAGGGTCTGCTGCAGTTCGCCGGCCTGGTACATCTCGGTCATGATGTCCGAGCCGCCGATGAACTCGCCGTTGATGTAGAGCTGGGGGATGGTCGGCCAGTTGGCGTAGGCCTTGATGCCCTGGCGGATGGCTTCGTCCTCCAGCACGTTGACGGTCTTCAGGTCCTTCACGCCGCAGGCCTTCAGGATCTCGATGGCGCGGCCGGAGAAGCCGCACATGGGGAATTGCGCACTGCCCTTCATGAAGAGCACCACGCGGTTGTTCTTGACGAGGTCGTCGATGCGTTGCTGAACGTCGCTCATGGCTGTCCCGTGGGTGGGGTTGGAATGGAAAAGGTTATACGGCAAAGCCCGTACCGCCGCAGGGGCTCGGGCTTGGCGCCCGCGGGCGCGCCCGCGTCAGAAGGAGTAGCTCACGCCCAGTTGCAGCACCGGACGCAGGCGCATCTCGCGTACGGCTTCGTCCAGGTATTGGCTGCCGTAGCCGGTGCCCAGGCGCACGCCCGGGGCGACGGCGACCATGCCGACGTCGGCGGAGAAGCTCCAGTCGCCGCCCCAGGTCTGGGGCAGGTCGAAGCTGTAGCCCGCGCCCACGTAGGGGACGGTCGCCACGCCGGCATCGGGGCTGGCGGCGCGCAGGCCGGTGCCGGAACCCGTCTGCGGGCTCCAGCCCATGGCCACCGTGCCGGTGCCGGTCAGCATCCACGGCGAGCCGATGGAGCCGCGCAGCAGGCCACCCGTGGCGCGGAAACCGCTGTTGCGGGAGAAGTAGTAGTCGCCCAGCAGCCGCAAGCTGCCCATCTGGTTGGCATCGGCAGCGGCCATGGTGACGTCCAGCCGGTCTGGCGTCAGGCTGGGGCGCAATCCGGCGCTCAGGCCCAGCCCGATACGGCCGCGCCACGTCGCGCCGCTGCCGTCGCTGCCATAGGCGCCGCCGCCCCAGGCCTGCTCCGGCCACTTCAGACCGCTGCCGCTCTGCGCCGAGGCGATCGGTGCCAGGCCCGCCCCCAGCACCAGGCTGGCCAGCAGGCAAACGGTTCGCAGGGACGGTAGCGGAACGGGCATGGGACTCTCCTGACGCACCAGGGAGCTGGGGAGGACGAAACCGGGGATCCAGATTGGGGCGGCCCGGAAAACGGGCCGCCTCGAAACGATGCTACGCCCGGCCCCCGCGCTTGTGGATGATTTACAGCCGATCACACAGGCCTTCCCCTGTGGCCCAGGGTGAAGGTGTGGTGGCGATGCCTCAGACCCCGCGTGACGGGGGCAGGCGCCCGCCCGTGCAGCGCAGGTGGCCGCCCAGGTCCTGCCTGTGGCCGACGTCACGGAAACCCGCCGCGTGCAGCAGTTCCGCGACCGCGGCGGCTTGGTCCCAGCCGTGTTCGAGCAGCAGCCAGCCGGCCTCGGCCAGATGCAGGCTGGCGCCGGAGACGATGAGACGGATCGCGTCCAGGCCATCCTGCCCGGAAGTGAGCGCCTGCTGAGGCTCATGGCCCAAGTCCGCAAGATGCGGATCGTCCCGCCGGATGTAGGGCGGGTTGCTGACGATGAGGTCGAAGCGGCGCCCCGCCAGCGGCGTCCACCAGGAGCCCTGCAGGAAGGTCACCGGCTGCTGCAGCGAAGCGGCGTTGCGGGTCGCGACGGCGAGTGCGCCGGCGCTCACATCCGTTGCCGTGACGAGCGCCCGGGGCCGCGCAGCCTGGATCGCCAGCGCGATCGCGCCGCTGCCGGTGCCCAGGTCCACGACGGTGCGCGCCCGGTCCGGCGGCAGCAGTTCCAGGGCCCAGTCGACCAGGGTCTCGGTATCCGGGCGCGGGATCAGGACCTCTGGCGTGACCGCCAGGCTCAGGCCGTGAAACTCCTTTTCGCCGACCAGGTAGGCCAGCGGTTCGCCCGCGGCGCGGCGCCGCAACTGCTCGGCCCAGCGCGGCAATACATCCGGGCCGAGTGGGGAGTCGTCGTGCGCCAGCAGCCAGGCGCGGTCGCGGCCCAGCAGGTGGCCCAGCAGCAGTTGGGCGTCCAGCCGCTCGATTCCGGCGGCTCGGGCCTGCGCCAGCGCCCGGGCGATGGTCAGCGCGGACTCCATCGGGTTCAACCCAGCCCGGCTTCGAGCTCGGCCAGTTGGTCGGCCGCCTGGGCGGCTGCCAGCGCGGCGACCACGTCGTCCAGATCGCCCTCCATCACCATCGCCAGCTTGTAGAGGGTCAGGTTGATGCGGTGGTCCGTCAGCCGGCCCTGGGGAAAGTTGTAGGTGCGGATGCGATCGGAGCGGTCGCCGGTGCCCACCAGGCTGCGGCGGGTGGCGGCTTCCTTGGCCTCGCGCTCGGCGCGTTCCTTGTCGCGGATGCGCGCGGCCAGCACGGCCAGGGCCTTGGCCTTGTTGCGGTGCTGGGAGCGGTCGTCCTGGCACTCGGCCACGATGCCCGTCGGGATGTGCGTGACGCGCACCGCGGAGTCGGTCTTGTTGATGTGCTGCCCGCCGGCTCCCGACGCGCGGTAGGTGTCGATGCGCAGGTCGGCCGGGTTGATCTGGATTTCCTGCGCCTCGTCCGGCTCCGGCAGCACAGCCACCGTACAGGCGCTGGTGTGGATGCGCCCCTGGGCTTCGGTGGCCGGCACGCGCTGCACGCGGTGGCCGCCGGATTCGAACTTCAGCCGCCCATAGGCACCCTCGCCGCCCTCCATGCGCAGCACCACCTCCTTGTAGCCCCCGAGGTCCGATTCGCTGGACGACAGGATCTCCGTGCGCCAGCCCTGGCGCTCGGCGTAGCGCGTGTACATGCGCGCCAGGTCGGCGGCGAAGAGGGCGGATTCGTCCCCGCCGGTGCCGGCGCGGATCTCCAGGAAGGCCGGGCGCGCATCGTCCGGATCCTTGGGCAGCAGGGCCAGTTGCAACTCCTGGTCCAGCGCCGCGAGGTCGGTCTCGGCCTCGGCGATCTCGTCCTTGGCCATGGCCAGCATCCCGGCGTCGGATTCGGCGCCGTCCAGCATCTCGCGTGCGGCGGCGGCGTCCTGCTCGCGTTGCCGGTATCGGCGGTAGAGGTCGAGCAGGCCGCTGACCTCGGCGTGCTCGCGCGACAGTTCGCGGAAGCGGTTGATGTCGGCGGCCACGGCCGGGTCGGCCAGGGCGGCGTCGAGTTCGGGCAGGCGGATCGCGAGGCGGTCCAGTCGGTGGCGCAGGGCGTCTTTCATGGCGGGGCGGATCGGGAACGGGCGGGAGATGCGGCCGCGACAGGCCGCTCATGCGCGCGAGGGCGCGGCGACGCGAGGCAGCGTCGCTAGAGTTCGCCGCCGTTGCTGCCGCCGGTGGAGCCGCGCAGGAAGAGGCGCGAGATGGTCTCGGCCAGCTGGGCACGCTCGCGGCCGTCGCTGCCGTGCAACTCGGCCAGTGCGCCGTGCAGCATCTTCTGCGTCAACGCGCGCGACAGGGCCTCCAGCACGGCGTCCACGTCCTCGCCCTTGGCCAGCAGCTTGCGCGCGCGGGCGATCTCGAGCTCGCGCCAGTTGTCGGCCTGGGCGTGTAGTGAACGGATCAGTGGCACCGTGGCGCGCTGGTCCAGCCAGTGCACGAAGCCCTGCACGCCGTTCTCGATGATGGCCTCGGCCTGGGCCACGGCGGCCTGGCGCTTCTCGCCGGCGTTCTGCACGATGGCCGACAGGTCGTCCACGGTATAGAGGTAGACGTCGTCCAGGCGCGCGACCTCGGGCTCGATGTCGCGCGGCACGGCCAGGTCGACGATGAACATCGGGCGGTGCTTGCGCGCCTTCAGCGCGCGCTCCACCGCGCCCAGGCCGATGATGGGCAGGCTGGAGGCGGTGCAGGAAACGACGGCGTCGAACTCGTGCAGGTGCTGGGGCAGGTCGGCCAGGCGCATGGCATGTGCACCCAGGCGGCTGGCGAGCTTCTCGCCGCGCTCCAGCGTGCGGTTGGCCAGCACCATCTGCTTCGGGTTGCGGGCCGCGAAGTGGGTGGCGGCGAGTTCGATCATCTCGCCGGCGCCGACGAAGAGGATGCGGATGTCGCGCAGGTCCTCGAACAGCTGCCCGGCCAGGCGCACGGCCGCGGCCGCCATGCTGATGGAATGCGCGCCGATCTCGGTCGAGGTGCGTACCTCCTTGGCCACCGCGAAGCTGCGCTGGAAGAGCTGGTGCAGGGTGGTGCCCAGCGTGCCGGCCTCGTCGGCCTCGCGCACCGCCTGCTTCATCTGGCCCAGGATCTGGGGCTCGCCCAGCACCATGGAGTCCAGGCCGCTGGCCACGCGGAAGGCGTGGCGCGCGGCCTCGCCGCCCTGGCGGATGTAGGTGTGGGGCTGCAGCTCGTGGGCACGCACGCCGCCGAGATCGGCCAGCCATTCGACGGCCGGCGCCAGCAGCGGGCCGGCAGTGCCGAGCTGGGCCCCGGGCGCGGCCCAGTACAGCTCGGTGCGGTTGCAGGTCGAGATGATGGCCGTCTCGGGCGCCTGACCCGCCAGGCGCGGGGTCAGATGCTCCTGCAGCCGGCGCAGGGTGGGGGCGAGCTGGTCCACCGCCAACGCGAAACGACCACGCAGGTCCACGGCGGCCGTGGTGTGGTTGAGTCCGAGGGTGAAGACGCTCATGAGCCGAATTATAAAATTGGCGCCCTTTTCCTGGGCGCCGGCGGCGGGTCGTGAAAACTACGCATGCGCGGGCCGCCCAGCCAGTGCAGACAAGTGGGCTTTGCGGCCCTGTGCCAAGCTGCGGCACGGCCATCCACGACGACACGGCACGCATCCAACAGCGCAGTGCGCATCTAGCCCCATGGGTCCGATCGACGGCTTGATCCATCTCATCAATTTTTTCGTTCCCGCCCTCGGCTTCGGCGCGATCGCGGCAGGCTTGGCAAAGCTCGTCTGGTTCCGTGACCTCAAGCCTGTGCCCTGGTGGCGCCTGGCGCGGGCGGTGATGCTGGCCTCGGCCGCGGTGCTGGTGATCGGCGCGGCCGTCGCTGGCCGCGACGGGCGCATGTCTACCTACGCGGCCATGGTCGTCGTGGGCGCAGCCACGCTGATGTGGGCGGGCCGCCGTGCCTGATACCCCAACCAATGCCGAGTGGCTGGCCCGCAGCAAGCGCGCCGTCTGGCACCCCTGCACGCAGATGAAGCGGCACGAGACCCAGCCGCTGCTGCCCATCGCCCGCGCCGAGGGGCCCTGGCTGGAGGACTACGCCGGCCGCCGCTACCTGGACGCCGTCAGCTCCTGGTGGGTGAACCTTTTCGGCCACGGCCATCCGCGGCTGCGCGCGGCCATCGCCGACCAGCTCGGCCGCGTCGACCACGTGATGCTGGCCGGCCTGACGCATGCGCCCGTGGTGGAGCTGTCCGAGCGCCTGGGCGCGCTGACCGGCCTGGGCCATGCCTTCTACGGTAGCGACGGCGCCAGCGCGACCGAGATCGCGCTGAAGATGAGCGCCCACCATTGGCGCAACGCCGGCCGCCCGCAGAAGAATGGCTTCGTCGCCCTGGCCGGCGGCTATCACGGCGAGACCGTGGGCGCCCTGGGCGTGACCGACATTGCCCTGTTCCGCGAGGCCTACGCGCCGCTGGTGCGCCCCGCCGCGACGGTGTCCAGCCCCGATGCCCGCGCCGCCTTGCCCGGCGAAACGGCGGCCGACGCCGCAGGCCGAGCCGCAGCTGCGCTGGAGGCGCACCTGGCCGAACACCACGAGCGCACGGCAGCCCTGATCCTGGAGCCGCTGGTGCAGGCTGCCGCCGGCATGGCGATGCACGACCCCGAGTACCTGCGCCAGGCGCGTGCGCTGTGCGACCGCTATCACGTGCACCTGATCGCCGACGAGATCGCCGTGGGCTTCGGCCGCACCGGCAGCTTCTTCGCACACCAGCAGGCCGGCATCCGGCCGGACTTCATCTGCCTGTCCAAGGGGCTGACCGGCGGCGTGCTGCCGCTGTCGGTGGTGCTGACCACCGACGAGGTGTATGCCGCCTTCTACGACGACGATGTGGCGCGCGGCTTCCTGCATTCGCATTCCTACACCGGCAACCCGCTGGCCTGCCGCGTGGCGCTGGAGGTGCTGGACATCTTCGAGGACGAGGACGTCATCGCGCGCAACCGCGAGCGCGCGGCCTGGCTGGCCGAGGCCGCCGAGCCGCTGGCGCGCCATCCGCGCATCACCCGCGCACGCCAGCTGGGGATGATCTGGGCTGCCGAGGTCGACACCACGGACGCGCTCTTCGCCCCGCGCTTCCACCGCGCCGCGCTGGAGCAGGGCCTGCTGCTGCGGCCCATCGGCAACACGCTGTACTTCATGCCGCCCTACGTGCTGGACCGCGCGCTGTGCGGCCAGCTCGTGCAAGGCACGCTGGCCGCGCTGCAGGCCGTGCTGGAGGCGCCGGCCGCGGTTGCCGGCCAGGCGCAGCGCCCGCTGGCCGTGCCTTGAACGCCTCGCCGCCTCGCATGAGCAACCTGCCGCCCGCTTCCTTCTTCGTCACCGGTACCGATACCGGCGTGGGCAAGTCCCGCGTGGCCGCGGCCCTGCTGCATGCGCTGGCGCGCAGCGGCCGGCGCGTGGTCGGCATGAAGCCGGTGGCGGCCGGCGCCGAGCAGACGGAACGAGGCTGGAGCAACGAGGACGTGGCGCAGCTGCGCGCCGCGTCCAACGTCGCCGTGCGGCCCGAGCTGGACAACCCCTACCTGCTGCCCGATCCGCTGTCGCCCCACCTGGCTGCCGAGCGTGCGGGCCGGCGCATCGATCCCGAACTGCTGGCCTCGCGTTACGCCGAGCTGGCGGGGCTGGCCGACGCCGTGGTCGTCGAAGGCGCGGGCGGCTTCATCGTGCCGCTGAACGACACCCAGACCAGCGCCGACTTCGCGCTGCGCCTGGGCCTGCCGCTGATCCTGGTCGTCGGCCTGCGCCTGGGCTGCCTGAACCACGCCCTGCTGACGCAGGAGGCCATCGCCGCACGTGGCCTGAAGCTGGCGGGCTGGGTCGCCAACCGCATCGATCCGCAGATGCTGGCCGCCGACGAGAACCTCGCCACCCTGAAGCGCCTGCTGCGCGCGCCGCTGCTGGCCAACTGGCCCTGGGATCCCTCGGCCGGCGCGGACCGGCTGGACATCACCTTGCCGCCGGCCTGAGCCGCGGCGCACCGGACACGACATCGACATGCTGCTGGATGATCTTTCCAAGGACCTCGGCGCCCTGCGCGATGCCCATCTGCTGCGTGCACGCCGCATCGTCGAGCCGCTGCCGCCCGGCTCACCCCGCGCCGGCCATCCTGCATGGATACGCATGCGCGAGACCGGCGCCGACGGCATCGAGCGCGTGCGCGACCTGCTCTCGTTCGCCGGCAACGACTACCTCGGCCTGTCGCGCCATCCGGCGCTGGTCGAAGCTGCCCGGGAGGCCGCCGCTCGTTACGGCGTGGGCTCGACGGCCTCGCCCTCGGTCTGCGGGCACTGGGAGCCGCACGAGCAGCTCGAGCGCGAGCTGGCCGCCTTCGTCGGCCTGCCCCGGGCCACGCTCTTCCATTCGGGGTATGCCGCGAATACCGGCGTGATCCCCGCGCTGGTGGAGCGTGGCGACGCGGTGATTTCCGATTCGTTGAACCACGCCTGCCTGATCGACGGCGCGCGGCTGTCGCGTGCCGAGGTCCGCATCGTCCCCCACCTGGACCTCGCCGCACTGGACGCCGAGTTGCGCGCGACGGCCGGCGCGCGCCGGCGCCTGGTGATTGCCGATGCCGTGTTCAGCATGGACGGCGACATCGCTCCGATCGGCGAGATGTTGGACCTGTGCGAGCGCCACGATGCCTGGCTGATGGTGGACGACGCCCACGGCTTCGGCGTGCTGGGCGAGGCCGGCCGCGGCACGCATGTGCACCTGGGCCTGGCCGGGCGGCTGAGCCGCGGCGCGCAACAGCGTTTCATCTACATGGCCACCCTGGGCAAGGCCGCGGGCGTGGCGGGCGCCTTCGTGGCCGGCGTCGCGCCGCTGGTGGACTGGCTGGTGCAGCGTGCACGGACCTACATGTTCGCCACCGCCGCCCCGCCTGCACAGGCTCAAGCATTGCGTGCCGCGCTGCGCGTGATCGCCGAGGAAGGCTGGCGCCGCGAGCGTCTGGAGCAACTGCGCACCTTGCTGCGCAGCGGCCTGTTGCGGCAGGCGGCGACGCTGCTGCCCTCGCCGACGGCCATCCAGCCGCTGATCGTCGGCGAGTCGGCCGCCGCGGTGGACCTGATGAGCCGCCTGCTCGATGTCGGCCTGTGGGCGCCCGCCATCCGCCCGCCGACGGTTCCGGCGGGCACGGCGCGGCTTCGCATCTCGTTGTCTGCGGCACACGAGGCAGCAGACGTGCAGCGCTTGGTCAATGCGATCGCTGCGCCTCACGACGCCGAGGCTTCAGCGGCCTGAGCAGGGATCAGGCCGCGCGGGCGTCCTCGCGCGGCTCGCCGGCCACCACCACCTCGCCGCGCAGCGAATGCGGATAGGCGCGCGTGACCTTCACGGCCAGCATCTGCCCTACCAGTCGCGCCGGGTTAGGCCCGCCGTCGAAGTTGACGATGCGGTTGCACTCGGTGCGGCCCATCAGCTCCTGCGCGTTGCGGCGGCTGGGGCCTTCGACCAGGATGCGCTGCACGGAGCCCACGCGTGATTCGCTGATGCGTTGCACGTTGGTCTCCAGCGCCGCCTGCAGGCGCTGCAGCCGATCAATCTTGACTTCGCGCGGGGTGTCGTCCTCCAGCGCGGCGGCCGGGGTGCCGGGGCGGGGGCTGAAGACGAAGCTGAAGCTGCTGTCGAAGCCGATCTCCTCGACCAGCTTCATCAGCTTGCCGAAGTCCTCCTCCGTCTCGCCGGGGAAGCCGACGATGAAGTCGGAGGCCAGGCTGATGCCGGGCCGCACGGCGCGCAGCTTGCGGATGGTGCTCTTGTACTCGAGCGCGGTGTAGCCGCGCTTCATCGCCATCAGGATGCGGTCCGACGCGTGCTGCACCGGCAGCACCAGGTGGTTCACCAACTGCGGCACCTTGGCATAGGCATCGATCAGGCGCTGGGTGAACTCGTTGGGATGGCTGGTCGTGTAGCGGATGCGCTCCACGCCGGGGATCTCGGCGATGTACTCGATCAGCAGCGCGAAGTCGGCGATCTGCGTTGTCTCGCCCATCCTGCCGCGATAGGCGTTGACGTTCTGGCCCAGCAGGGTGAATTCGCGCACGCCCTGGTCGGCCAGGTCGGCGACCTCGGTCAATACGTCCTCGAAGGGGCGCGAGACCTCCTCGCCGCGGGTGTAGGGCACCACGCAGTAGGAGCAGTACTTCGAGCACCCCTCCATGATGGAGACGAAGGCCGTCGGGCCTTCCTTGCGTGGCGGCGGCAGATGATCGAACTTCTCGATCTCGGGGAAGCTGATGTCCACCTGCGGGCGCTTGAGCTGCAGACGGCGGTCCAGCATCTCGGGCAGGCGGTGCAGTGTCTGCGGCCCGAAGACGACGTCCACGTAGGGCGCCCGCTCGATGATGGCCGCGCCCTCCTGGCTGGCCACGCAGCCGCCGACACCGATCATCACGCCGCGGCTCTTGAGGTGCTTGAAGCGGCCGAGGTCGCTGAAGACCTTCTCCTGCGCCTTTTCCCGCACCGAGCAGGTGTTGAAGAGGATGAGGTCCGCGGACTCGGGGTCGTCGGTGGGCTCGTAGCCCTGGGCGGCGTGCAGCACGTCGGACATCTTGTCCGAGTCGTACTCGTTCATCTGGCAGCCGAAGGTCCGGATGTAGACCTTCTTCGGCGGCGCGGCGTCGTGCTCGTCCATGGCGCACCCCTCAGGGCTTGGTCCAGGTCTGGCTGCCGGGGTCGAAGGTCCAGGCCTTGGCCTGGGCGCGCGTGCGCGGCCACAGCTTCTTGGCCTCGGCGTCGGTCAGGATCCACACGGCATTGACCAGGCCGTAGGTGTCCAGCGTGTAGTTGACGACACCCTTCCTGCCCGCCAGGGCGCCGGAGAGGATCAGCATGTTGCGCGCATCGCGCACCTTCACGCCGGGTGCCAGGCGCGCGGCTTCTTCCTCGATCTCCACCGCGGGCGGCTTGGTGAATTCGATGCGTCCGCGCAGCGCGTCGGCCGGGAAGGTGCGCTGCACCTGGGCGCAGACGAGGGCGGGAGCGGCAGCCAGAGCGAGGGCTGCGAGGGCGGCGGAACAGCGGAACATGGTGTAGATCCAGTGGCTGTCGGTTGGACAAAACGAAAACGGCCCCGCGTCGCGGAGGTCACGACACTCGGGGTGTGACCATGGACGGGAGCCGGGATGGGGTGGTGGCGCTTCAGGGATTCGAACCCCGGACCTGCGGATTATGATTCCGTCGCTCTAACCGACTGAGCTAAAGCGCCACAGAGCCGGGCATTATAGCCAGTCCCGCTTGAAATCCTGCAAGCCGCCACCAGATCCCGTGGCGAACGCCGCAACGCGGCCGGCCGTCAGGCCGTGCGCCGCTGCGGGGCGCCCGTATCAACCCATACCTTTCCCACGAGAGTCCGCCCATGGACAAGCAGACCCATTCCTTCCAGGCCGAGGTCAAGCAACTGCTGCACCTCGTCACCCACTCGCTGTACTCGAACAAGGAGATCTTCCTGCGGGAGCTGATCTCCAACGCCTCGGACGCCTGCGACAAGCTGCGCTTCGAGGCCCTGGCCGACAACCGCCTATACGAGGACGCGCCCAACCTGGAGGTGCGCATCACGCTGGACAAGGCCGCGCGCACGGTGACCATCACCGACAACGGCATCGGCATGTCGGCCGAGGAAGCCGTGGCCCACCTGGGGACCATCGCCAAGTCCGGCACGCGCGAGTTCATGTCCAAGCTCGAGGGCGACCAGCGCAAGGACGCCGAGCAGCAGGGCTCGCTGATCGGCCAGTTCGGCGTGGGCTTCTATTCGGGCTTCATCGTGGCCGATCGCATCACCGTGGAGTCGCGCCGCGCTGGCCTGCCGGCCGAGCAGGGCGTGCGCTGGGTGTCCGAGGGCACCGGCGACTTCGAGGTCGAGGCCATCACGCGCGCGGGCCGCGGCACCAGCGTGATCCTGCACCTGCGCGAAGGCGAGGACGATTTCCTCTCCAACTGGCGCGTGCGCTCCATCGTCGGCAAGTACTCCGACCACATCAGCCTGCCCATCCTGATGCGCAAAGAGGAGTGGGATCAGGAGAAGAGCGAGTACGTCTCCAAGGACGAATGGGAGACGGTGAACCAGGCCTCCGCCCTGTGGTCGCGCAGCAAGAGCGAGATCACCGCCGAGCAGTACGAGGAGTTCTACAAGCAGATCAGCCACGACCAGGACGCGCCGCTGGCCTACACCCACAACCGCGTCGAGGGCCGCAGCGAATACGTGCAGTTGCTCTACATCCCCTCGCACGCGCCGGTGGACCTGTGGAACCGCGACAAGCGCGCCGGCGTGAAGCTCTACGTGAAGCGCGTCTTCATCATGGACGACGCCGAGACGCTGCTGCCGGTCTACCTGCGCTTCGTCAAGGGCGTGATCGACTCCAATGACCTGCCGCTGAACGTCTCGCGCGAGATCCTGCAGGAAAGCCGCGACGTGAAGGCCATCCGCGAGGGCAGCACCAAGCGCGTGCTGTCCATGCTGGAGGAGCTGGCCGACAGCAGCGACGACGCGGCCAAGGAGAAGTACGCCAGGTTCTGGGCCGACTTCGGCGCCGTGCTCAAGGAAGGCGTCGGCGAGGACCACGCCAACCGCGAGCGCCTGACCAAGCTCTTCCGCTTCTCGTCCACGCACGAGGCGAGCAAGGGCCAGGACGTGTCCCTGGCCGACTACGTCTCGCGCATGAAGGAAGGCCAGCAGGCCATCTACTACATCACCGCCGACAGCCTGGCGGCAGCGAAGTCCAGCCCGCAGATCGAGATCTTCCGCAAGAAGGGCGTCGAGGTGCTGCTGCTGACCGACCGCGTCGACGAGTGGATGCTCAGCTATCTCTACGAGTTCGAGGGCCACTCGCTGACCAGCGTCGCCAAGGGCGCAGTGGACCTTGGCGACCTGCAGGACGAGGAGGAGAAGAAGCAGGCCGAGGCGGCTGCCGAGACCTTCAAGCCGCTGCTGGAGCGGGCCAAGGGCCTGCTCGAAGGCAAGGCGCGTGAAGTGCGCGTGTCCTCGCGCCTGGTCGACTCTGCGGCCTGCCTGGTCGTCGAGGAAGGCGACATGAGCGGCCACCTGGCGCGGCTGCTGAAATCCGCCGGCCAGCTCGAGCGTGCCGCGGCCAGCCTGCCCATCCTGGAGATCAACACGGCGCATCCGCTGGTTCGGCGGCTGCAGTCCGAGGGCGACGACGCGCGTGCGAGCGACCTCGCCCACGTGCTCTTCGACCAGGCCTTGCTGGCCGAAGGCGGGCAACTGGAGGATCCGGCGGCCTACGTGCGCCGTGTCAACGGGCTGCTGGTGGGTGCGGCCTGAGGATGCCGCGATGCTTGGCCGTCAGGAGCGGCTGAGCTGCCCGGAGCCGGTGGACGGCGCGCCCGAGGGCTCGTCGAGGTTGGCCGGCGTGCTCAGCAGGTCGTCGAAGCGGCTGTCGGGTGCGAAGAACGAGTCCTGCCACTGCGCCTGCGTCTGGCGCTCGGCGCGGCGCTTGCGTACCGTCTGGGCCAGCGCGGCGCCGGCCTGCTCGAAGCGCGCGGCCTCGGCCGCGGCGGCCTTCTGTGCCGGCGTGGCGACCTCGCCGACCCAGCTCATGATCTCCCCCGCGTTCGGCAGCGCATTGGCGCGGCAGCGCACGTGGCGCACGCGGCAGGCCTGCAGCGCGGCACTCTTGAGCTTCATCGCGCTGGAGTCCGAAGAGGACTCGTGGTCGAAGTCCACCGCCACCAGCACGCGGCCGTTCGGGCTGCAGATGGCGAAGCTGACGTACAGCGGGCTGAGCAGGTCATACCAGTAAGGCACCTGGTCCGGCGAGATGGACTGGCAGAAGCGCAGCAGCGGCAGCTTGGCCAGGACGGCATGCTGCGGCAAGGTGGTGGTGAGCAGCCGGTGCATCGCGCGCTCGTGCGTCGCGAAGACCGGTCGGGCGGTGATGCCCCACTCGCGCGGCCAGCCGGGCTTGCGTTTCCGCTTGAGCCACATGCCGAGCAGGATGCCGAAGACGCCAAACACGAATGCCACGCCGGCAGTCATCGGGCTGATGGCCATCGATCTGTTCCCTCGTAGCGGCGCACGGTGCCGCCGAACCGGCGGCGACTGCACGTGCGCACGGCTGGATCGTAACGAGGTGCTCCGCCCGCATCCATCCCCGCCTCCGGGGAAAGCCGGCGCGCAAGCAGCCCGTGGGGTGCCTACGAAGTCACGCGGAGGGCGTCGGGCGGCGTGCGACGACCCGCTTGAACCAGGTGGTCAGCAGGCGCAACTGGCGGGCAATGCCGTAGTTCAGCTCGGCGGCGGTGCCGACCAGCGCGGCGCCGACGTGGGTGGACACCGTGTCCGAGGGCAGCCGCAGCCAGGCCATCGCGTCGGGGCCCGAGTACTCGAGCAGGGCACCGTTGCGCGCGGCGATCTTCAGCATCGCGCCGTTCTCGGTCAGCGCGTGGATGAACAGCGAGTCGGTGTGGCGGTTGCGGGCGCGCAGGACGGCGTGGCTGAACAGCCGGTCGCCCAGGCCGCGGCGGCGGGCCCGCTCCAGCACCGAGACGCCGAACTCGACGATGGCGGGCCGGTCGGCGCGCTGCGGCGAGGCCGAGTAGGCCAGGTGCGCGACGGCCACCAGATGCAGCCGGCGGTCGAAGACGCCGAAGAGCTCGTCGCGCTCGAAGTCCAGCGAGTGCACGTAGAGCCGGATCTGGTCATTGGTCGTCGCCACGCCGAAGCGCAGGCGGCGGTCCTCGGGGCCGAGTTGCAGCAGGTGGCGCTCGATGCGCCTGCGGTGGCGTTCGCCCAGCTTGCGGATGGGCACCCAGCGGTGCCACGGGCGGGCCCGGGATTCGGGCGGCGGTTCGGGCTCGACGCCGAAGCGGCCGAGGTCGGTATCGGAAGGGTTGAGGTGTTCCACGGCTTGGGTATCCACGGTTGCCGGCCGGCCTTATGAGCCAACCGAGGGTTTTCACTAGGCTATCTTCGAACAAGGTCGTCAGCAAGCCGAAAACCAGGGTGGATGCGGACTATTTCCCAGGAGGCTTGACAAATGATGTTGCGCCGCAACATTCCGCGCCTGGGCCAGGCACTCGGCGGCCCCTGCACTTTCTTTCCGCCAAGCCTTGCCGTGCGAGTGCACGCACCAGTAGAATCCGCGGTTTTTCCGCCTTCTCCGGCGGGATAGGCCGGTCCAGTCGCCTGAGCACAGAGCAGCAGCAATTCCAGCAGTTGCCACAAGCAGTTGCCACAAGCGAGCAAGGCCGGTCCCTGCAAGTTGCAGGAAGCCGTCTCACAAGTGCCAGTGGCCTTTGCAGTGAAAGCTGCAAGGTACCTGCCGCCGACGGTTCGTGGAGATTCTTCAATAGAGCAACTCACATGACGACCTTCAGCGCCAAGCCGGCCGAAGTGAAGCACGAGTGGCTTGTGATCGATGCCGCAGACAAGGTTCTGGGCCGGGTAGCCAGCGAAGCTGCCCTGCGCCTGCGCGGTAAGCACAAGGCCATCTACACGCCTCACGTCGACACCGGTGACTTCATCATCATCGTCAACGCCGACAAGATCCGCGTGACCGGCAACAAGGCCGAGGACAAGGTGTACTACCGCCATACCGGTTACCCGGGCGGCATCCGCGCCACCAAGTTCAAGGACCTGCAGGCCAAGCACCCCGGCCGCGCCATCCAGAAGGCCATCAAGGGCATGCTGCCCAAGGGTCCGCTGGGCTACGCGATGATCAAGAAGCTGAAGGTCTATGCCGGTCCCGAGCACCCGCACACCGCCCAGCAGCCCAAGACGCTGAACATCTAAGGAGCGGCGATGACTATCGGTAATTGGAACTACGGCACCGGCCGCCGCAAGTCTTCTGTGGCGCGCGTCTTCCTGAAGAAGGGCACGGGCCAGATCATCGTCAACGGCAAGCCGGTCGAGCAGTACTTCGGCCGCCAGACCTCGATCATGATCGTGCGCCAGCCCCTGGCCCTGACGGCCAACCTGGAAGCCTTCGACATCAAGGTCAACGTGCACGGCGGCGGCGAATCCGGCCAGGCCGGTGCGGTCCGCCACGGCGTGACCCGCGCGCTGATCGACTACGACGCGGCCCTGAAGCCCGAACTCAGCCGCGCCGGCTTCGTCACGCGTGACGCGCGCGAGGTCGAGCGTAAGAAGGTCGGTCTGCACGGCGCCCGTCGCCGCAAGCAGTTCAGCAAGCGCTGATCGACTGGTCGCCTGGTCTTTCGGGGCCTTGCGAAGGAGAACCCGCCAAGGCGCAGGCCCGGCGGGTTTTTTCTTTTGGCGCCGGGACTCAGAAGCTCAGCGCATAGCGCATGCCCACGATGCTCTCCGGCCGCGCCTGCGCGTCGTGGTCCGGATGCAGTCGGTAGGCGGCTGCCAGCGTCAGCCAGGCGTTCGGCGACAGCCGCGTCAGGTAGCGGGCCTCGGTCATCAGCTCGCGCGCGCTGCCCTTCAGGTTGATCAGCTGGTCGGTGTAGATCGGCTCGCCGTCTTCGGTCACCTGTGACACCACCTCGTAGACCAGGGTGCCCGAGCGTGCCCGCAACGGCGCGTTGAGCATCACGCTGAGCCGGTCGCCCGCGCGCCAGGTGTCGGACTTGATCAGGCCGACGCCGTAGCCGACGGACTCGATCGTCGTGCCGCCTTCCAGCAGGCCGGCAGCCTGCGGTGCGCCGGTGGTCGCCAGCGAATAGGAGCCGGCCAACATCCAGTCGCGTGCCACGCGCCAGGCGCCCGAGACGCTGACCCCGCGCGTGCCGGTGCTCTGCGACAGGCCCAGCCCGCCGTGCGAATAGCCGCCCAGCATGCCGCGCTCGGCCAGGTTGGCCATCGAGATGTTGATGGCCATGTCCTGCCGCGCGTAGGTCACCTCCACCAGCCCGATGTCGGCGCTCGGTCCGTCCTGACTGGTGACGGTCTTCGACTGCACGATGCCCAGGCGGGTGCTCAGCCCGCCGGCCAGCGGCGTGGACAGGGAGGCGAAGCGATGCGCAGGCGCAAAGCCCAGGATGGGGTTGGCGACGATGCTCTCCGCGCCGGCCAGCGTCGGTGCGAGCCGGCTGTCCATCAGGCCTAGGGCCTGCGAGCCGTAGCCGCCGGAGCCGGCGGCGAAGCCCAGGCCGCCCGGGTTGCGCAGTTGGATCATCGAGGCCAGGGGCTGCGCCGGCTGGTTCCATTGCAGTTCGCCATGGCGGCTGAGCACGCCGCTTGCGCGGGCCGACAGCGTGAGCAGCCGCCGCTCGCTGCCCAGGACGCGCACGGCCGTATCCATCGCGGTGTCCAGGCGGCCCATCAGCATCTCCACCGTGCTGATGCTGCGGTTGGACAGCTGGTCGCCTTCGTCGCTGGTGAAGTTGCGTCCGTAGGCATCGAAGACCTGGGTCGACAGCTGGCGGAAGGCGGCCGGCGAGGCCACCTTGGGCTGGCTGGTGGCCACCGGGCGCTGCGTCAGCGGCACCGTGACCAGGCGCCCGTTGGCAGCGCGATAGGTGAAGCTTCCGATCGGCGCCAGCGCGCGGTTCACGTTGAGCATGCCGTGGCCGTAGATCGCATCGACGCCGGGGGCGCCCAGGTCGTCCGCGGTGTTCAGCAGGATGGCCGAGACCTGCGAGGCGCGCAGATAGGGCCAGTAGCCCCACACCAGCGCCGCGGCGCCGGATACCGCGGGCGCGGCCATCGAGGTGCCGCTCATGGCGCCGTAGCCGCTGCCGTAGCTGGAGGTGATGTTCACGCCCGGCGCGACGAGGAAGTAGTTGGCCGTGTCGCCGGCACGGTTGGAGAAGGCGGCGATCTGGCGGTTCGCATCGACCGCGCCCACCGCGACGATGCGGCCGGCGGCCCAGCTCTCCCTGGCGTAGCGAGCGGGCCAGTCCGGGTCGGCTGCCCCCCGGTTGCCCGCCGCGATGACGACCAGCACCTGGTCCGTCGTCGTGATGCTGCGCAGGGCGGTGCTGCCGGTGGCGGTGGTGGCGCTCAGGCTCAGGTTGACCACGCGCGCGCCGGCCGAGGCGGCGTAGGTCAGGCCGCGATTGATGTCGCCGTCGCTCGCGGTGGCCGAGTTGAAGATGCGCACCGGCAGCAGCTTGGCGCCGGGCGCCACGCCGTAGATGCCGCTGCCGTCGGCGGCCGCCGCGATGATGCCGGCCACGTGCGTGCCATGGCCCGAGATGTCGCTGACGTCGCCGCTGCCGTTGACGTTCCAGCCGGCCAGCACGCGGGCGTTGCCGGCGAACTCGGGGTTGGACAGGTTGATGCCTGAATCCAGCACTGCCACCTTGATGCCGCTGCCCAGGATGCCGCGCGCATGGACCGCGGACAGGTTCAGCTGCTGCACGGTGGTGGAATTCCAGGTTTCCGCCGTGCCGGGGCTGAAGACGGCCTGGGCGCGCGCCTCCTGCAGGGCCGCGTAGACCAGGGCGGCGCTGGCCAGGGCATGCAGGGCGAACCGGGCGGCGTGGCGGCTGCGCAGGGCGTGTGCGGCGCACGCGGCGGTCCGGCTCGAGGTGGTTTGCATGGCGAAGGCTCCAGGCTGGGAAGGGCGGGCACCGGCTGGCCACGGGGGCTGCCGCCGCCTGAAGCCGCAGGCCCGGGGTTCGGGCGCGCGCGGGCGGTTGCGTCCGCAGACTTTCGGAGGCGCCGGCGGGGCACTTGAGCGGAAAAAGCCCGCCATGGACCGGGCTGACCTGGTGTTACCGCCCGCCGCCGGGCTGCGTGCGCAAGTTCACGCGTCCGCGCGCCTGCGTCCGCGGGAGTCCGTACGCGCGGGCCCCTGCCCCGACCTTCCTACAATCGGACCCTTTTCCGGGCCGCTTGCCGGCCATCTCTCATTGCGGCCGCCCGGCGGCGCGAAAAGGACTTCTCATGATCGATGTGGGCATCGTCGGCGGCACCGGCTACACGGGCGTGGAACTGCTGCGCCTGCTGGCCCGCCATCCCCAGGCCCGCCTGCGGGCGATCACCTCGCGCAAGGAAGCCGGCATGCCGGTCGCCGAGATGTATCCCAACCTGCGCGGCTACGTCGACCTCGCCTTCACCACGCCGAACGACGCCAAGCTCAAGGACTGCCAGGTGGTGTTCTTCGCCACCCCGCACGGCGTGGCGATGAGCCAGGCGCGCGAGCTGGTGGACGCCGGCGTGAAGGTCATCGACCTGGCGGCGGACTTCCGCCTGAAGGACCCGGCCGAGTTCGAGCGCTGGTACGGCATGCCCCATGCGTGCACGGACCTGCTCGAGGAATCGGTCTACGGCCTGCCCGAGCTCAACCGCGAGGCCATCCGCAAGGCGCGCATCGTCGGCAATCCGGGCTGCTATCCCACCTCCGTGCAGCTGGGCTATGCGCCGCTGCTGGACCAGGGCCTGATCGAGGCCGGCCACCTGATCGCCAACTGTGCCTCCGGCACCTCGGGCGCGGGCCGCAAGGCCGAGGTCCACACCCTGCTGTCCGAGGCCAGCGACAACTTCAAGGCCTACGGCGTCAAGGGCCACCGCCACGGCCCCGAGATCAACGAGCAGCTGCGCCGCATCGCCCGCGTGCCGGACTCTCGCCGCAACGAGGTGAGCTGCCTGTTCGTGCCGCACCTGCTGCCCATCGTGCGCGGCATCCATTCCACGCTGTACGCACGCCTGAACAGCGCCGGCCAGGACGCCGACCTGCAGGCCGTCTTCGAGGCTTTCTACCGCAACGAGCGCTTCGTCGACGTGCTGCCCGCCGGCTCCGCGCCGGAGACGCGCAGCGTGCGCGCCAGCAACACCGTGCGCATCGCCGTGCACAAGCCGCTGCCCGATACCGTGATGGTGCTGGTGGTCGAGGACAACCTCACCAAGGGCGCCTCCGGCCAGGCGGTGCAGAACATGAACCTGCTGTTCGGCCTGGAGGAGTCCCTGGGGCTGGACCTGGTCCCGGTCCTGCCCTGAAGGCCGGCCGCACCGATGCGCTGGAAGCTGATCCGCCGCCGCCTGTCCGTCAGCGCGCCGCGCATGATCGTGCGCAGCCACCTGCCCTGGCCACTGCGCTGGGCGGTGCTGGCGCTGATGTTGGGGTTCTCGGCCGCGCTGGCGCTGTGGGCCTTCGAGGTGGGCCGCGGTCTGGCCGGCCTGGGGCCCCGCCACAGCGAGTTGAGCAGCGAGGCAGCGCGCCTGCGCGACGAGGTCGCGCAGCTGCGCGAGGAGCGCGAGAAGGCGCAGTCCATCGCCAACACCGCGGACAGCCTGCTGAAGGCCGAGCGCGCCGCGCAGGAGCGCCTGGCCGACCAAGTGCGGACGCTGGAGACCGAAAACCTCGCGCTCAAGGGTGACCTGGGCTTCTTCGAGCGCCTGCTGCCCACCGGCTCCCACGACGGGCTGGCCGTGCGAGCGCTGCAGGCCCAGGTGCCCCAGGCCGGCCAGTTGCGCTTCCAGCTGCTGGTGATGCAAGGCGGGCGCAATCCGGCGGAGTTCAGCGGCCGCTACGAGGTCAGCGTCAGTGGCTCGATGGACAACAAGCCGTGGACTTTTGCCGTGCCGAGCAACGGCAATCACAGCTTGCAATTCAAGCAATACCAGCGGGTGGAGGGTGTGATTCAATATCCCGCACAGGCGGCGGTACGCCAGGTCCAGGTCCGCGTCCTGGACGCTTCGGGCAGTGTCCGCGCCACGCAGCAGGCCACGCTCTAGGCGCCTGCCGAGATCCACGAAGTTCCCATCCGAGGAGACGCTCATGTTCGGTATCAAGCGCCAGCCGGCCATCCACACGCTGATCGGCGAGGGCACCACGCTGCGCGGCGAGGTCCGCTTCACCGACGGCCTGCGCATCGACGGCGAGGTCGAGGGCGACGTGATCGCCGCCGGCGACGGCCGCAGCATCCTCGTCATCAGCGAAAAAGCCAGGGTGGTGGGCAGGGTCCGTGCCGGTCATGTCATCATCAACGGCACCGTCAGCGGACCGGTGACGGCCGAAGACTTGCTTGAGTTGCAGCCCAAGGCCCGCATCAACGGTGACGTCAAATATCACGCCCTGGAAATGCACCAGGGCGCCGTGATCGACGGCGAGCTCCATCCCTTGAATGCGGAAGAGAAGCCCTCATTGAAACTGGCAGCCACCAATACCGCTGCCTCCTGAATCGAATCCAGCCAGTTACGGAGTTCCACATGACCGCCACCGCCCTCTCCCCCGCCGCCCCCCAGGCCGACGTCCCGCCGCCGCCCATCGTCTTCACCGATGCGGCTGCCGGCAAGGTGCGCGAACTGGTCGACGAGGAAGGCAACCCGGACCTGAAGCTGCGCGTCTTCGTTCAGGGCGGCGGCTGCTCCGGCTTCCAGTACGGCTTCACCTTCGACGAGATCGTCAACGAGGACGACACGACGATGGAGAAGAACGGCGTGATGCTGCTGATCGACGCGATGAGCCTGCAGTACCTGGTCGGCGCCGAGATCGACTACAAGGACGACCTGCAGGGTGCCCAGTTCGTGATCAAGAACCCGAACGCCCAGACCACCTGCGGCTGCGGCTCCAGCTTCTCGGTCTGATCCCCCGCGCCGCGGATCGCAAGGCCGCCTTCGGGCGGCTTTTTCGTTGCCGCCTCGGTGCTCAGGCCGGATAGCAGGCGCCCAGCACGCGCGGGCCGGCGGCGCCGGTCGTGCCCGGCAGGTTGCCCGGGCGCCCCAGCACGTGGGCGCGTGCCAGCCAGGCGAAGGCGGTGGCCTCGACCTGCATCGGGGGCAGGCCGCGGCGGTCCGAGGTCAGCACCTGCATCTCCGGCAGCAGCCGCTGCAGCCTTTGCAGCAGGCTGAGGTTGAAGGCGCCGCCGCCGCAGACCAGCAACTCCTGCGCCTCGCCCGCGTGGTCCTGCACGGCCTGGGCGCTGCTGCGCGCGGTCAGCTCGCACAGCGTGGCCTGCACGTCCTCGGCGGGCGCGGTGGGCAGGCGGTCCAGCCGGGTGCGCAGCCATTCCCCGTGGAAGAGGTCGCGGCCGGTGCTCTTGGGCGCGGGCAGGCGGAAATAGGGTTCGGCCAGGCAGGCTGCCAGCAGCGGCTCGATCACCTGGCCGCTGGAGGCGAAGGCGCCGCCGGCGTCGAAGGGGCGGCCCAGGTGCTGGGCGCACCACAGGTCCATCAGCACGTTGCCCGGGCCGCAGTCGAAGCCCCAGGCCGGCTGGCCGGTGCCGGCGGGCGGCACCAGGGTCAGGTTGGCGATGCCGCCGACGTTGAGCACGGCCACCGGCGCCTGGATCGCGGCGAAGACCTCCTGGTGGAAGGCCGGCACCAGCGGCGCGCCCTGCCCCTTGGCGGCCACGTCGCGGCTGCGGAAGTCGGCGATCACCGGGATGCCGGTGCGCTCGGCCAGCAGGGCCGGTGCGTTGAGCTGCAGCGTGTAGCCGGTGCCGTCGAACTCGCCGGGGCGGTGGCGCACGGTCTGGCCATGCGCGCCGATCGCACGCACCGCGCCGGCAGCGACGCCGGCTTGCGCCAGCACGGCCTGCACGGTGTCCGCATAGGTCTCGGCCAGGCGGTTGGCGGCCAGGGCGGCGCGGTGGAGTTCGTTGTCCCCGGGGGTGTTCAGGGCCAGCAATTCGGTCGCCAAGTCGATGTCGAAGCGCTGCCAATGGTGGGCCAGCACCTGCAGGCGATGGTCGTCGAAGGCGCAGAGCACGCCGTCCACGCCGTCCAGCGAGGTGCCGGACATCAGGCCGAGGTAGAGCTCGCCGCGGGGCGAGGAGTCGGGGCTGGTCATGCGGGCGAGGTTAGCAGGGCACGCAGGGCAGGGCCAAAGAAAAAGGCCCGCTTACGCGGGCCCTGGCGGTGGGGGGCGAGGGCCTCACTCCACCCGCATGTTCATCGCCGTCGAGGTCGTCGCCGCCTGCAGCTGCAGGCGGCTGGCGGTGGCCACTTCCTTGAAGCGTGCCAGCGCGGCCGGCGTCAGCGCGGCGGCCTCGGAGGCGCGGGCGATGGTCATCGGGTCGATCTGCTGGCCGTCCTTGCGGAACTCGAAGTGCAGGTGCGGGCCGGTGGCCCAGCCGGTGGCACCGACGGCACCGATGCCCTGGCCCTGCTCCACGCGCTGGCCGCGCTTGACGTCGATGCGGCTGAGGTGGGCGTAGACGGTCATGCGGCTGTTGTCGTGGCGGATGTGGATCACGTTGCCATAGCCGTTCTGCCAGCCGGCGAACTCGACCGTGCCGTCGCCGACCACGCGCACCGGCGTGCCGCTGGGCGCACCCAGGTCCACGCCCAGGTGGGCGCGCCAGGTCTTGAGCACCGGGTGGAAGCGCATCGCGAAGCCGGAGGTCACGCGCGAGAAGGCCAGCGGGCTGGCCAGGAACATGCGTGTCTTGCTGCGGCCGGTGGAGTCGAAGTAGGCGCCCTTGCGGCCCGGCTCCTGGAACCAGATGGCTTCGTGGGTCTTGCCGTCGTTGATGAAGCGGGCGGCCAGCACGCGGCCGGCGGCCTGGTTCCAGGCCACGGGCTCGCCGTCGGCCGTCGGGGCTTCGTAGGCGACGGTGAAGCTGTCGCCGCGACGCAGCTCGCGGCGGAAATCGATGTCGGTGCCGAAGATCTCGGCCATCTGCACGGTCACGCCATCGGGAATGGCTGCATCGTCGGCGGCGGCGAACAGCGAGCTGTGGATGGTGCCGGAGCCGATGCGGGTCTGCACTTCCAGCGCGGCCACCTCGGTGCGGGCGCGCAGGCCCAGGGCGTCGCGCTCGATCGTCAGGCGGGTGAAGTGGCTGTCGCGCAGGCTGGCGTCCTCGGCCGGATAGCGGGCGACCAAGCGCACCAGGCGGCCATCCGTGGCCACGGCCTGCATCATCTTGCCGGCACGGCCTTCCAGCACGCGGCGGGCGACCGCGTCACGGCGCAGGAAGGCGGCGACCTCGGGGTCGTCCACGCCCAGGCGCTTGAGCAGGCTGTCGGCGGTGTCGGTGGAGCGGGTCAGGTCGCTGCGCCACAGCTGCAGGGCCGACAGGTCCAGCGCCTCCAGCTGGTGGTCCAGCTGCGGCAGGGGAATGGATTCGTTGACCGTCTGCTGCAGCGGCAGGACCTGCTCCAGCGAGCCGGCCAGCGGCGCGACGCCGAAGGCGGCCACGGTGGCGCCGGCCAGCAGGGTGGCGACGGCGGCGGCCAGGCGGCGCGGGTGACGGGAGACGGCGGTGGAGGCGCTGCGGGCAGCGCGCTCGAAGGACTGGAGCAAAGAGACCAAACGCCTATCCTTGTTCTGTAACGAAAAGCCGGCGCCTCGCTCGTCCGCGAGTCGTTCGACCGGGGAGGCTGGGGCGTGCTGGCTGATTTGGCGGGGGTCCGCGGGCGGGCTACCTACAATCCGGGCCTCGCGACCTTCGCAGGGAGCGTCCGGTGCCGTGTTGGCGAGCGGCCGCTTCGAAGTGCTGCGCAGTATATCGATGCGTCTTGCACGATCTGCCGCCAAATTGACCCGATTTACACCCATGTCTCAGACTTCCGCGCCGCCCGAGGGGGCGACTCCTGCCAACTTGCTGCCAAATTCTGCGAACGAGCAGAAAAAGTGGCCGATCACCGACGAAGTGCGTGCATCGTTGGCGATCACGCTGCGCGGTTGCGATGAATTGCTGCCCCAGGCCGACTGGGAGCGGAAGCTGGCCCGATCCCAGGCTGCCGGGCAACCGCTGCGGATCAAGCTGGGGCTGGATCCGACGGCGCCGGACATCCACCTGGGCCACACCGTCGTGCTCAACAAGCTGCGGCAGCTACAGGACATCGGACATCAAGTGATTTTCTTGATCGGCGACTTCACGTCGATGATCGGCGACCCGTCCGGACGTAACACGACCCGCCCGCCGTTGACCAAGGAGCAGATCGCCGTCAACGCCGAGACCTATTACCGGCAAGCCGCGCTGGTGCTTGACGAGTCGAAGACCGAGGTCCGCTACAACTCCGAATGGTGTGACGCATTGGGCGCGCGCGGGATGATCGAGCTGTCCTCCCGCTACACGGTCGCCCGCATGCTGGAGCGCGACGATTTCACCAAGCGTTACAAAGGGGGCGTGCCCATCTCCGTGCACGAATTCCTATACCCGCTGATGCAGGGCTACGACTCGGTGGCGCTGAAGAGCGACCTGGAGCTCGGCGGTACCGACCAGAAGTTCAACCTGCTGATGGGCCGCCACCTGCAGGCCGAGTACGGACAGGAGCCCCAGTGCATCCTGACCATGCCGCTGCTGGAGGGCCTGGACGGCGTCGAGAAGATGTCCAAGTCCAAAGGCAACTACATCGGCATCAGCGAGGCGCCGGCCCAGATGTTCGCCAAGGTGATGAGCATCTCGGACGACTTGATGTGGCGCTGGTTCGAGCTGTTGAGCTTCCGCTCGCTCGAGGACATCGCCGGGTTGAAGGCCGAGTGCGATGGCGGCCGCAATCCGCGCGATGCCAAGGTGCTGCTGGGCCAGGAGATCGTCACCCGCTTCCACGGCGCGCAGGCCGCGCAGGAGGCGCTGGCCGACTTCAACAACCGCGCCAAGGGCGGCATCCCCGATGACATCCCCGAGGTGAGCCTGTCCGGCGCGCCGCTGGGCATCGCCGCGCTGCTCAAGCAGGCCGGCCTGGTGCCCTCGGCCACCGAAGGCAACCGCATGGTCGAGCAAGGCGGCGTGCGGGTGGAAGGCTCGGTGGTCGCGGACAAGGGCCTGAAGCTCGACGCCGGCATCTATGTCGTGCAGGTCGGCAAGCGCAAGTTCGCCCGCGTGACGCTGGGCTGATCAGGGCGCCGGATCCAGCCGCAGGGAGGCGCGGAAGCCGCCGCGGCCCGGACGCAGCGGGGACTCCAGCTCCAGCGTGCCGCCGCTTTGCTGGGCCACCGCATCGACGATGGACAGGCCCAGCCCATGGCCTTCGGCCTTGGAACTGCCGCGCTGGAAGGGTTGGCGCAGGCGCGCCAGCGCGTCGGCATCGACGCCCTCGCCTTCGTCCTCCACCGACACCACGCCATAGGGTTCGACGCGCACCGTGACGGTCGAGCCGCCCGAGTGGCGCAGCGCGTTCTCGATCAGGTTGCGCAGCGCGATGCCCAGCGCATCGACATCGCCCATGGCCCAGGACGGCAGCTCGCTGGTCTCCAGCACCAGGCGCGCCTGCTCGCCGGGTGCGTTGAAGTCGCGCACCACCATGCGGGCCAGCAGCTCCAGGTCCACCGGCTCGCGCGCCAGCCCCAGGCCGGCCTCCACGCGCGAGAGCTGCATCAGCTTGGCCGTCAGGTGGATCAGCTGGTCCAGGCGCCGCAGCAGCACCGCGACACGTTCGTAGGCCGGCGTGCCGGGCGGCATGTCGGGCAGCAGCAGCTGGGCTTGGGCGCGCGCCGCGGCCAGCGGGGTGCGCAGCTCGTGCGCGCTGTTGGCGGCCAAGGTCTTTTCCGCGCTCATCATCAGCGAGACGCGGCCCAGCAGTTCGTTGATCGTTGCCACCAGGGCCAGCAGTTCGTGCGGCACGTCCTCGGTGGGCAGGGCGTCGAGCTGGTGCACCGGCCGCGTGGCCAGCGCGCGGCGCAGCTGCTCCAGGCTGTCGAAGCCGCGGCTGAGGGTGTAGGAGACCACCAGCGTGGCCACCGGCAGCAGCAGCAGCAAGGGCAGCAGCAGCGCCTGCACGGCGGTGAACATCGCCTTGTGGCGCGCCTGGAAGGGCTCCATTGCCAGCGCGAAGTGCTGGCCGTCGGCGGCCGGCCGCACGGCCACGCGCATCAGCCCTTCGGTGCGCACGCCGGGGCGGCGCCAGTCGGCGTGAGTGACGGCGGGCGCTTCCTTCGAGCGCCACAGCACGTTGCCCTCGACGTCCACGTACTGGAACTGCACCGGCGAGGCCAGCTCCAGCGTGCCCAGGGTGTTGCCGGCCGAGGGGCCGGGCAGGCTGGCGATGCGCTCGGCCACCTGGACCAGCGAATCGTCCATCACGTCGTTGATCTGGTTCCAGACGGCGGCCACCGCGATCGACACGCCCGCCACCCAGAGGAAGGCCAGCGGCAGCAGCAACTGGTAGCGCAGGCGCTTTTCCAGGCTCCAGTGGCCGCTGGCTGCGGACTCGCCCGGGTAGTCGATCATCAGGTCTCGAAGCGGTAGCCCAGGCCGCGGTGGGTGCTGATGCGCTCGGCGCCCAGCTTGCGGCGCAGGCGGCTGATGATGACCTCCAGCGAGTTGCTCTCGGCCTCGTCATGCCCCTGGGGATGGGCGGCGGCCAGCAGGTCATTGCGGCTCCAGATGCGCCCGGCCTGACTGGTCAGGCAGCGCAGCAGGGTCCATTCCATCGCGGTCAGCGACAGCACCTCGCTGCCGCGCCAGGCGGACTTGGCCTCGAAGTCCAGCACCAGGTCGCCGCTGCGCAAGGCGCCGGGCGAGACCGCGCCGCTGCGCCGGGCGACCGCATCGATGCGGGCCAGCAGCTCGTCGAGGTCGAAGGGCTTGACCAGGTAGTCGTCGGCGCCGGCCTGCAGGCCGCGGATGCGGTCGCTGACCTGGTCCTGGGCGGTCAGCACGATCACCGGCCGCGTGTCGCCCCGGGCTCGCATGGCGCGCAGCACGTCCAGCGCGTCGCCGTCGGGCAGGCGCAGGTCGAACAGGCACAGGGCAGTGCGCTTGTCGGCCAGGGCCTTGTTGGCCTGTTCGCAGAGCTTCATCCAGTTGACCTGGTGCTGGTGCGCCTCCAGGTGGTCGCACACGGCCTGGCCCAGGTCGATGTCGTCTTCGAGCAGCAGGATGTCCATCATCGATCGCAGGTTCCTGGCGGCATGAGGAACAGCGCTGCCGCCCGCGCAACCGCGGAGTATCGGTCCTGCGCCGGGCCGGGCGTCCGCGGACAAGTGCGGGGACCGTGTGGCCGATGACAATTGCGCAATGTCCGTGCAGGGCGCGAAGCCGTGGCTGCAGCGTGCACGACGATCCACAAACCACAAGGAGACAGAAACATGACCCGTATCGCCGACATGTTGGCGCGGATGCAGCAGGCCGGGATGCCGCTGGAGCGCGGCACCCCGGCCACCGATCCCGAGGTCGCGGCCCTCCAGTCCTCCGCCGGCGGATGCCTTCCTCCGGAGTACCTTGCCTTCCTCAAGGAGTTCGGGGCGCTGCGGGCCGGCCGGTGTGTCGTGTTCGGGACGGGCCCGCAAGGCCTGTCGGTGGAGGCCGCACGGGCGGAGGTCGAGCAGGAGTTCGCCGTCTGGGACCGCACCGTCGCCGACGCGACGCCGGTGCTCGCCAAGACCAACCACTTCCCGCAGGAGTGCCTGGTCCTCGATGCAGCGGGCCGCCTGCAGTCCTTCTATCGCGGCGAGCTGGACGCGCTGAAGGCGGGCTTCGAGGACAAGGCCGTGGCCTGGCTTGCCAATGAGCTCGATCAGCATCTGGAAGAGGCGCGCGCGAAGGACCTGCGCGACCGGGTGATGGCGGCGATCCGCAGCCACCTCCCCGATGAGCTGCACACGGACGAGGGCGTGGGCGGCAGCTTCGTCGTGCGCCGGCCCGGTGACGGCAGCCGCATCGAGATCCGCTTCGGCAACGGCAGGGAGTACTGGCACAAGGCGCCCGGCGTCTTCGTGCACTGGACGCAGCCGTCTTCGAAGAGCCCCGAGGCGATGAACGCGTTCAACCGCAGGGCCCGGTTCGTGCGCGGCTGCATCCAGGAGGGCTGCGACCGATACCGCGGCCTGCTGCCTGCCGATGCGTCGATCGCACGGGCGCTGGTGAGTGCGCTGGCGCACGACGCCGGCCTGCCGAACGCGATCGAGGTGAACGGCGAGCCCTCCCTCGACGAGATCGCCGCCGCGCTGCCACCCTCCCCCGTCCCGCCGGAGCAGATGCTGCTGCTGGCCGTGCTGGGCCGGGACGGCGAAGCGCCCGAGTTCGAGCGCGAAGGAGACTCGCTCCTGCTCAGCGCGCCCAGCCTGGCGCACGCCGGGGTGAAGCACGCGGTCCGCATCCGTTCGAAAGGGCAGGGCCTGGTCGAAGTCACCCATGTACCTGGTGCCGCGCTGGCGTGGCCCGAGATCAACGCATTGAACGGTGCGGCGGTGAAGGATGGCGACCCCAACCGGGACGACGAGTCGATGCTGCGCGCGGTCGAGGACGGCGCATCCACGGTCCTGTCCTTCGTGACCACGCTGACCGGCCTGACGAACGGCGCCTACCTGCATGACCTGGCCAGCCTGGTCCGCCTGGCCGACCGGGGCCTGGCCGCGTAGGCGCAGGCCGGGCGGCCGTCATGGCCGGCGACAATCGCCCGATGTCCGTGCAACGCTGGCTTCATCTCTCCATTGCCGCCGCCGTCGCCACCATCGGCCTGAAGACCCTGGCCTGGTGGCTGACCGGCTCCGTCGGCCTGCTGTCCGACGCGATGGAGTCCTTCGTCAATCTGGCCGCCGCGGTCTTCGCGCTGTGGATGGTGACGGTGGCCCATGCGCCGCCGGACGACGAGCATCCCTACGGCCATGGCAAGGCGCAGTATTTCTCCAGCGGCTTCGAGGCCTTGCTGATCCTGGGCGCATCCGGCGGCATCGCCTGGGCGGCGGTGCAGCGTTTCGCCCAGCCCCAACCCATCGACGCGCCGGTCCTCGGGGTGGCGCTGTCCATGGTCAGCTCGGTGATCAACGGCGTGGTGGCCTGGATGCTGATGCGGGCCTCTCGCGAGCACCATTCCATCGCGCTGGAGGCCGATGCCCGGCACCTCTACACGGACGTCTGGACTTCCATCGGCGTGGCCGTGGGGGTCTTCCTCGTGCAGGCCACCGGCTGGCTGTGGCTGGACCCGCTGCTGGCGCTGGGCGTGGCGGCCAACATCACGCGCGAGGCCTGGAGCCTGCTGCGGCGGTCGGTGGACGGGCTGATGGACCACGGTCTGGAGCCGGCCGAGCTGGCCGCCATCGACACCACGCTGCAGCGCCTGGCGGCCGAGGCCCGGGGCGCGGTGCGTTTCGACCACGTGCGCAGCCGGCGCGCCGCCCAGGACAAGTTCTGCCAGATGCACATGCACGTGCCGGGGGATTGGAGCCTGGCGCGTGCCGCCGCGCAGCGCGAGGGGGTGGAGCGCGCACTGATGGAGGCGGTGCGGGGCCTGCGCGTGACCATCGAGCTGCTGCCGGCGGATGTCGAGGCGCTCAACGCCGCCACGCCCTCCCAGGAGGCCTGAGCCGGCTCAGATGGAAACCGCCTCGCGCACGCCTTCGGCCTTCATGTTCTCGCCGCGCCCCCGCTTGATGATCTCGCCGCGCTCCATCAGCAGGTACTGGTCGGCCAGCTCCTCGGCGAAGTCGTAGTACTGCTCGACCAGCACGATGGCCATGGTGCCGCGGTCGGCCAGCAGGCGGATGACGCGGCCGATGTCCTTGATGACCGAAGGCTGGATGCCTTCGGTGGGCTCGTCGAGGATCAGCAGCTTGGGGCCGGCCGCCAGCGCGCGGGCGATGGCCAGTTGCTGCTGCTGGCCGCCCGAGAGGTCGCCGCCGCGACGGTGCAGCATCTGCTTGAGCACGGGGAACAGCTCGAACAGCTCGCCCGGGACCGGCGTGCCGCCGGGCTTGCTCGCCAGGCCCATGCGCAGGTTCTCCTCCACCGTGAGCCGGCCGAAGATCTCGCGGCCCTGGGGCACGTAGCCCACGCCCAGGCGCACGCGTTCGTACGGCGTGAGCTTGTGGATGTCGCGGCCGTCCAGCCGGATGCCCCCGGTCTTGATCGGCACCAGGCCCATCAGGCTCTTGAGCAGCGTGGTCTTGCCCACGCCGTTGCGGCCCAGCACGACGGTGACTTCCCCCAGCTTCGCCTCGAAGCTGAGGTCGCGAAGGATGTGGGATCCGCCGTAGAACTGGTTGACCTTTTCGACTTGCAGCATGGCGCTCGTTTCCGCTCAGCGTCCGAGGTAGACCTCGATCACCTTCTCGTTGCTCTGGACCTGGGCCAGCGTTCCTTCGGCCAGCACGCTGCCTTCGTGCAGCACGGTGACCTTCTTGCGGTCGCCGTTGGCGCCGCCGGTTTGCAGCTCGCCGATGAACTTCATGTCGTGCTCGACGACGACCAGCGAGTGCGAGCCTTCCAGCGAGAGGAACAGCTCCGCCGTGCGTTCGGTCTCCTCGTCGGTCATGCCGGCCACGGGTTCGTCCAGCAGCAGCAGCTTGGGGTCCTGCATCAGCAGCATGCCGATCTCCAGCCATTGTTTCTGGCCGTGCGACAGCAGGCCGGCCGTGCGCTGCGCATGGTCCTTCAGGTGGATCAGCGTCAGCACCTCGCCGATGCGGTCCAGCTGCTCGCCGGTCAGGCGGAAGAGCACCGACGCGCGTGCGCTGCGGTCGGCAGCCAGGGCCAGTTCCAGGTTCTCGAACACGCTGAGGTATTCGAAGACCGTCGGCTTCTGGAACTTGCGCCCGATGCCGATGCGGGCGATGGCGTTCTCGCGCAGGCGCAGCAGGTCGATGTTGGAGCCGAAGAAGGCGCTGCCCGAGTCGGGCCGCGTCTTGCCGGTGATCACGTCCATCATCGTCGTCTTGCCCGCGCCGTTGGGGCCGATGATGCAGCGCAGCTCGCCGGCGCTGATGTTCAGCGACAGCTTGTTCAGCGCCTTGAAACCGTCGAAGCTGACGGTGATGTCGTCCAGATAGAGGATCGCGCCGTGCGCGACGTCGGCCACCTCGGGATTCACGACGCGGCCATAGCTCGCGCCGGAGGCGCCTTCGGGCAGTCCCTTGCCGCGCAGGTCGTGCAGCTCCTTCGCCTTTGCGCCGGCGGCCATCAGTTCGGGGGTCATGCGCGGGTCTCCTGGTCGTTCTTGCCCAGCAGCTTGCGCACGCCGCCGACGATGCCCTGCGGCAGGAAGAGGGTCACGGCGATGAACAGCGCGCCGAGGAAGTAGAGCCAGTACTCGGGAGCGACGACGGTCAGCCAGCTCTTCACGCCGTTGACGAAGAAGGCGCCGATGATCGGGCCCACCAGCGTGGCGCGTCCGCCCACCGCGGCCCAGATCGCGATCTCGATGCCCGCGGGCACCGACATCTCGCTGGGGTTGATGATGCCGACCTGCGGCACGTACAGGGCACCGGCGATGGCGCACATCACGGCCGACAGCGTCCAGATGCCCAGCTTGTAGGCCAGCGGGTTGTAGCCGCAGAACATCACGCGGTTCTCGGCGTCGCGGATCGCCTGCAGCACGCGGCCGAACTTGGTGCCCACCAGCCAGCGCGCCATCAGGAAGAAGCCCACCAGGGTCAGGCCCGTGATGACGAACAGCACCATGCGCGTGGACGGCGTGGCGATGGGGATGCCGAGGATGCGCTTGAAGTCGGTGAAGCCGTTGTTGCCGCCGAAGCCGGTCTCGTTGCGGAAGAACAGCAGCATCGCGGCATAGGTCATCGCCTGCGTGATGATCGAGAAGTACACGCCCTTGATGCGCGAGCGGAAGGCGAAGAAGCCGAAGACGAAGGCCAGCAGGCCGGGGACCAGGATCACCAGCAGCATCTGGGCGACGAAGGAGTCGGACAGCGCCCAGTGCCAGGGCAGTTCCTTCCAGTTCAGGAACACCATGAAGTCCGGCAGGTCGCTCTTGTAGTTGCCGTCGCGGCCGATCTGGCGCATGAGGTACATGCCCATGCCGTAGCCGCCCAGCGCGAAGAACAGCCCGTGGCCCAGCGACAGGATGCCGGTGTAGCCCCAGATCAGGTCCATCGCAAGCGCGCAGATGGCGTAGCACATGATCTTGCCCACCAGCGCGACCATGTAGTCGCTCAGGTGCAGCGCGCTGCCGGCGGGCACCATCAGGTTGAGCACCGGCGCGAGGACCAGGATGGCGATGACCGCGGCCATCACGCCGGACCAGCCCTTGGTGCCGAGGAGGAGGCCGCGCGGCGGAGCCAGCGCGGCGGGGGGGGATGCGAGGACGGCGCTCATGTTCGGATGGGTGGTGGGGTCAGGCTTCGGCACTGCGGCCCTTCATCGCGAACAGCCCTTGCGGCCGCTTCTGGATGAAGACGACGATGAAGACGAGGACCATGATCTTGGCCAGCACCGCACCGGCCCAACCCTCGAGGAACTTGTTGAGCACGCCCAGACCCAGGGCCGCGTAGACGGTGCCCGCCAGCTGGCCGACTCCGCCCAGCACCACGACCATGAAGGAGTCGACGATGTAGCCCTGGCCCAGGTCCGGGCCCACGTTGCCGACCTGGGACAGCGCGCAGCCGGCCAGGCCCGCGATGCCCGCGCCCAGCGCGAAGGCCAGGGTGTCCACGCGGGCGGTGTTCACGCCCATGCAGGAGGCCATCGGCCGGTTCTGCGTCACGCTGCGCACGAACAGGCCCATGCGGGTGCGGGCGATCAGCAGGCTCATGCCGAGCAGCACGATGGCGGCGAAGGCGACGATGGCCAGGCGGTTGTAGGGCAGGGTGAGGTTGCTCATCACCTCGATGCCGCCGGACAGCCAGCTCGGGTTCTCCACCGGCACGTTCTGCGCGCCGAAGAGCGAGCGCACCGCCTGCATCAGCACCAGGCTGATGCCCCAGGTGGCCAGCAGTGTCTCCAGCGGGCGGCCGTAGAGCCAGCGGATCACGCCGCGCTCCAGCACCGCGCCCACCACGGCCGCGGCGAGGAAGGAGGCCGGCACGGCGGCGACGATGTACCAGTCGAACCAGCCCGGCAGCCAGGCGCGGAACAGGTTCTGCATCACGTAGGTGGCGTAGGCGCCGATCATGATCAGCTCGCCGTGGGCCATGTTGATGACGCCCATCAGGCCGTAGGTGATGGCCAGGCCGAGGGCAGCCAGCAGCAGGATGGAGCCCAGGCTGATGCCGGTGAAGACCACGCCGGCGCGTTCGCCCCAGGCCAGGCGTGACTCCACCTGCTGCAGCGAGACCTGGAGCACGCCGCGCACCTCGGGATCGGTCTCGGCATCGGGGGCGAGGCGTTCCTGCAGCAGGCTGCGCACGGCGCTCTGGCCGCTGGCGGCCAGCGACTTGGCGGCCTCCAGTCGCTTGCCCTTGTCCTCGCTGGCGATCAGGATGCCCGCGCGCATGCGCTCCAGCGTCGCCTTCTGCGCGGGGTTGGTTTCCTTGGCCAGCGCCTTCTCCACCATCGGCAGGTGGGAGTCGCCCAGCGGCTGCCTGGACAGCTCGCGGATGGCTTCGGCGCGCTTCGCGGCGTCGTCCGACAGCAGCTTGAGCGAGGCCAGCGCGGCCTCCAGCTCGCCGCGCATGCGGTTGTTGTTGGTGACGTCCTCTGCGGACTCGGGCGGCGTGGCCGCCTCGCCGGTGGCGGCGTCCACGTATCCGGCGTCGTGCATGACGTAGGTGCGCTTTTCGTCCACCTTCACGGCATCGTCCAGCAGCGCCTGCACGAGGGCGGCGAGCTTGGCATCGGCCTCGGGCAGCGCCTTCTGCAGCGCCTCGATGCGCGTCTCGTTGTCGCCGGAGGCGATCGCGTGCGCCTGTTCGGGCGTGAGCGCGTGGGCGCTGGGCATGGCCAGCAGCAGGCCGACGAGGCAGATGACCGACAGCGCGGTGAAGAACGCCTGCGGCAACGAGTGCAGCGAGGCTTTCAGGTTCAGGCGCGGCAGGTGCGCTCGTGCAGCCAGTTCAGATCTCATGTGGAAAAGCAAGATGCCCCCGCAGGCCGGCGGCCTGGAGGGGCAAGCCGTATCGATTCGGTCCGGGTGCGGCGCCGGACATCCGCCGCCGCACCCGTCGTCTTCAGGAAAGGATCACTTCTTCGCAGGCTCGTTGACCTTGCCCTTGTTCTCGGGGATGTAGTCGCTCCACGGGTCGGCGACCACCGGGCCCTTGGTCTTCCACACCACGTTGAACTGGCCGTCGGCCTTCACTTCGCCGATGAACACGGGCTTGTGCAGGTGGTGGTTCTTCGGGTCCATCGTGGACACGAAGCCGCCCGGGGCCTTGACGGTCTGGCCGGCCATCGCGGCGATCACCTTGTCGGTGTCGGTGCTCTTGGCCTTCTCGACGGCCTGCGCCCACATCTTGATGCCGATGTAGGTGGCTTCCATCGGGTCGTTGGTCAGCGGCTTGTCCTTGTGGCCGGCGATGTTCTTGGCCTTGGCGTACTCGGTCCACTCCTTGATGAACGCCGTGTTGGTCGGGTTCTTGATGGACATGAAGTAGTTCCAGGCGGCCAGGTGGCCCACCAGCGGCTTGGTGTCCACGCCGCGCAGCTCTTCCTCACCGACGGAGAAGGCCACCACCGGCACGTCCGTCGCCTTCAGGCCCTGGTTGCCCAGTTCCTTGTAGAAGGGCACGTTGGAGTCGCCGTTGATCGTCGAGACCACCGCGGTCTTCTTGCCGGCCGAGGCGAACTTCTTGATGTTGGCGATGATGGTCTGGTAGTCGGAGTGCCCGAAGGGGGTGTACTCCTCCATGATGTCCTCGTCCTTGATGCCCTTGCTGTGCAGGAAGGCGCGCAGGATCTTGTTGGTGGTGCGCGGGTACACGTAGTCGGTGCCCAGCAGGACGAAGCGCTTGGCGCTGCCGCCGTCCTTGCTCATCAGGTACTCGACGGCGGGGATGGCCTGCTGGTTGGGGGCCGCGCCCGTGTAGAACACGTTCTTGCTCAGCTCTTCACCTTCGTACTGCACGGGGTAGAACAGCAGGCTGTTGTTCTCCTCGAACACCGGCAGCACGGACTTGCGCGACACCGAGGTCCAGCAGCCGAAGACCACGGCCACCTTGTCCTGGGTGATCAGCTGCTTGGCCTTCTCGGCGAACAGCGGCCAGTTGGACGCGGGGTCGACCACCACCGGCTCCAGCTTCTTGCCCAGCACGCCGCCCTTGGCGTTGATCTCGTCGATCGTCATCAGGGCGACGTCCTTCAGCACGGTCTCGGAGATGGCCATCGTGCCGGACAGCGAGTGGAGGATGCCGACCTTGATGGTGTCGGCGGCCTGGGCCAGGCTGCTGAAGCCCAGCGCGCAGGCGGCGGCAGCCAGCGCGGTCAGGGACTTGGCGGCGGTGCGACGGGTGAAGTTCATTTGGATGTGGCTCCTGAGAGGTCCTGAGGAAGGTCGTCTTCCCGGTAGGCGGGGAAGGGGGTGGATGTCTGCAAGTCACCCCGGGACGGGTTTGTCCGGGATGGCGCGCAGGTTATTGGCGGGGGCCCTGCGCAGCCAATACGCAAGGTGGCGTAGAGGCGGTGCCGGCGCATGGCGGATGAAGGTCGGATCCGGGCGCGGGCCGTTGCTGCGGAAACGGGCGACCGCTTTCATCTGGTAACTTTCGCCCTGCTCCGGTTTCCGGGGCTTTTTTTCGTCCACATCAAAGGGAACCATCTTGAAGAGGAATCTCAGTCTCACGGGAGGCGTGGCGGCGCTGGTCGTCGCCATGTCGGGCTGCGCGCTCCAGACGCCCGCGTACCAGGTGTCCATCGAGAACATCGATACGCTGAAAAAGACCACCACCCAGCCGGCCAAGGTCGGCACCTTCGCCGCCAAGGCTGGCACGCCGGCCGTCCAGGGCATCAGCATGCGCGGCAGCACGCTGTCGTCGTCCGTCGGTGGCGACTACGGCGCCTACCTGCGGGAGGCGCTGCGCCAGGAGCTGGAACTGGCCAAGCGCCTGAACGCGTCGGCCGACTTGGAGATCAGCGGCGAGCTGCTGAACACCGACGTCGATACGGGCGTGGGCAAGGGCTTCATCGACGCCCGCTTCGTCGTCACGCAGAAGGGCCAGATCCGCTTCGACAAGGTCAAGCACGCCGACCTGGAGTGGGAGACCTCGTTCGCGGCGGCCATCGCGCTGCCTCGCGCCCAGCAGAACTACCCCCTCATCGTGCAGCGTCTCCTGACGTCGCTGTACGCGGACGTGGATTTCCAGAACGCACTCAAGTAATCAACAGGGAGAAATTGCCATGATGTTCGAACGTACCCGCCGCCTGCTCGCAGGCCTCGCCCTCGCCGCAGGCGCCGTCGTCCTGGGCGGCTGCGCCCACCCCATCACCCTGGCGCCCGACCTCGCCAAGGTCACCAGCACCAGCCCCAAGATCGCGAAGACGGCGGGCTTCTACATCAGCGCCGAGGACAAGGCGCGCGAGGTGACGACTCCCGGCGGCGGTGGCGACAAGGTCAGCTATTTCCCGTACCGCGAGCTGGAGCCGGGCATCTACAAGGTGCTCAGCGAGACCTTCGCCGACGTCGTCCGCTTGGACAAGCCGAACGACCCTGCGGCTGCGGCCGCCCGTTCGGTGAATATCGTGATCACGCCGAAGATCAACACCACCTCGGCCTCCGACAGCGCCTTCACCTGGCCGCCGACCGAGTTCACCGTGGAGTTCGATGTCGCCGTGACCGACGTCCAGGGCCGGCCGGTGACCAACATCAAGGTGCTGGGCCAGGGCAAGGCACCGTTCAGCGAGTTCAAGGCCGACTTCTCGCTGTCGGCCAAGCGCGCCTCCGACGATGCTCTGGCCAAGCTGCTGAAGGCGTTGTCCGATTCGCCCGAACTGCGGAAGTGACCTGAGCAGCGGCCGGGTGCTGGCTACGCCAGCGTCGGCCGTGCCCGCGGCGGCCCCGGGTGCCGGGGCCCGGCCTGGGCTGCGGCTCGCAGCAGCGCCTGCGCGGCGCGCTGCGGGTCCGCCGCGGCCGTGATGGCACTCATCACGGCCACGCCGGCGGCACCGCAGGCGCGTGCGCGCCGCGTGCGCGGCACGTCCATTCCCCCGATGGCCACCACCGGCAGCGGCAGCAGGCCGCACCAATAGGCCAGGTTGTCCTCGCCCTGCGCGATCCACGGCATGGCCTTGCTCTGCGTCGCATGGATGGGGCCGCAGGCGATGTAGCTGGGGCGCAGGGCCCAGGCGCGGCAGACTTCCCAATAGGCGTGGGTGCTGACGCCCAGGCGCAGGCCGGCCGCGGCGATGCGCGGCAGGTCGGCCGCCTGCAGGTCCTCCTGGCCCAGGTGCACGCCGTATGCACCCTCCTGCAGCGCGAACTGCCAGTGGTCGTTGACGAAGAGCTGGGCGCCTGCCGCCCGTGCGGCGGCCACGGCGCGGCGGATCTCGTGGCGCAGCTCGTGTGCGCCGGCATCCTTGATGCGCAGCTGCACCGTGCGCACGCCGGCCTCCAGCATGCGGTAGACCCAGCCGGCGTCGTCGACGATGGCGTACAGGCCCATGTCGGGCTGCGCCAGCGGGGCGAAGCCGGAAGGCGCGCCGCTCAGGCGCAGCGACGGCAGGTTGCCGGTGTCCCGCGCAAAGCCCGCGCGCGCATGCACGGGGCCCGCGCCCGAGCCGGCCGCGTAGCCGTGCCGCAGCGCGTGGTGCGTGGCCATCTTCGCCAGCACGACGGCTTCGGCTTCGGCAAAGCCGTGGGCCAGCGCGGCGGCGGCGGCGCTGGCGTAGGTGCAGCCGCTGCCGTGGTGGTGGGGCGTGTCCAGGCGCGGCAGCGCGAGCCAGCCTTCGGCCTGCGGGGCGAGCAGATAGTCCTCGCTGTCGGCCGCCTGCGCGGCGGTGGCGGCGTCGCCGCCGGTGATGGCGACGGCGCGGGGGCCTTGCGCCTGCAAGGCGCGTGCGGCGTGCTCGACCGCGGCGGCATCGGCCAGCACAGGCAGCCCCAGCAGGCGCGCGGCCTCGTGCCGGTTCGGCGTGACCAGCGTGGCGCGCGGCAGCAAGTGCTCGCGTATCGCACGCAGCACGGCGTCGTCGGCGAAGGACGCGCCGCTGCTCGCGCCCAGCACCGGATCGACGACCAGCGCGACGCCCGACAGCGGATGCGCCGCGCGCAGCGCGTCGATGCAGCGCGCCACCACCTCGACGTTCACCGCGCTGCCCAGCATGCCGGTCTTGACCACGCGTGGCGGCAGATCGGCGGCCAGCACGGCGAGCTGGGCCTGCAGCATCTGCGGCGAGACGGCCTCGATGCGTTCGACCGCGCGCGAGTGCTGCGCCGTCAGCGCGGCCACCGCGCTGCAGCCGTGCACGTCGAAGGCGTCGAAGGCGCGCAGGTCGGCCTGCAGTCCGGCGCCGCCGCCGCTGTCGGAGCCGGCGACGGTCCAAGCGATGGGCGGCGATGCCATGGCGCTCACAGCTCGAAGGGCCGCCCGCCCACCGGCGTGCTGGCCACGGCCATGTCCTGCGGGGCGATCAGCCCCGACTCCCAGCCCAGGCGCCCGGCCTGCACCGCAAGCGCGAAGGCGCGCGCCATGCGCACGGGGTCCGGCGACTGCGCGACGGCGGAGTTGAGCAGCACCGCATCGAAGCCCAGCTCCATCGCCCGCGCCGCATGCGAGGGCGCGCCGATGCCTGCATCCACGATCAGTACCGCCCGCGGCAGCCGCGCACGCAGCGTGCGTAGGGCCCAGGGGTTGAGCAGGCCCTGGGCCGAGCCGATGGGCGCGCCCCAGGGCATCAGCACCGTGCAGCCGGCATCCAGCAGCCGCTGGCAGGTGACGAGGTCGTCGGTGCAATAGGGCAGCACCTCGAAGCCCGCGCGCACCAGCTGCGCGGCGGCGTCCACCAGCTCGAAGGGATCGGGCTGCAGCGTGTGCTCGTCGCCGATGACTTCCAGCTTGATCCAGTGCGTGCCCAGCAGCTCGCGCGCCATGTGGGCCAGGGCCACGGCCTCGCGCGCCGTGCGGCAGCCCGCGGTGTTGGGCAGCAGGTGCACGCCGCTGGCGCGCACCATCTCGACGAAGCCGTTGTCGCCGGCGGGCGTGGCGAGCTGGCGCTTCAGGCCCAGCGTGACCACCTGCGTGCCGGACGCGGCGACGGCGTCCTGCAGCACCTGGGGCGAGGGGTAGCCGGCGCTGCCGAGCAGCAGGCGGCTGGAGAGTGCCGTGCCGGCGATGTGCAGGACGGAAGGATTCATGAGGCGCTCCGGGCCGTGGGTTGAGCGGGGCGTCGGTATGCCGCCAGCCAAGGCCAGCGGATGCCGTGGATCCGGCTTTGCCGGCCCACGGGTGACGCCTCCTCGAAAGAGGCGCGCGAAGCGCGCAGGGGGTGGGCCATGGTCACCCGCCGACGATGGGTTGGAAGCACTGGACCCGATCGCCGTCGAGCAGCGTGTGGCCGGTGCGCAGGCCGCGCGCAACGAACTCGCCGTTGACCGCAGTCGCAAGGCTGTCTGCGCAGACGCCTCTGGCTGCAAGGCGCCCGACGAGTTGCGCGAGGTCGGTGCCAACGGGCAGCTCGCAAGCCTCGCCGTTGACCAGCACGCTGATCGTCGCGGGGGTGTTCATGGGGCCGTCTCCTGCAGGCTCTGCGGCAGCAGTCCGGCCTGCTCGATCGCCTCTTCCACCAGCGCCGGCGCCAGCAGCCAGCCGTGGCGGAAAAGGCCGTTGATGCGCGTCAGCCCCGGCTGCGTCAGCAGGCAGGGCAGGTTGTCCGGCAGGGCCGGGCGCAGGTTGGTCTCGGTGTGCACGACGCGGCCCTCGGCCAGCTCGGGCAGCACGCTGTGCGCGGCGCTGAGCAACGACAGGGTGGTGCGCACGGAGATGGGCGAGCGGTCCTCGCTCTCGATCTCGCTGGCGCCCACCAGCACCAGGTCGCCGGGGCGCGGCACGACGTAGACGCGGTGGCGCGGATGCAGCAGGCGCATCGGCCGGTGCAGCAGCAGGCCGGGCGCGTGGATCCACAGCACCTCGCCGCGCACGCCGCGCACCTGCAGGTCGGGCCGCGCGCCCAGGCCGCGCACGTCGAAGACATGGTCGTAGCCCTCGGTGTCCAGTGTGTAGGGCCGCAGGTGCTGCACCGGCCGGTTCCAGCGCCATGAGGTGCCGCGGTGCGTGGCGCCGTCGGCCAGCGCGTGCATGGCCTGCACCGTGTGGATCTGGCCTTCGCCCGACAGCAGCCAGGCGGCGGACGCCCCGTGCACGGCAGGCTCGTGCTGGCGCAGCTCGTCGGCCGACAGCGGCTGAGGCTCCAGGCCCGCGGGCGCCTTGGACTTGAGCGTGTCGAGCAACCGCCGCGCGCTCGGCTCGTCGCCGCGATGCGCCAGCAGCAGGCTGCCGGCGCGGCGAAAGTCCACCGGCCCCGGCAATGCAGGCACGACCTGCGACCACAGCTCGATCGAGCGCAGCCCGCGCACGGCGCTGGCGGCGTCGGCGCATTCCAGCTCGGCCAGCGGGCTGAGCATGCCGGCGGCGGTCCAGCCGGCGGCGGCCCGCGCC
>SCTQ01000310.1 GCA_004322345.1 Aquabacterium sp. | reverse complement strand
CGTACTCGGTGGCCGCCAGCTCCATGGCGGCCAACTCGGTGTACTTCATCAACTACACCGCATCGGCCGGCACCACGGCCGGCGCCGACCTGCCGGCGCTGACGCAGATCGTCGCCAGCCCGATGGCCGACAAGCTCGTCTACGCCATCAGCCCGGACAGCCAGGCCCTGGTCGTGCTGAACCCCGGCGACCTGAGCGAACGCCAGATGCTGCGCGACGGCTCCAACGGCGTCAGCGGCCTGGCCGGCGTCAGCAGCCTGGCCCTGAGCGGCAACGGCAGCTTCGTCATCACCGGCAGCAGCGCGGCCAACGGCGGCCTGACGGTGTTCCAGCGCGACGCCTACGGCAACCTGGGCTTCGTCGCCACCCAGGCCCACCTGGGCCAGGCGACCTGGACGGCCGTGGCCACCAGCCCGGGCGCGCCGCAGGCCGTGTTCAGCGTCGGGGCGGGCGGCGTGGCGAAGACCCTGCTGGACGCGGGCGGCCACCCCGCCCTGGTGGCCGGCAGCAGCGGCACCAATGCCGCCGTGACGGGCGATCACATCGCCGTCAGCCGGGACGGCCGCCTGGTCTACGTGAGCGACAGCAGCCAGGACCGCCTGGTCGTGCTGGACGCGGACACCCTGCAGGAGCTGCAACGGTTCGACGGGGCCCTGGGCCTGGACGGCGCATCGGCCATCGAGGTCAGCGCCGACGACGGATCGGTCTACCTGGCCTGCACCGTCGGCGACCGGCTGGCGGTGTTCGCGCGCAGCGGCAACGGCCTGGCCCTGGTGCAGATCGTCAACAACCTGAGCCAGGGCGTGCGGGGCCTGGACGGCGCCACCGACCTGGCCCTGACGCCCGACCAGCGCCTGCTGCTGGTGGCCGGCGCCGAGGACAACTCGGTGGCCGTCTTCGCCCGCGATGCCGCAAGCGGCACCCTGAGCTTCCTGCAACGCCTGCGCAACGGGGTGGACGGCCTGAGCGGCCTCGACCGCCCGATGTCGATCACCGCCAGTGCGGACGGCAGCCAGGTGTACGTCGGCGCAGCGGGCTCGGGCACGCAACCGGCGGGCGTGATCACCCTGGGCCATGCCGCCCTGGGCGCGGCCCTGCCGCCGCCGGCGCAGCAGCGCACCGAGTTCGACGGCATCGAGACCCTGGACGTGCAACTGGGCAGCGGCGCGGACGATCTGCAACTGCTGGCCGCGCCCGAGGCAGGCGACATCGAGATCAGGCTGCGCACCGGCGGCGGCGGCGACCGCGCGGTGCTGAGCGACCTGCCACGCAAGGCCACGGTGGACCTGGGCGGCGGTGCCGATCGCGTGCAGCTCGGCGCGAGCCGCGCCGGCACCGAGCTCACCGTGCTGGGCGGCGAAGGTGCCGACGAGATCGTCATCGAACGCGCCGGCGCCGGCAGCCGCATCGAAGCCTTCGGCGGCACCCAGGCCGACACCATGCGCGTGGCCGGCGCCGCGCTGCCGCTCAGCGCCGCCGTGCTGCTGCACGGCGACGAGCTCAACACCGCTCCCTACGACAAGCTGGTCTTCGACCCGCAGGACGCCAACCCGTTGAACCTCAGCCCCACCGTGCCCGACAGCCATGCAGGCACGCTGCAGGCCGGCCAGCGCAGCGGCGGCAGCTTCACGCCGACCTCCGGGCTCGTCACCTACGACACCTTCGAGGCCGTGCAGGTCGTCACCGGGCCGCTGATCGCCCTGGCACCCCTGAGCATCGCCGAAGGCGGGGGGCTGAGCCTGGCGGCCTCGATCACCTTGCTGGGCGGTGCCACGTCGCTCAGCGCACCGCTGGCCTGGGACGTGGACGGCGACGGCGAATTCGACGACGCCTTCGGCAACAACCTGGCCTTGAGCTGGGCCGACCTGAAGCGGCTGGGCATCAACGACAGCGGCCGGCGTTCGATCGGCGTGCAGGCCACCAGCGCCGACGGGGTGAGCACCGCGTCCACCAGCCTGGTGATCGCGGACCTGCGGCCCACGGTGCTGCTGCAAGGCGGCAGCACGGCCCGGGTGGGTGCGCCTTACGCGGTCAGCTTCAACAGCCTCGACCTGGCCGACGACAGCGTCACGGGCTGGTACCTGGACTGGGGCGACGGCAGCGCCATCGAGGCACTGGGCAGCAACGCCTACGCGGCCAGCCACGTCTATGCCGAGCCGGGCAGCTACACCGTGCGCATCGGTGCCGAAGACGAAGACACCGCGGGCTCGCCGACCTATTCCAACGCCGTGGCGGTGGCAGTGGCGGTGGACCGCTCCCAGGTGCAGGCCGGCGGGCCCTACCGGGGAGAAGAGGGATCGGTCCTGACCCTGAGCGCCAGCGCCGTGGGCACCCCGGTGTCGTGGGCCTGGGATCTCGACGGCGACGGCAGCTTCGACGATGCCGTCGGCCAGACCACCAGCCTGACGCCTGCCGACGACGGCAGCTTCGCGGCCGGCGTGCGCGTGACCTATGCCGACGGCTCGGTGGTGGACTCCTACTCCACGCCGGTGACGGTGCTCAACCGTGCACCCACGGCCGCAGCCCTGGTCAACGGCGGTCCGGTGGAAGAGGGCGGTGCCGTCAGCGTGAGCTTCGTCGGTGCGACCGATGCGTCGTCCGTGGATCTCGCGGATGGCCTGCGCTACAGCTTCGATGTCGACAACGACGGCAGCTTCGAGGTGACGAACGCCACGACGCCGACCGTCACGCTGGACGGCGCCTGGTTCGGGCAGGCCGGCGTGGTGACAGTGCGCGGACGCGTGGCCGACCAGGACGGCGGCTTCGCCGAGCTGCTCACGCGCGTCACCGTGCGCGAGGTGGCGCCGACGCTGGCCGCGAGCGGCAGCGGCACCGCCGTGGAAGGCGAGGACTACGTGCTGGCGCTGAGCGCCCAGGACCCCGGCGCCGACACCGTCAGCCGCTGGATCGTCGATTGGGCCGACGGCAGCGTCGAGAGCTACGACGCCGCATCGGCCGCCCCGGGGGCGCCCCAGGTGCTGACCCACCGCTTCAGCGACGACGGGGCCCACGTGGTGCGCATCACCGCCATCGACCAGGACGGCGCCTACACCACCACGCATGCCGTTGACGTAGGCAATGCGGCACCGAGCCTGCAGCTGGGCACCGTCGGCACGCCGCGGGAAGGCCAGTCCGTCCGCGTGGCCGGGCTCATTGCCGACGCCGGCGCGCCGGACCGCTTCAGCCTGGACGTGGACTGGGGCGATGGGCAGACCGAGCGCATCACGCTCGGCACCAGCGTGCGCGGCTTCGAGATCAGCCACGTCTATGCCGACGACGGCGACTACGTGGTCCATGCGTCGATCGCCGACGACGACGGCGGCATGGGTGCAGCAACCCTGGACCTGCAGGTCGCCAACGAGGCGCCGCGCATCCTGGGCATGGGGCCCGACGGCCCCGAGGTGGCCGAAGGCGGCCTGGTGACCGTGACGGGCCGGCTGGCCGACCCGGGCCTGGCGGACCGCCACCAGGTGACGCTGGCCTGGGGCGACGGCAGCACCAGCCTGGCCGCCATCGACCCCGTGACACGCCAGTGGACGGCGACCCACCGCTACCTGGACGACGACCTCACCGGCAGCAACAACGACCTGACCGACCGCGACACCTTCAGCGTGGTGGCGACGGTCAGCGACGAGGACGGTGGACAGTCCAGCGCCAGCGCCGAGGTCACCGTGCTCAACGTCTTCCCCACGGTGGCGAACGTGGAGTTCACCGAGACCCTGACCGACACGGGCCTGGACGTGGTGATCCGTGGCAGCTTCACCGACCC
>SCTQ01000031.1 GCA_004322345.1 Aquabacterium sp. | reverse complement strand
GGCGCGACCGAGCGGCCCAGGCCGAAGGGCTCGCCGACCGCCAGCACCCAGTCGCCCGGCCGCAGCGCCGCGCTGCGGCCCACGGGCGCCGCGGGCGCTATGCCGGCCGGGGCGGCCAGCACGGCGATGTCGCTCGGCCTGTCGACGACCAGCGGCCGGGCCTCCGCGACGCGGCCATCGGCATACCGCACGACGATGCACTCGGCCTCGTCGATGATGTGCGCCGCCGTGGCGATGCGGCCCTCGCGGTCGATCACGAAACCTGCGCCGACCTGGGGCTCGTCGATGTCCCGCGTGGCCGCGTCCGCCCCCTCGCAATCCTCGCGCCGCTGCAGGGCATAGATGCCCACGACGGAGGGCAGGGCACGCGTGAGCACGGGCGCGAAGCTGGCGGGGGGCGCCGTCGGTGGCAAGGCACCGCAACCGGCGAGCAGCGCCGCGGCGAGCGCGCCTGCGGGCAGGAACCACCCCCGCGTCACGAGGCGGCCTCTCGCCGGCCGCGCTTCGCCATGGGACGGCCGTCGAACGGCACCGGGTTCCTCGAATGCATCCTTGCCCTCCTGCTGGCCGCACGGCGGCGCTTCCCGTCCGTCGTGGAGGTCCGGATTCTTCTGCCCGACGGATCCGTTGCCTTTGAGGAATCGCAATCGGCGTGGCGTCCGGTCCCGGACCGCGCGCCAGGGGCACGGCTACCCGGGGGAGCGCGCCTGCATTGACGCGGGTCAACCCTCTTCAGCCGACGATCCGCGACAAAACGGGCATGCCCTCCGAGGACGATTCACTCCTGTTTCACGCGCGCGGCCTCGCCAAGACCTACCGCACCGGCGAGGTCGAGGTGCGCGCACTGCACGACGTCGACCTGGACATCCGCCGGGGCGAGTTCATCGTGCTGCTGGGGCCGTCGGGCAGCGGCAAGTCCACCTTGCTGAACATCCTGGGCGGGCTGGACGTGCCCACCGCGGGCACGCTGCGGTTCGGGCAGCAGCGCCTCGACGGGGCCGGCGAGGCCGTGCTCACCGCCTACCGGCGCGAGCACGTGGGTTTCGTGTTCCAGTTCTACAACCTCATTCCCAGCCTGACCGTGCGCGAGAACGTGGCGCTGGTGACCGACATCGCGCATGACCCGATGCCGGCGCAAGAGGCGGTCGCCCAGGTGGGGCTGGCCGGCCGAGCCGACCACTTCCCGGCGCAGTTGTCCGGCGGCGAGCAGCAGCGCGTGGCCATCGCGCGCGCCATCGCCAAGCGACCCGAGGTGCTGCTGTGCGACGAGCCCACCGGTGCTCTCGACTACCAGACCGGCAAGCTCGTGCTCGAGGTGATCGCCCGTGTCAACCGCGAGCTGGGTACCACCGCCATCGTGATCACGCACAACGCCGCCATCGCCGGCATGGCCGACCGCGTGGTTCGCTTGGCCGACGGCACCATCCAGCGCATCGAGCAGAACGCCCGCAAGCTGACGCCGGGTGAGCTGACGTGGTGATCCGGGCATGAGGGCGCTGAACCGCAAGCTGCTGCGCGACCTGGGCCTGCTGTGGAGCCAGGCGCTGACGATCGCGCTGGTGGTGGCCGCGGGCATCGGAGGCTTCATCACCAGCCTGTCCGCGGTGGACTCCCTGGCCGCCGCGCGGGACGAGTTCTACGAGTCGGGCCGCTTTGCGGACCTTTTCGCCGGCCTCAAGCGCGCCCCCCGGGCGCTGGAGTCCAGCCTGCGCGAGGCGCCGGGCGTCGCCGAGGTGCAGACCGGCATCGAGGCCGTGGTGAGGGTGTCGCTGCCCGGGGTCGCCGACCCGATCGTCGGCCAGTTGGTCGGGATCGACCTGCGCCAGCCGGCGCGCCTGAACCGGGTCACGGTACGCGAAGGATCGGCATTGACCGCCCAGGCCGGGGCTGGCCAGGCCAGCCTGCCCGTGCTGGCCTCGCGCGGGTTCGCGCTGGCCCGGGGCCTGCGGCCCGGCGATACCTTGCAGGCGCAGATCAACGGGCGCCAGCGCGTGCTGCGCGTCGTCGGCCTCGCCGTCTCGCCGGAGTTCGTCTTCGCCGGCCTGTGGGGCATGCCGGACCAGCGCGGCTACGGTGTCTTCTGGATGGACCGCGACACCCTGGCCGCCGCCTACGACATGGTGGGCGCCTTCAACACCCTGGCCGTGCGCCTGGCACCTGGGGCCGACGAGCACGCGGCGGCCGACGTGCTGTCGCGACGCCTGTGGCCCTACGGCGGGCGTGACGTGCATGGCCGTGCCGAGCAATCGTCGCACCAGATGCTGGACAACGAGATCAAGGAGCAACGCGTCATCGGCACGGTGCTTCCCGCGATCTTCCTGGGTGTCGCAGCCTTCCTGCTGAACGTGGTGATCTCCCGCCTGGTCGGGACCCAGCGCGAGCAGATCGCGGCGCTCAAGGCGCTGGGCTATGCCGATCTGGCCATCGGCTGGCACTACCTCAAGCTGGTGCTGCTGATCGCCGCCGGCGGCCTGGTGCTGGGACTGCTCCTGGGGCGACAGCTGGGCAGCCTGTTCACGGGCCTGTATGCGGAGTTCTTCGAGTTTCCCCGCTTCGAGCACCGGCTCGCCCCCGGCCTCGTGGCGATGGCTGCGGCCGTGACCTTGGCTACCGCCGTGGCCGGTACGCTGCAGGCGGTGCTGGCAACGGTGCGGCTGCCGCCGGCCGAGGCGATGCGCCCGCCGGCGCCCGGCCGCTTCCGGCCGCTGCTGCTCGACCGGCTGGGGGTGCGTGCGATGGCGCCGGCACTGCGCATGATCCTGCGCAACATGGAGCGCCGGCCCTTGCGGACCGCTTTGGGCATCGGCGGCGTCGCGGCAGCGGTGGCCATCACCGTGATGGGCAATTTCTTCCGCGATGCCATCGACGTCATCGTGCATACCCAGTTCGAGTTGTCGCTGCGCGGGGACGTGACCGTGTGGACCGGCGACCCGATCGACGACACCGCACGGCTCGAACTGGCCCGCCTGCCCGGCGTGCGCCAGGTCGAGTCCACGCGCTTCGTGCCCGTGACGCTGGTCAACGGCCACCGCCGCGAGCGCAGCATGATCCGCGGCTACGCGGGGCGGCCGGACCTCTACCGCGTGGTCGACGCGCAAGGCGCCGCAACGATGCTGGAAGGCGGCGCGCTCGTGATGACCGACCGTCTCGCCGACAAGCTGGGCCTGCGGCCTGGCGACCTGGTGCAGGCCGAGGTGCTCAGCGGCGCGCCGCGCACGCTCGTCCTGCAAGTGGGCGCCACGGTGCGCGAGATGATGGGCGTCAATGCCTACATGGAACGTGGCGCGCTCAACCGCGCGCTGGGCGAGGGCGACCTGTCCACCGGGTGGGTCCTGGGCGTCGAGCCGGGCCGCGAGGCCGCGCTGCTGGAGGCCAGCAAGGCGCTGCCCCGCGCCGCCGGTGCGTTCAGCAAGGCCACGATGCTGAGGAACATGCAGGAGATCAGCGCACGCAATGTCCGCATCATGAGCACCGTGCTGACGGCGTTCGCCGCGGTGATATCGATCGGCGTCGTCTACAACAACGCGCGCATCGCGCTGGCCGAGCGCGGCTGGGAACTGGCCTCGCTGCGCGTGCTGGGCTTCACCCGCGCCGAGGTGTCGGCCCTGTTGCTGGGGGAGATGGCGCTGGTCATCCTGCTGGCGCTGCCTCTGGGCATGGTGATGGGCTGGGCCCTGGTGCATGGGGTCAACGAGCTGTTGCGCTCGGACCAGTTCATGTTCCCCGCGACGATCCGCCCGCGTACGTATGCATGGGCCGCGCTGTGCGTGCTCGTGGCGGGCGTGGGCAGCGCGCTGGTGGTGCGCCGGCGCATCGACCGGCTCGATCTGGTGGCCGTGCTGAAGACGAGGGAGTAACGATGAAGAGATCCACCGCGGCTGGAGTCGCCGGGGCACTGTTGGCAGCGGCGGGGCTGCTGGCGTGGGCGTTCGCCCCGCGGCCGACGCCCGTGCAGACCGCGAACGCGGTACGCGGCCCGTTCGAGATGTCCATCGAGGAGGACGCGCGCACGCGCGTGCGTGACCGCTACGTCGTGTCCGCTCCGTTGACGGGCCGGCTCGACCGCATCGCGCTGCGCGAGGGCGACACTGTCGCCGAAGGCGCGGCGATCGCCAGGCTGGAGCCGGCGCTCTCGCCGATGCTGGACGACCGCACGCAGCGCGACCTGCAGTTGCAGCTGCAGATCGCCCGGGCAGGAGCGCAGGAAGCCCGGGCGCGCCTGGAGCGGGCCGAGGTCGCACGCCGCCAGGCTGCGAGCCAGGCGCAGCGCAGCGCCCAGCTTGCGACCCAGGGCTTCGTGGCGCCCACGCGGCTGGAATCCGACCAGCTTGCCTTGCTCGCCGCGCAGGACGAGCTGCACGCCGCGGGGAGCGCGCTGCGCGCGGCGCAGTTCGGTGTCGAGCAGGCGCGCGCCGCGCTCGTGGCGGTGCGGCAGCCCGCGACGGGTGGGCGCCGCAGCTTCGTGCTGCGTGCGCCGGTCGGCGGGGCGGTCCTGCGCGTGCTCCAGGCAAGCGAAGGACACGTGGCCCTGGGCACTCCCGTCGTCGAGGTGGGCGATACCCGGCGGCTCGAAGTGGTGGCCGAGCTGTTGACCACCGACGCGCTGCAGGCGCTGCCGGGGCGCCGGGTGGTCATCGAGCGCTGGGGCGGGCCGGCGAAGGTGGAGGGCCGCGTACGCCGGGTGGAGCCGGCGGCCTTCACGAAGGTGTCCGCGCTGGGTGTGGAGGAGCAGCGCGTGCGCGTGCTGATCGACCCCACGGCGGAGGACCGGGCGCCTGCCGAGTGGCGGGCGGTGGGCGACGGCTTCCGTGTGGGCGTGCGCATCGTCACGCTGAGCGAGCCGGCCGCGGTGAAGGTGCCGGTCAGTGCGGTCTTCCCGACCGCGCGCGACGGCGGCGCCTCGCAGGCCGTGTTCACGGTGGAGGAGGGCGTCGCACGACAGCGCATCGTCGAACTGGGCGGGCGCAATGGCAGCGAGGCCTGGGTCCGCCGCGGACTTGCCGCCGGCAGCGTCGTGGTGGTGTACCCGCCCGCCGGCCTGCAGCCGGGCCAGCGGGTCCAGGCCCGGCCTGCGGACTGAGCCGTCCCGGCGGTGGCACGCCGCAGCCGCAGGGTTCAGTGCCAGCCGGCGGCTGCGGCCAGCACCATTCCACCGGCCAGCAGGGCGCCTGCATAGGCGATCGCGATGGGGCGTCCGAACGCCGGCCCTGCGGTCGTCCACGCCATCGTCGCCTTGGCAGCCATGTTCGACAGCACCGCCAGGCCGATGGCCGTGGCCGCCACGCCGCCCGGCACCGCGCCGGCGCCCTGCATGCGCGCCAGCGAAACAGTGATCGCGTCGACGTCGGCCAAGCCCGCCAGCAGCGCCACCGCGTGCAGCGCCGAGTAGCCGAACCAGCGCTGTCCCAGTTCCAGCAGCACGGTCGTGATCCCCAGGTACAGACCGAATCCCAGCGCCACGGCCAAGTCGAAGGGCCGCCCCTGCACGATGGCCACGCCGGCGTCCGCGCGGTCGCGGCGACGCCAGTGCAGCGCTGCGGCGATCAGCAGGACCACGGCGGCGGACAGGAGCGGCGCCAGCAGGCGCAGCCCGAGCGACGGGGCCAGCGCCAGCACGATCACGCCAATGCGGCAGAACATCACCGCGCATGCGGCCAGCGCGCCGGCCAGGCCGGGCTGCAGCGGCATGTCCTGGGCGCGCAGCTTGCGGGCGATGGCCAGTGTCGCGGCCGTGGACGAGGCCAGGCCGCCGAGCAGGCCCGTCCACAGCGCCCCGTGCTGGGCGCCGGCCACGCGCATGGCGATGTGACCGCAGAGCGACAGGCCTGCGACCAGCACCACGGCCCACCACAGGCGGTACGGGTTGAGCGCGGAGAAGCCCCCGTAGCCCGCATCCGGCAGCAACGGCAGCACGACCACCGACAGCACCAGCATCTGCAGCGCGGCGTCCAGCTCGCTGCGCCGGATCAGTTGCAGCCAGCGATGCAGGGTGGAGCGCAGGTCGAGCAGGACGGCGGCCAGCACTGCACAGGCCACGGCGACCACCGGCATGCCGAGCGCGGCCAGCGCCCCGAGGGCGACGGTCAGCACCTGGGCGATGGCCGAGGTGGCGCTCAGGCTTCCGCTCGCCCGCACCGATTCACGATAGCCGCGCGCCGCCACCATCGCGGATCCGAGAAGGCCCGCGGCCAGGGGCCATGGCCCGGCGGACGAGGCCAGCGCACCCAGCACCCCACCCAGCAGGCCCAGCAGCGCGAAAGTGCGCAGCCCCGCGACTCGGCTGCCGGCGGCCAGGTCGCGGTCCTGCCATCCGCGCTCCAGCCCGATGATCAGTCCGGCCGCCAGCGCCGCCAGCAGCGCGAACAAGGTGGACCACTGCGCCTGCGGCAGGGCGATTTCGGCGGAGAGCAAGGAAGGCGGCGAGGGCATGTGGTCAGGTGTGGGCAGTGTCAGCGCAGCGGCGGCGAGCCCGCGTCCTCGCATCGGCAGGAGCGCGGCGCCTGCCGGCGCGCTTGACCCACGGGGCCCGAGCGTGGGTCATCGCTCAGGCCTTCCGTCTGGCGGCCGCGGCCCGCCGCTCCAGCACCTCGAAAAGGCCCATGCCCAGCAGCATCGCCACGACGAACACCAAGGCCTTCGGTTCGCCCATGCCGAGCGCCGCGAGCGCAGGCCCGGGGCAGAAGCCGGCGATGCCCCAGCCCGCCCCGAACAGCAGGCTGCCGCCGACCAGCCTGGCGTCGATGCGGCGCGCCGTCGGCAGCTTCATGTCCAGGCCGAGCAGCGAGGTGGTCCGGCGGCGGGCCCAGGTGAAGGCGACCAGCCCGACGGCGATGGCACCGGCCATCACCAGAGCCAAGGAGGGATCCCAGGACCCGGCCAGGTCGAGGAACCCGAGCACCTTGGCGGGGTTGGCCATGCCCGAGAGCACGAGTCCGAGGCCGAACACGAGACCTGCGAGCAGCGAAGTGAGAATCTGCATGGTGGCTCCTCAGGTGACTGTTGCGTGGCGGATGAGGAATACGGTGACGAATCCCGCCGCCATGAAGGCCGCCGTGGCGACCAGGGAACGAGGGGACAGCCGGGACAGGCCGCATACGCCATGGCCGCTGGTGCATCCTCCGCCGTAGCGGGTGCCGACACCGACCAGCACCCCTGCGAGCACCAGCCCCACCCAGCCCGCATCGATGCGAGGTACGGGAACCGGGGCGAAGCGTGCATAGAGGATCGGCGAGGCGACGAGACCCAGCACGAAGGCCAGGCGCCACAAGACGTCGCCCTTCATCGGGCCGAGCAGGCCGCCCAGGATGCCGCTGATGCCGGCGATGCGGCCGTTGAGCAGCACGAGCATGGCAGCCGCCAAGCCGATGAGCAGCCCGCCGGCCAGGGAGGCCAGCGGCGTGAAGGCGTTCCAGTCGATGTTCATGGCTCAGTCCTTGGGGCAATAGACACGGTAGAGGACCTCGAGGATCTGCATCACCTTGGGATCCGCAATGCTGTAGTAGACGCGCTTGCCTTCGCGCGTGGTGGCCACCACGCCTTCGGAGCGAAGAACGCCCAGTTGCTGCGACAGCGTGGGTTGGCGGATGTCCAGCGCCGCTTCCAGGTCGCCGACGCACATCTCCCCCTGGGAGAGCTGGCACAGCAGCAGCAGGCGCTCCCGATTGGCGAGCACCCTGAGGGCGCCCACGGCCTGGCCCGCGGCCTGCCGCAGGACATGGGGATCGATGACGGTTCGGCGTGCCGGCACGGGCGCTCCTTTGACTTCGGACTGCAGACAATATATCGTTCAATATATCGTTTGTCGATATAGCGTTTGAGCAAAGGGCCCGACATGTCTGCCAGAACCACCGTCCAAGCCTTCTTCGATCCCAAGACGTGGACCGTGTCCTACGTCATCGCGGACAACGCCACCGGCTGCGCGGCCATCGTCGACCCGGTGCTGGATTTCGACATCAAGTCCGGCCGCACAAGCACCGGGCAGGCCGACAGGCTGCTCGCGTTCGTCCGCGACCAAGGCCTGCAGGTGCAATGGATCCTGGAGACGCACGCCCACGCCGACCACCTGTCGGCAGCGCGTCATCTGCAGGAAAAGGTTGGAGGGCGCATCGGCATCGGCGAACGCATCAAGGACGTCCAGGCGACGTTCAAGAAGTTCTACAACCTCGAGCGCGACTTCGTGCCCGATGGCGCGCAGTTCGACCACCTGTTCCAGGACGATGAGGAGTTCAGGATCGGCGAGGTGCAGGCGCGTGCGCTGATGGTGCCGGGGCACACCCCGGCGGACATGGCCTATCTGGTGGACGGGGCGGTCTTCGTGGGCGATACGCTGTTCATGCCGGATGTGGGCACGGCCCGCACGGACTTCCCCGGCGGCGACGCGCGCACGCTGTACCGCTCGATGCGGCGCCTCCTGGCATTGCCGCCGCAGACCAGGGTCTTCGTCTGCCACGACTACCCGCCAGCGGGCCGGCAAGCGGCCTGGGAGACGACGGTAGCCGAGCAGCGAAACAGCAACATCCACATGCGTGACGGTGTGGGCGAAGACGAATTCGTCCGCATGCGCGAGGCGCGCGATCGCACGCTGGAGGTGCCCATGCTCATCCTGCCGTCCATCCAGATCAACATCCGCGCCGGCCATTTCCCTCCGCCCGAGGGCGACGGGGTCAGCTACCTCAAGATCCCGCTCAATGTGCTGGGCAGGCCCGTATCGGGCCTGGCAGGCGCGGGCCGGGGGGCGTCTCCTCAGGACCACGGGCTCGACCATCCTTGAGGCAGATCAAGCCCGTGGACCGACCAGCCTACCAAGATCAGGCGGCCGCCCCGTCCGGCATCGGGCCAATCGGTGCACGCCGGCGGCACATGGAGTCTTGGAGGATGCCGAGGGATTTCTATCGGGCGCTCGCCGACATGAGGCGGGTGACGTTGCATGCCACCCACGCCCAGACCCTGTGCGAGCAGGCCTGCCGCATCGCGGTCGAATCCGGGCAGGCCTTGATGGCCTGGATCGGGCTGGTCCAAGGCGACGCGATCGTTCCGGTGGCTTGGGCAGGCCCCGCGCGGGAGTACACCGCCGGCATCGCGATCCGCCTGGTGGCGGACGCCGACCGCCCCCTCGGACCCACGGCCTACGCGGTGGTGAATGACCGCGCATACGTCTGCAACGACTTCGGCAGCGACGAGAGGACGCAGCCCTGGCGCGAACGTGCGGCCCGCTTCGGCGCCGGCGCCTCCATCGCCTTCCCCATCCGGCGGGGCGGCCGGCCGATCGGCGCCCTGAACCTGTACTTCGGCGAAGCGGGATCGTGCGACACGGCCCTGATCGACCTGGTCGAGCTGATGGCCTCCGACATCGCCTATGCCCTGGACCACATCGACCAGCAGGCGGCCCGCGACGAGGCCGAGCGCGCCGCCAGCGAGCACGAGATGCGGCTGGGGAACATCATCGATGCCGCCCTGGAAGCCATCGTCATCCTCGACGGGCAGTTCAGGGTGGTGGTGTTCAACCGGTCCGCCTCGCGGATGTTCGGCGTGCCGGCCGCCGACGCGATCGGCCAGCCCCTGGACCGCTTTCTGCCGCCGCGCTACCGCGAAGCCCATCGCCGGCACGTGGCGGCGTTCGCCGAGTCGGGCAAGACCTCCAGGACCATGGGCAACACGCGCAGCCTGGAGGCCCTGAGGTCCGACGGCACCGTGTTCCCCATCGAGGCGTCCATCTCCCGCGTGGGCGAGGGCGCGCGCGCGCTGCTGATGGCGATGATCCGCGACGTGACCCGGCTGCGCGAGGCGGAGAGCGCGCTGATGGCCCGCACAGCCGCGGAGGCCGCCAACCGTGCCAAGACCGCCTTCCTCTCGCGCATCAGCCATGAACTGCGTACGCCGCTGAACGCCATCCTGGGCTTCGCCCAGCTCATGCGCGTGGACCGCAAGGATCCGGTCGCACCCCGGCAGGACGAGCGGCTCGAACACATCATCAAGGCCGGCGAGCACCTGTGCGTGCTCATCGACGAGACCCTGGACGTTGCGCGTATCGAATCCGGGCACATGCAGATGGACCAGGCCATGGTCGAGCTGGAGCCGCTGCTGGACACGGTGGTGAACATGAGCCAGCCCCAGGCTGCGCAGGCCGGCGTCCGGCTCGAAGCCGCCTACCGTCCTTTGCAGGGACTGCGCCTGTGCGCGGATGCGGCCCGCCTCAGCCAGGTGATGCTCAACCTGCTGTCCAACGCGATCAAGTACAACCGCCCGGGCGGATGGGTGCGGGTGGAGGCCGGCGCGGACGCTGACCTCATCCGCATCACCGTGAGCGACGGCGGCCTGGGCATGACCCCGCAGCAGCTGGACAGCCTGTTCGATCCCTTCAACCGGCTGGGCCGGGAGTCGAGCGACGTGCCGGGCACCGGCCTGGGCCTGGTGCTGGTGAAGGAACTCGTCGAGCTGATGGACGGCCAACTGGACATCCGCAGCGAGGCAGGCGAGGGGACTTCGGTATCGCTCAGGCTGCCGAGGCAGGGGGCGGGCTGCGAGCAGGAGCAGCCCGCCAGCATGTCGGGCGCGGCGGCCTGAGGGCCGGGCCGCACCCCCCCGCTGCGGCCCTGCCACCCCGATCAGCGCCGAACCAGGCCGTGCTTGGCCAGCGCGGCGATCTCGGCCTTCGAGAAGTGCTTGTCCAGCTCCGCACGCGTGACGCCTGCCAGGCGTTCCAGCCGGCTGTTGCTGATGCTGGTGATGCGCTCCTTGAAGTCCGCGGCGTCCGGCCAGCATTCGCAATAGCCGGCGTCGGAGTCCTCGTAGCAGACCTCGAAGTAGTCGCCGGTGGCCGCGGCGATGCCCGCTCCGGGCCAGTCCTGCAGCGCGTGGCCGGCGGCGTCCACCTTGACGTTGATGGCGCGGCGGATGCCTTCGGGCACGTACTCGCCCTTGCGGATGCTCATGCCGTTGCTGACGTGTCCGGTCTTCGCCTTGCGCACGATGGCGCGGGCGATGGCTTCCTTGACGATCTCGCTGCCGATCGCAGAGAGCTTCTCGGGGCTGTCCAGCAGCTTCACGCTGTCGATGAGTCGGGTGCGGTCCACCATTTCAGGCCTCCTTGGGCTGTGACGAAGAAGCGAAGGGGACGGCCTGCTGCAGGCAGGCCGCGATGTGGTCGTAGATGCGACGCAGGTGGCAGTGCCGCGGCCGCTCCTGCAGGCCCGAGGCGGCGAACAGCGCGGCGTCGAACAGGCAGCCGCCCTGGCACTGGGCGGCCCATGGGCAGGCTGCGCAGGCCTGGCGCAGGTCGGACTCCAGGCGGCGCGCCGCGTCCAGCCGGGGCGAATCCAGCATCTCGTCGAAGCCCGTCTCGCGGAAGCTGCCGAAGACGAAGCGCTCGTCGCCGAAGAACTTGTCGCAGTGGCTGACGCATCCCGTGGCGTCCAGCCCGAAGTGCCTGCCGACGCACGGGCCGCTGCCGATGCAGGTGGTGGATTCGCCGCCCACGAGCGTGGCCAGGATGTTGGACAGTTCGCGGACGTCGAAGGACGGGTCGTCGCGGGCGATCCAGATGTCGAACAGCTCGCACATGAAGTCTGCGTATTCGTCGCGCAGGCGGTAGTGGTCGTCGCGCTCCTGCAAGTCGGCGAAGGCCGCGCGGGCAGGGCGCAAGGGCAGGAACGCGACGCGGCGCACGCCTTGCGCGACGAAGAAGTCGAGCAGCTCTCGGCGGTCGCCGGCCATCAGCTGCGGCGTGGCCACGCACAGCACGCCGAACCCCGCGCCGTCGTCCTGCAGGCTGCGGATGCCGCGGGCCACTGCGGCGGAGGTGCCGTGGCCGTTGCCCAGCGGGCGGTTGCGATCGTGCACGGCGGGCGGGCCGTCCTCGCTGACGCCCACGCCGATCTCGTTGTCGCGCAGGAACCCGGCCCACTCGGCGTCCAGCAGGCTGCCGTTGGTCTGCAGGATGTTGCGCACGTGCTGGCCCTCGGCTGCGGCCAGGGCCTGGACGGCGAGCACCTTCTCGAAGTAGCGCCGGCCCAGCGTCAGCGGCTCGCCGCCGTGCCACACGAAGGTCGTACGCCCGGCCTCGGGCCGCCGCAGCACCGAGCTGACGATGCCCGCCAGATCCTCTATGCCCAGCTTGGAATCACCGGCGACCCGGTCCACGCAGTAGTCGCAGGCGAAGTTGCACTTGCGCGTGCACTTGACGATGACCGAGACGTCACGCGGCACCGCACCCGCGCCCGGCGGCCGTCGCGCGGCCTGCCCGACGACGCCTGACTCCTGCACCTGCTGGTCCATCGCGGTCTCCCGTTCGTGAAGTCAGCGACAGTTTTTTCGTTTTGGCCGTGGGCGTCTTTGAGGGCGGTCAAGATTGCCTTGCGGCGACAGGAAGACCGGTCGCCAGATCGAGGCGCGAAGGAGCGCCAGTGGGCGGGGTGCCTCTGGAACTGCCGAGACCGGCGTCCTGGAATCGCGGCGATCGACGATGGCCGATGGCCACTCCGGCACCACGGCGCCGCGCGCTCTTCAGCAGGGCACGACCTTGTGCCGCACCGCGTACATGACCAGCTCCGCGTTGCTCTCCACGCCCAGCTTGCGCAGGATGCGCGTGCGGTAGGTGCTGACGGTCTTCACGCTGATGAACATCCGCGTGCCGATCTCGGTGAGCGAGACGCCCTGCACGATCATCATCAGGATCTGGTGCTCGCGCGCCGACAGCTTCAGGTGCGGCGGCTGGGCATGGGGTGCATCGGGTTGCAGCAGCAGGCGCTGGGTGGCGGCGCTGGTGAGGTAGCGGTTGCCGCGCTGCACCTCGCGGATGGCCTTGATCAGCTCCTCGGACTCCACGTCCTTGGTGACGTAGCCATTGGCGCCGCCGCGCAGCGCGACCAGCGCGTATTGCTCGGCCGGGTACATGGACAGCAGCAGCACCGGCAAGCGCGGGAACTCGGCGCGGATGGACTGCAGCGACTCCAGGCCGCTGCGCCCGGACATGTTGACGTCCAGCAGCACCACGTCCACCTCCTGCTGTCGCAGCTTGGAGAACATCTCCCCGATGTCCTTCGCCTCGTCCACCACGCGGATGTCCGTCTCGTCGGACAGCAGGCGCCGCAGGCCCGTGCGGAAGATGGTGTGGTCGTCGACCAGCAGCAGCCGGATCATGGCGTGTCCCCTTGCCGGTCATCCAGCCCCACCGGCACCAGCAGGCGCAGCAGGGTGCCGCCGGCGGGCAGGGCGCGGATGTCGATGCTGCCCCCCAGCTCGCGCGCGCGCTCCTTCATGCCCAGGATGCCGCGCGCATCGACGCGGTGGCCGCCGCCGGGCAGGCCGCTGCCGTCGTCCTGGATCTCCAGGCGCAGCTCGGTATCGCCCTGCGCCAGCCACACGGCCACCTTGCGCGCGCCGGCGTGCTTGCCGACGTTGTTCATGCCTTCCTGGAAGATGCGGTAGATGCTGGTGGCGCGGTCGTTGGCCAGCGCGTTCTCCGGGCCGGATGCCTGGAAGCTGCAGGTGATCTCATAGCGCGCCTCGAAGCGCTCCAGCTCGCGGCGGATGGTCTCCGGCAGGCCCAGGTGGTCCAACCCGCTGGGGCGCAGTTCCTCGGACATGTCGCGCACGGTGGTGATGGCCTCCTGGGCCACCTCCATCAGCCCGGCGGTGATCTCCTGCAGCTCCGGGTCCTGCACGCGGCGGGCGATGCGCTTGGCGTCCATCTTGATGGAGGCCAGCAGACCGCCGAGCACGTCGTGCAGTTCGCGCGCGAACTGGGCGCGCTGCAGCTCGCGGTCGCGGTTGATGTGCGCGGCCAGCTCCTGAAGGTCGTTGCGGGCCTGGCGCAGCTCCTCGTCGCGCTGCACGCGCTCGGTCACGTCGATGCCCACGCCGACCACCGCCATGCGGCCGGCGTACTCCATGCGCGTGCCGTGTACCTCCAGGTAGATGCGGTGGCCGTCCCGGTGCATGGCCGGCGTCACGTAGCGCACGCTGGGTATTTCGCCGCTGACGCGGCGGCGGTACATGCTCAGCGAGGTGTCGATGAAGTCCGGCGGGACCACGTCGCGCAGGCTCAGCCCGACGTACTCCTCGCGCGACATGCCGAAGAAGCCGGCCCAGGTGTCGTTGCAGTAGACGAAGCATTCGTCCTGGAGGACGTAGACCCCTGCGATCGATTGCTCGACGATGGCCTGGAAGGACAGGCCCGGGCTGGCGGGGGAGGCTGGGGACGGCATGGGTACGGCATGGGTACGGCGCGAATGCGGAGCGGCAGTATGGCCTTGCCGTCCGCCGGTACGGCTAGGGGCTAACCGCCTGCCGCACCGCGCGTTCCCAGGCCGCCATCAGCTCGTCGGCCCGCCCGCGCGGGAGGGTGGGGTGGAAGCTGCGCCCGGCCTGCCACAGCCCTTCCAGCTCGGCCAGGCCGGCGAACACGCCGCAGGCCACGCCGGCCAGGTAGGCCACGCCCAGTGCCGTCGTCTCCACCACCTGCGGCCGCACCACGGGGATGCCCAGCAGGTCGGCCTGGAACTGCATCAGCAGGTCGTTGACGCTGGCGCCGCCGTCCACGCGCAGCTCGTCCACGCCGGTGCCGCCGCCGGCCTGGGCGTCGCGATCCATGGCGCGCAGCAGCGCGGCGCTCTGGAAGGCGATGCTCTCCAGCGCGGCGCGGGCGATGTGGGCCACCGTGCTGCCGCGCGTGAGGCCGACGATGGCGCCGCGCGCCTGCGCATGCCAGTACGGCGCGCCCAGCCCCGTGAAGGCCGGCACGAACATCACGCCGCCGGCGTCCGGCACGCTCTCGGCCAGGGCCTGCACCTCGCCGCTGCCCTGGATGGCGCGCAGGCCGTCGCGCAGCCACTGCACCACCGCGCCGCCGACGAAGACGCTGCCTTCCAGCGCGAAGGCGGGCGTGCAGCCGACCTGCGCGGCGCGCGTGGTGACCAGGCCGTTGTCCGACAGGCGGGGCTGCGCTCCGGTGTGCATCAGCATGAAGCAGCCGGTGCCGTAGGTGTTCTTGGCCAGCCCCGCCTTGAAGCAGCCCTGGCCGAAGAGCGCTGCCTGCTGGTCCCCGGCCAGCGCGCAGATGGGCACGCTGCGGCCCAGCAGCTCGGAGTCCGTCTCGCCGTAGTGGTGGCTGGACGGGTAGACCGTGGGCAGGATGCCGCGCGGGATGCGCGACATGGCCATCAGGTCATCGTCCCAGGTCTCGCGGTGGATGTCGAAGAGCATGGTGCGCGAGGCATTGCTGACGTCGGTGGCATGCACCCGCCCGCCCGTGAGCTTCCACAGCAGCCAGCTGTCCACGCTGCCGAAGGCCAGCATGCCGCGCTCGGCCAGCCGGCGCGCGCCGTCCACGTGGTCCAGCAGCCAGGAGATCTTGGTGGCGGAGAAATAGGAGTCGATCTGCAGCCCGGTGGCTCGGCGCACGTGGCCGGCGAAGCCGGGCAGCGCCTTCCAGCGTGCACAGGTGGCCTCGGTGCGGCGGTCCTGCCAGACGATCGCATGGTGGATGGGCGTGCCGGTGCGGCGGTCCCACAGCACGGTGGTCTCGCGCTGGTTGGTGATGCCGATGGCGGCGATGTCCGCGGCCTCCAGGCGCGCGCGCGCCAGCGCTTCCCGGGCGGTGGCCAGCTGGGACTGCCAGATTTCCATCGGGTCGTGCTCGACCCAGCCGGGCTGGGGATAGATCTGGCGCAGCTCGCGTTGCGCCATCGCGACCACCCGCCCGCCCTGGTCGAACACGATGCTGCGGGAGCTTGACGTGCCCTGGTCCAGGGCGAGCAGGTGCTTCATGGCCGCTCCTGCCTCAGAACACGTGCTGCAGGCCGAGTTCGTAGCCGCCCTTTTCCGTCGCCGCCTTGTTGTCGTGGGTGGCGTTGACGTAGACGGCCGTGCGCTTGGACAGGTAGTGGTAGTAGCCGCCCGACAGCTTCTGCGACAGCACGTCGCCGTCCCTGGCGTACTGGCCGAAGGCCAGGCGCACCTGGTGTCCGCCTGCGGCCTGGACGATGGAGGAGACCGCCCAGGTCCGGACCTTGTTCTCCAGGTAGTCCCGTCCGTCGCCCAGCATGGCGTTGAGGGTGAAGGCGCCGAAGTCGTAGCCGCCGAACAGCGACAGCAGGCGCGAGCGGCCGTCGGCCGGGCGCTCGAAGCCCAGGCGCACCTGCCAGGGGCCGGGCACGTAGTTCAGCGCGAAGGAGTAGGGCGCCTTGCGCGCCACGCCGGCCCAGCCGGGATTGGCGTCCTTCTCCGCCACCTGGGCCGTCAGCGAGAAGGCGCCGTCGGCATAGTCGTAGGTGACCGAGTTGTTGTACCAGAGGTTGCCGATGAGCCCGGTGGTGGCGTTGAAGATGGTGGTCGTGTTGTCCCACTGCCAGGGGTCGACCATGATCTGGGGCAGCAAGGCGGCCGTCATGCGCCGGCCCAGCGTGAGCGAGCCCCAGGTGCCGCGCAGGCCCACGTAGGAATCCTGCGACCAGAAGGTGCCCGGCGGGTTGTTGAGGATGGAGCCGGGGTTGTTGGTCGTGCCGGTGTCCGCGTTGATGCGCGTCGTCAGCACGAAGTAGGCTTGCCGGCCCTCGCCCAGGTCCTCGTTGCCGCTGAAGGACAGGTGGCTCATCGCGCCGGTGCCCATGCGCGTGCTGCCGGATCCGATGTCCTTGCCCACGTTGAGGTCCACCCGGCCCGAGAGCTTGACGTTGGATTGCGCGTGCGCCGCGGCGGCCGCGACGCACAGCAGGGCTGCGAGCGCCGCCGGGGCAAGGGTCGAAGAGGGAATCTGTCTGCCGAACATCATGTCGTCGTCTCCAATGGCGGGAGCCCGGCTCCCGTCGCGTGTGCCTGCGGGTTGTCGTGCCAGCCGCTCGCGGGCATGGCTGCGCCGGCACGACGGCGCAGGCACCCGTCGCGCGGCAGGGAAAAAGGTGAAGCGGTCGAAAAGGCGCAGCGGGGCTCAGCCCGCGGGAGGCGCGGCTGCGAACTTCAGGCGCAGCGTCTTCTTGTCGAACTTGCCGACGCTGGTGCGGTCGATGGCGTCGACGAAGCACACGCGGTCGGGCACCGCGTAGCGCGGCACCACGCCCTCGTCGGCCAGGCCCGCGACGAGCTGGCGCAGTTCCTCTTCGGTCAGCGTGTCCGCGAACTCCGGCCGCGCCTTGACGATGGCCAGCGGGCGCTCGCCCCACTTGTCGCAGGGCACGCCGATGACGGCCACCTCGGCCACGCCGGGGTGGGCGGCGATCAGGTGCTCCAGGTCCAGCGAGGACACCCATTCGCCGCCGGTCTTGATCACGTCCTTCAGCCGGTCGATCAGGCGCAGGCTGCCGCCCGCATCCATGCGGCCGATGTCGTTCGTGTGCAGCCAGCCGCCCTCCCACAGCGCCTCGGACGCGGCGGGGTTGCCCAGGTAGCCCTGGGTGAGCCAGGGCGCGCGTGCGACCACCTCGCCCGGGGCCTGGTCGTCGTGCGGCACGTCGCGCAACTGCTCGTCCACCACGCGCAGGTCCACCAGCGGGATGGCCCAGCCGGCGCGCATGCGCCAGCCCTCGTCGCCCGCGTCCTGGCCCGCGGGCAGCTGCGCCAGCGTGAGCATCGGGCAGGTCTCGGACATGCCGTAGCCGGTGAAGATGTCGATGCCGTGCTCGCGCGCCTGGCGGCACAGGCCCGGCGGCAGCACGGAGCCCCCGGCCACCACCTTCCAGCCGTCCAGGCGCCGGCCGGCGGCGGCGTCCAGCACCATCTGCAGCACGGTGGGCACGCCGTGCGAGAAGGTCACGCCTTCGCGCTCCACCAGCTCGACGATGCGCTGCGGCAGGTAGCGCCCCGGATAGACCTGCTTGACGCCCAGCAGCGTGGCCACGTACGGCAGCCCCCAGGCGTGTACGTGGAACATCGGCGTCAGCGGCATGTAGACGTCGCCGCGGTGCAGGCGCTGCTGCTGCGGGCTGGCCGCCAGGCCCGTGGCGGTGGCCAAGGTGTGCAGCACCAGCTGGCGGTGGCTGAAGTACACGGCCTTGGGCAGGCCGGTGGTGCCCGTCGTATAGAAGGTGGTCGCGCGGCTGTGCTCGTCGAAGTCGGGAAAGTCGCAGGTGGGGTCGGACTCGGCCAGCAACTGCTCGTACTCGCCCGCGCAGCCGGGCATGCCGGGGCCGAAGGCGCTGTCGCGCACGGCGGGCTCGTCGCACATCACCACCACGCGCTGCAGCCGCGGCAGGCGCGGGCGCAGCGGCTCCAGCAGCGGCAGGAAGTCCGTGTTGACCAGGGCCGCGCTGGCACCCGCGTGCTCGAGCGTGTAGGCCACCTGGTCGGCGGACAGCCGGATGTTCACCATCATCAGCACCGCGCCGATCATGGGCACCGCGAAGTAGGCCTCGAGGTAGCGGTGGCTGTCCCAATCCATCACGGCCACCGTGTCGCCGGGCCCCACGCCCAGGCTGCGCAGCGTGTTGGCCAGGCGGGCGATGCGTTCGGCGAAGCTGCGGTAGCTGTGGCGCAGATCCGTGCGATAGACGATCTCCTGCTGCGGCGCGTTCGCCAGCGGCGTATGCAGCAGTTGCTTGATCAGCAGCGGGTAGGCGTAGGCGGACGGGGTGCGCTCGATCGGATCGGGCGACGTACGACGTGATGGGCCGAAGCGGCTGTCCATGCTTGTCTCCAGGTTGCAGGTGAACTGGGGCGCAAGTGTGGAAAGCAGACGCAAACGCAGCCGTCAGAAAGTTCTGAACCGCCCCTTAGGAAGATTCCGAAAACGCGTCGCGGCGGGTTGACAAGACGCCGCCGGCTCAGGTTTTCTACGTAGTTGTAGGAAGCTTCCGACGGCGTGCATGGAAGCCTCCTACGGACGCGCCGGCAGCCCGCGGCCTAGCATCCGTCTCACTCACCAGGAGGCACCCATGGGTTCCAGCGAGACACGCTTCTTCATCGACACGCCGGACGGCCATGCCATCGAGACTTTCGTATGGCTGCCCCCGCAGGAGCCGCGCGCCGCCGTGCAGATCGTGCATGGCATGGCCGAGCACGCACGGCGTTACCGCCACGTGGCCGCAGCGCTCAACGATGCGGGCTACGCGGTCTATGCCGCCGAGCATCGCGGCCACGGGCAGTCGGCGCAGGACGGCGGCACGCTGGGCGACTTCGGCCCGCGCGGCTTCGACGTGGTGCCCGACGACATGGCCGCCGTCTCCACCGAGATCCACCGCCGCCACCCCCGATGCAAGCTGGTGATGCTGGCCCACAGCATGGGCTCCTTCGCCGCGCAGATCTATCTGCTGAGGCATGCGGCGCTGGTGGACGGTGTGGCGCTGTCGGGCACTTCGGCGCTGGACCTGCTGGACCCCCGCATCTCCGGCTGGACGGTGGAAAAAGCCAACGCCGGCGTCGGCACCCCCCGCACCAGCGCGGACTGGCTCAGCCGCGACCCCGCCGTGCCCGACGCCTACGTGGCCGATCCGCTGTGCGGCTTCGACCTCACGCTGCCATCGCTGTTCTCGATCTTCGACGCGGGCCGGGCCACCAACCGCGTGGAGGAACTCAGGCACATCCCGAAGGACCTGCCGCTCTACCTCTTCACCGGCGACCGCGACCCGGTCAACGGCTACCTGGCGTGGTTCGACGCCCTGGTGCAGCGCCTGCGTGAAGCAGGTCTGCGGGACGTCAGCACCCATGTCTACGGCGGCGCACGCCACGAAGTGCTCAACGAGACCAACCGCGACGAGGTCATCGCGCAGCTCCTGGCGTGGACCGCCCGCGTGACCCGCTGACCCCGCCGCCCGGCGCGGCTTCTTTCCCCTGACTCTTCCCTGTGGGGCTTGCCGGCGTGCAAGCCCCGGGGGCGGAGCCTTGCCTCCCACCGACCGCACGACCGTCCTGGAGACCCGAACGATGAAGTCCAAGCTGTTCCTCAGCCGTACCTTGCCGGCGCTCGCACTGCCCGCCCTGGCCCTGGCCGCCTGCCTGGCCCACACCCGCGCCGGCGCCGCCGACGTGCAGCTCCTGCCCGGCGGCCAGCTCACGCCCACCAGCACCCAGCAAACGGCCAGCGGCCAGTTCAAGAAGGCGCCGCCCTGGCGCATCGGCGTGTCCTGGGCCGGCATGGGCAACAGCTGGATCGTGCAGATGATCTCGGAGATGCGGCACACCGCGGGGCAGGACAGGAACATCGGCGGCTTCATCGTCACCGAGGCCAACTGGAACCCCGCCAAGCAGGTGGCCGACGTGGAGGACCTGCTGGCCAAGAAGGTGGACGTGCTGATCATCGGCCCCATCTCGCAGGCCGTCGGCGCGCCGCTCATCGAGAAGGCCACCAGGAGCGGCATTCCCGTGGTCACCTTCGGCGCCTACGGCCCGTCGACCACGAGCACCGTGGAAGTCATGGCCGGCGGCCGCGTCTTCGGCCAGCAAGGCGGCGAGTTCCTGCGCCGCGAGCTCAAGGGCAAGGGCAGCATCTGGGTCTTCCGCGGCGTGGCCGGCGTGGACGAGGAGCAGCTGCGCTACGACGGCCTGCGCAAGGCCCTGGCCGGCTCCGACATCAAGATCACGCAGGAGGTCTTCGGCGACTGGAACTACGCGAAGGGCAAGCAGCTGTGCGAGAACCTGGTGCTGTCCGGCCAGCCGGTGGACGGCATCTGGTTCTCCGGCTCGGAGATGACGCGCGCCTGCCTGGACGTATTCAAGGAAGCCGGCAAGCCGCTGGTTCCGATGACGGGTGAGGCCAACAACGGCTTCCTGCGCGTCTGGAAGGAGACCGGGGTGAAGAGCGTCGCCCCGCTGATGACGCCCGGCCTGGGCGCCGCGGTGGTGCGCGCGGCGACGGCCCTGCTGGAGGGCAAGCCGCTGTACCGCTCCTACTTCTCCACGCTCGATCCCATCACGCGCGAGCAGTTGGACAAGTTCTATCGCGCCGACCTGAACGATGCCTTCTGGATGCCCACCGGCCTGCCGGAGGACAAGCTGCGCCAGCAGTTCCGCCGTTGAGCGCATCCATGCAGTCAGTCTCCATTCCGGGCGCGGCCGTGCCGCGCGTCTCGCTGCGAGGCGTGTGCAAGTCCTTCGGCTCCACCGCCGCGCTGCGCGACGTGGCCTTCGACGCGAGGGCCGGCTCGATCCACGCCGTGACCGGCGAGAACGGCGCGGGCAAGTCCACGCTGATGAAGCTGCTGGCGGGCGTGCACCGGCCCGATGCCGGCGAGATCCTCATCGACGGGCGGCCGGCGCTGCTGGCCAGCCCGTCACAGGCACGCGATGCGGGGGTCTCCACCGTATTCCAGGAGCTGACCGTGCTGCCGCACCTCAGCGTGGCGGAGAACCTCTGCCTGGGGCGCGAACCGCTGCGCGGCGGCTTGCTGGACCAGCGCGCGATGCAGCGCCAGGCGCGCTCGGTGCTGGAGCGCGTGGGCATCGCGCTGGACCCGCGCAGGCCCTGCCGCGACCTGTCCATCGGCCAGCAACAGATGCTGGAGATCGCCAAGGGCCTGGCCGCCCGCGCGGAGATCTTCATCCTGGACGAACCCACCGCACCGCTGAACCGCGCCGAGGTGGACCGCCTGGCGCTGCTGCTGGCCGGGCTGAAGGAGCAGGGCAAGCTGGTCTTCTACATCAGCCACCGGCTGGAGGAGATCTTCCGCTTCTGCGACACCGTGACGGTGCTGAAGGACGGGCGCCACGTGGACACGCTGCCCAGCGCTCAACTGGACGGCAGGCGCCTGGTCGCGCTGATGGTGGGACGTGAGCTGGAGGCGCTGTTCCCGCCGCGCCGCCAGGTGCCGCCGGGGCCGTCCCGGCTCGCCGTGCACGGGCTGCAGGTGCAGAAGCAGGCGCAGCCCATCGACCTGCACCTGCAAGCCGGCGAGATCGTCGGCATCGCCGGGCTGGAAGGGCAGGGGCAGCGCGAGCTGATGCGCACCTTGTGCGGCGCGCTGCCGGCGGGCGCGGGCTCGGCCACGGCCACGGACCGCGACGGGCACGCCCGTCGCTTCGGCCCGGGGGGCGGCCCGGGCCGCGTGGTGGGCCATGGCGTGGCGCTGATGCCCGAGGACCGCAAGGGCGAGGGCCTCTACCTCGACCTGTCCATACGCGACAACATCTGGCTGGGCGCGATGCGCGCACGTGCACTGTGGCGCCGCGCCCCGCGCGAGGCCGGCGTGATCCGCGAGCTGGCCCAGCGCATGGGCCTGCGCACGCGGGCGACGGTGGCCGTCGGTGCCCTGTCCGGCGGCAACCAGCAGAAGGCCATGCTGGGCCGCTGGCTCGCCTCCGGCGTGCATACCCTGTTGGTGGAGCAGCCGACCCGAGGCGTGGACGTGGGTGCGAAGGCCGAGATCTACGGCCTGCTGCGCCAGTTCGCCGATGCCGGCGGCGCGGTGCTGGCCGTCTCCGGCGACCTGCCCGAGCTGCTGGGCCTGTGCGACCGCATCCTCGTGATGCGTGGCCACGCGATCGTGGCCGATGTCCCGGCGCGCGAGGCCACCGAGGAGAGCCTGCTCGCCCTGGCGCTGCAGGAGCCCGCCAGCCGGCCGCCGACCGGGGAGGCGGCATGAACGCCATCCGCAGCGGCCTCAGCCGCACCATCGTCGGCCTGCCTTTGCTGCTCGCGCTGTTGCTGGCGGCAACCAGCGAGGACTTCCGCCAGGCCCGCAACCTGACCAATTTCGCCGGGCAGATCGCGGCGCTGCTGATCGCCTCGCTGGGCCAGCTCTTCACCACGCTGGTGGGCGGCATCGACCTGTCTGTGGGCGCCTTGATGAGCCTGACCAGCTGCATCGTCGCCACCCAGGGCGATCCGGTGGCCGGCATCGCGCTGGCGCTGGCAGCGGGGATGCTGGTGGGCCTTGTCAACGGCTGGGGCGTGGCCGTGGCCGGCGTGCACCCGCTGATCATGACGCTGGGCACGGCGACCTGTGTGCAGGGGCTGTGCCACTTCGTGCTGCCGATTCCCGGCGGGCAGGTGCCGGCAGCCCTGGCCGCCGCCGCGGGCACCACGGAGGCCGGCCTGCCGCTGTCGCTGCCGTGGTGCGTGGCGGCGATCGCCGCGGTCGGCGTGCTGCTGGGCCGCACGCGGCTGGGCTTGCACCTGCATGCGGTGGGAAGCCAGGCCCGCAGTGCGTATCTCAACGGCGTGCCGGCGCGTGCCGTGGTGATGTTCGCCTACATCGCCTGCAGCGTGATGGCGGTGGTGGCGGGCATCTACCTGACGGCCCGCGTCTCGGCCGGCGATCCGGCACTGGGAAGCGCCTTCGCGCTGGAGTCGGTGGCCGCCGTGGCGCTGGGTGGCGTGCAGCTCACCGGCGGCGTGGGCAGCGTGGCCGGGGTCACCGCCGGAGCGCTGACCCTGGGCCTGCTGACCAATGGCCTCAACCTGTTCGGCGTGTCGCCGTTCATGCGCGGCGTGCTCACCGGCTGCCTGCTGCTGGCTGCGGTCAGCCTGCAGCGCCGGCGCATCGTGGGGATGTAGCGATGACAGATCTTTCCCGAATGTCCTGGTCCGCGCCCGCCATGCCCGCGGCTTTCAGGCCGGCAATGGCGGCGCTGGCGGGCCTGCCCCCGGCCTACGTCGGCACGGCGCTCCTGCTGGCCTGCGCCGCCTGGCTGCGGCCCAGCCTGCTGTCGCCGATGCTGCTGCTGCTGATCCTGCGGCAGGCGGTGCCGCTGGGCCTGGCGGCGCTGGGCCAGTCGCTGGTGATGCGCGCGCGATCGCTGGACCTGTCCAGCGGCGGCGTCATCGCGGCGGTGGCCTACCTGCTGACCAGCGGCGTGCTGCCGCTGGACGCGCCGGCGGCCATCGCCGTGTGCCTGCTCTTCGGCCTGGCGGTGGGCGCGCTCAACGGCGTGCTGGTGGTGGGCGTGCGGGCGTCCGCCGTCATCGTCACCTTGTCGGTGTCGATGATCCTCAGCGGCCTGGTCATCGCGGCCAGCCAGTTCCATGCACCGGGCGAGGCGCCGCAGGCGCTGCGCAGCGTGGCGCTGGCGCGGGTGGAGGGCGTCCCGTTGCCGGTGCTGGCGTGGGCGGCCTTGCTGCTGCCGGCGGCGCTGTTCCTGCGCGCCAGCGTCTTCGGCCGGACGCTGGATGCCGTCGGCGCCAACCCGCGTGCGGCCGAGCTGTCCGGACTGCCGTACCTGCTGGTCGTCTTCCTGGTGCACGTGGCCTCGGGCCTGCTCTCGGCGCTGGCCGGGCTGCTGATGCTGGGCTTCGTCGGCGTGGGCAGCGTCACGCTGGGCAGCGAGCTGGCGCTGGGATCGCTGGCGGCGGCCATCCTGGGCGGCATCAACTTCGGCAGCGGCCGGGGCGGGCTGCTGGGACCCGCGGCGGCGGCCTTCATGCTGGCCTTCCTCTTCAACCTGCTGACCAGCCTGGGGCTGGGCGAGGCGGGCCGCCTGATGCTGCAGGGCACGCTGATCGTGGCCGCGGCGCTGGCCTATTCGTGGCGCAACCGTTCCGGCGCGCACTGAGCGCGCGCAACTCCATGCACATCGATTCCGCACCTGCATCCATCCCGGTGGACACCGGCCACCACGACTGCGACGTGCTCGTCGTGGGCGGGGGCATCAACGGCGTGGGCATCGCGCGCGACCTGGCCGGCCGCGGCTGGCGCGTCGTCCTGGCCGAGCGCGACGACCTGGCCTCGCACACCTCTTCAGCCTCCACCAAGCTGATCCACGGCGGGCTGCGCTACCTGGAGCACCGCCAGTTCGGCCTGGTACGCAAGGCCCTGCAGGAGCGCGAGCTGCTGCTGCGCAGCGCCCCGCACATCATGCGGTCCATGCGCTTCGTCATGCCGCACGACCCGGGCATGCGGCCGGCCTGGCTGATCCGGCTGGGGCTTTTTCTCTACGACCACCTGGCGCGGCGCGAATGGCTGCAGGGCTCGTCCGGCATCCGCCTGGACGGCACGCCGCTGGGCGCGCCGCTGCAGGAGCGCTTCGAGCGCGGATTCGTCTATTCCGACGGCTGGGTGGACGACGCGCGGCTGGTGGTGCTGGCCGCCGTGGACGCGGCCGAGCGCGGGGCCGTCATCCACACGCGCACGCCCTGCATCCGCGTGCAGCGCGCCCGGCTGGGCTGGCACGCGCTGCTGCAACATGGCAACGGCGACACCCAGGCCGTCCACGCGCGGGCGCTGGTCAATGCGGCCGGCCCGTGGGCCGAGGAGTTCCTGCGCGACGTGGCCCGCTCTCCCGACGGCCAGGCACTGCCGGCACGCGGGCTGCGCATCGTGCGCGGCAGCCACATCGTCGTGCCGCGCTGCTTCGACCACGACCATGCCTACATCTTCCAGGCGCCGGACCGGCGCATCGTCTTCGCCATCCCCTATGAAGAGCACTTCACGCTGATCGGCACCACCGACGTGGAGACCGCCACGCCCGCGCGCCGCTGCGAGCCGGATGCCGACGAGATCCGCTACCTCTGCGAACAGGCCAGCCGCTGCCTGCGCCAGCCCGTGCTGCCGCGCCAGGTCATCTGGAGCTTCGCCGGCATGCGCCCGCTGCTGGCCGACGAGGCCGGCGCGGCATCCGAGATCACGCGGGACTACCTGCTCGAGGCCGACGACGCGGCCGGTGCGCCGCTGCTCAGCGTGTGGGGCGGCAAGATCACCACCTTCCGCAAGCTGGCGGAGGAAGCGGCCGACCGCGTGGGCCACATGCTGGGCGAGGCCCGGCCGGCGTGGACGGCCGGGGCCGGCCTGCCGGGTTCGGACCTGTCGCCGTGGATCGGCCGCGCGAGCACGCCGCAGCTGGACATCCGGCGCTTCATCGCCGAGCTGCGCCGCGCGCATCCCTGGCTGGAACCTCGCCTGGCCACGCGCCTGGCCCGCGCCTATGGCAGCCGCGTGCACGGCATCCTGGGCGCGGCGCGACAGGCATCGGACCTGGGCCGCCAGGTGGCCCCGTCGCTGTACGAGGCCGAGCTGCACCACCTGTGCACCAGCGAATGGGCCCGCACCGCCGAGGACGTGCTGTGGCGCCGCTCCAAGCTGGGCCTGCACCTGGACATCAACCAGCGCCAGGCCGTCGAGCGCTGGATGCTGCGTCGGCAGGAGGTGGCATGAAGCGCGCCGTGCAGGCCCTGCGCCGCGTGCGCTTCCCCACGCTGTCGCTGGTCCGCAGCCTTGCCCTGGCATTCGCCTGCATGGTGGCCCTGCTGGTGGCCGTGACCGCGGTGGCCACCTGGGAGCTGCGCGCCATGGGCACGCATCTGCGCCGCATCGTCGATGACAACAACCCCAAGGTCGAACTCGCACACCGCCTGCTGGGCAGCATCCACGAGATGTCGATCCAGGCCCGCACCCTGGCCCTGCTCACCGACCCGGCGCAGATCGAGGCCGAAGGCCGCCGCATGCAGGCGGCCCGCGCGCACTACGCCCGCTCGGAGCAGGCCTTCCTCTCCCGCACCGCAGGGCTGCGTCCAGACGACCCCGAGCGACGCCTGGTGGAGGCCATCGTCGCCCTGGGCCGCGAGGCCCTGCCGCTGCTGGACCGCGCGGCGAGGGAAGGGCAGGAGGGCGCCAACATCCAGGCCACCGAGACCCTGACCAGGGCGGTGCGGCCGCTGGAGGCCGCGTGGCAGGAGCGGGTGGGGCAGCTGGTCACCCTCGAGGTTCAGCGCAACGAGGCCTCCGAGGCGGCTGCCAAGGCCGGCCTGCGGCGCGCGCTGGCCAGCGGGGCCGCCATGGTCTGTGCGGCGGCCGCGGCAGGGCTGCTGCTGGGCTGGCGCATCGTGCGGCGCGTGAAGCGGCCCATCGACCGCGCCATCCGCATCGCCGAACGCATCGCCGAAGGCGACCTGGCCAACCCCGTGGTCGTCGACACCCCCGACGAGATCGGCCGCCTGCTGCAGGCCATCAGCCGGATGCAGGATCGGCTGCGCGACCTGGTGACCGAGATCCGGCAGTCCGCCGACAGCATCCACACCGCCAGCGCAGAGGTGTCCGCCGGCAGCCTGGACCTGCAGCAGCGTACCGAGTCCACCGCCGCCCGGCTGCGCAGCACGTCCGGCCGCATGGAGGAGCTCAACGGCGCCGTGCGGCTCACCGCGGAGTCCGCCCGCACGGCGGACGAGCTGGCCGTGGGCGCGGCCGGCGTGGCCGAGCGTGGCGGCGTCGCCGTCTCGCAGGTGGCGGCCAAGATGGAAGACATGGGCGCCGCCTCCCGCCGCATCGCCGACATCGTGGGCGTCATCGACCTCATCGCTTTCCAGACCAACGTGCTGGCGCTGAACGCGGCGGTGGAAGCTGCCCAGGCAGGCGAGGCCGGCCGCGGCTTCGCCGTGGTGGCCGCGGAAGTGCGCGCGCTCTCGCGCCGCTGCGCCGGGGCGGCCAGGGAGATCAAGGCCCTGATCGAGGACAGCGTGGCCGGCATCGCCGCCGTCTGCGGGCTGGTGGAGCACGCGGGCGGCACGATGTCCGAGATCGTCGGCAGTGCCCGCCACGTCACCGAGGTGGTGGCGGAGATATCCGCCGCATCGGCCCAGCAAAGCAGCGGCATGCAGCAGATCAGCACCGCCATCGCCGACCTGGACGACATGACGCAGCACAACTCGGCGCTGGTGGAGCAGTCCGCCGCTTCCGCCGAGATGCTGCGCGAGCAGGCCCAGCGCCTGATGGCGCTGGTGCTGGCGTTCAAGGTCGGGCCCCAGCTTTCCCCAACGAAGGACCACACGAAGGACCATACGTGAACGCAGTGAAAGACGTCTTCCGCCCCGGCCTCCTGCAAGGCCGGCACGCCTTGATCACCGGCGCCGGCAGCGGCATCAACAAGCGCATCGCCGAGCGCTTTGCCGAACACGGTGCCAGCATCTCCATCATCGGCCGCAACCCGGAGAAGTGCTTCACGGCCGCACTGGACATCGAGGGCCGCGGCGGCCAGGCGGCGGGTTTTGCCGCGGACGTGCGCCACTACGACGCGCTGGAAGCCGCCTTCAAGCACGCACGCGAGCGCTTCGGTCCGGTGGACATCTGCATCGCGGGCGCTGCCGGCAATTTCGTGGCCGAGGCCGCGGCCATGTCGTCCAACGGCTTCCGCACCGTCATCGACATCGACCTCGTCGGCTGCTTCAACACCTTCCGCGCCGCGTTGCCGATGCTGCGGGAGGAGGGCGCCGACCTGCTGGCCATCTCCGCGGTGCAGTCCAGCCTGCCGATGTCGGCCCAGGCCCATGTGTGCGCAGCCAAGGCCGGCATCGACATGCTGGTGCGCAGCCTGTCCATCGAGTGGGGCCCGCGCGGCATCCGCTGCAACGCCATCGCACCCGGCCCGGTGGCCGGCACCGAGGGCATGGACCGCCTGGCGCCTGACGGCGAGCGCAGCTGGAAGCGGCTGCTGGAAGGCATCCCCATGGGCCGCGCCGGCGAACGCGACGAAATCGCCGACCTGGCCCTGTTCCTGTGCAGCGGCGCAGCGCGCTACATCAACGGCACCGTCGTCGCCATCGACGGCGGGCAGGTCAACCTGGGCTCGCTACCCTTCGGATCGATGCTGATGGAATCGCTGAAGCCTGCAAAGGCCTGAGCGGCGTGACGGGGCATCGACCGTCCAGCACCTTGAGCGCGGCCTACCTGCACGCGCTGCTGGACCATCTGGCCGCGGCAGGCTGCGATGCGGACCGGCTCTATGGCGCCGACCGCGTGCTGGCGTGGCGCGGCATGGACGCCTTGCAGCGCTATCCGGTGGCGGAATGGGACCAGCTGTATGCCGCCGCGGAGGCGCAGTTGCAGGACACCGGCTTGCCGCTGCGCGTGGCCTCGTCCCTCTGGCCCATGGACACCGGCCCCCTGGGCTTGTTGTCCATGGCCAGCACCACGCTGCGCCTGGCCACCGAGGCGCTGTGCCGCTTCTTCCCACTGCTGACCGATGCCTACGCGCTGGGCTGCGACCTCGACGGCCGTGCCTTCCAGGTGAAGCTCAGCGCCATCGGCGGGCGGGCCTGGCCACGGCTGGAGGTCTACACCCTGGCGATCGTCTGCAGCCACGCAAGGTGGCTGGCGCGCCGGCCGGATCTGGTGTTCGACGCCGCCTTCACCTGGCCGCAACCGGACGACGTGGTGCTGGACGCGTGCAAGCGGCTGTTCGGCGGCAGCATCGCCTTCGGCACCGCGCAGACCTTTGCATCTGCGGATGCCGCCCACGCCGACCTGGTCGTCTCCCGCAACGACTATGGTGCACGCGAAGCGCTGCACGCGCAGTTGCAGGAGCGCATGAATCGGCTGCACGAGGGCCGAGCGGAAGTCGTCCACCGCACGGAACGTGCCGTCTGCGCCCGACTGCGGCAAGGCCAGGTGGACATCAGCGACGTGGCTGCAGACCTCGGGTTGAGCGTGCGGACCCTGCAGAACAGGCTGAAGGCCCGGGCGGTGAGCTACCGCGGCATCGTGGATCGCGTGCGGCTGGCGGCAGCGCTGGAGTATGTGGGTGATGCCGGGGTACCGCTGGCGGAGGTCAGCGACATGCTGGGATTCGCGTTGCAGTCCAACTTCCAGCGGGCGTTCAGGAGGTGGACGGGCATGACGCCGGGGCAGTACCGGCGCGGGCGGCCGTTGCGCCCGTGAGCGCGGCGACCGAATGCCTGCCATTCGGCCATCCGGCCATCCGGAGACCGAGAGAATACTTAACGTAATACACATTGTCGGTGGTAAGACACGCAGGCGGCGTCGGCGTCTGCAAAGCTTCTTCAGGCTTTTCCCGGTCTGACCGATACGCGGTCATGCTGAACCGCTTACCGCGGCAGACACCAACACTCAGGGAAATGATGGATGACCTGGCCGCCACGCCGGCCAGCGTCGCAACCGCGCTGGGCGTCTCGCTCAGCACGGTCTACCGGTGGCTTGCCGAAGACTCCGCGCCGCGCGTCGCGTTACTCGCGCTGTTCTGGGTGACCCGCTGGGGCCTGTCGGCCACAGATGTCGAGGCGTTCAACCTCGTGCAGGTGCACACGGGCTTAACCCAGGCCCTGCAGGACGACAACCGGAAGCTACGGGCCGAGCTGGTCACCGCCGGCCGACTCGGCGACTTCGGCAGCGCCAACGACCCGGCGCCGCACATCGTCACTACTCAGGCATACCGGACGGATCCTGGCGATCAAAGGTCGCAGACGGATCCCGCCGCGGACCGGCAGCCCGATTCGCTCGCTGCCGTTGCTCATCGGCATTCCGCAGTACGCCCGCAAAGCAGATGAGCGAACCACCGTAGACCAGGCACGCAGCAGCGGCGCCGACTTCCCAGCCGAACCACTTGCCAATGATCGCCCCGCCTACGCCGATGAAGCCGAGGCCGCCGAGGAAATAAAGCCCTGAATCACTCATGCCGGCGATCGTACGCATAACCCGTCCGTTGGCGGCAGTCGCGCCAGGCGTTCGCCTGTCACGCCCGCCGACTATTCAACGGACTAGCCATCTCGAAACCGTTCCAGCCAGCCCGGAGACACCCCCAGCAACCCCGATGCGTCGCGACGGGGATTGCTGGGGGTGTCTTTTTTTCCGGGCTGGCTGGAACGGTTTCGAGATGGCTAGTCCGTTGAATAGTCGGCGGGCGTGACAGGCGAACGCCTGGCGCGA
>SCTQ01000309.1 GCA_004322345.1 Aquabacterium sp. | reverse complement strand
CGCGGGCCTGCCGAGGATACCTAAGCACCTCGACCCGCCGCACGCTGCCGTCGCCATTGAGCTGGACCAGCAGCACCGGCACCGCCAGCAGCACGTCCGGCGGCACGCTGTCGTAGGTGCGCCCGGGGCTGGCCGCGACCAGTTGCTGCGCGGCCAGTTGCCGGAACTGGTCCCAGTTGCGCGAGCGCGGACCGGCGAGGCTGCCCTGCGGCCCGGCCGGCAGCGGCCCCTGCATCGAAGGCGAGGTGCGCGAGCCGTTGCCGCGATGGCCGGCATCCTTGGTCGGGACGGACGAGCAGGCTGCCAGGGCCAGGGCCAGCGCGCCCGCCAGCACGCGCGACGCGGCGCGTTCAGTGCAGGACACGATAGATCTCCTCCGCCAGCTCGCGCGAGATGCCCTCGACGCTGCTCAGGTCCTCCACGCTGGCCGAAGCCACACCGCGCACGCCGCCGAAGCGCTGCAGCAGCCGCGCGCGCTTCTTCGGCCCCACACCGGGGATGTCCTCCAGCCGGCTGCCGCCGGTACGCACGCTGGCGCGCTTGGCGCGCATGCCGGTGATGGCAAAGCGGTGCGCCTCGTCGCGGATCTGGGCCACCAGCATCAGCGCAGCCGAGCTGGGCTCCAGCTGCAGTTTGGGCCGGCCGTCGGCGAACACGAGTTCCTCCAGGCCGACCTTGCGGCCCTCGCCTTTCTCCACGCCGACGATCAGCGAGACATCCAGCCCCAGCGAGTTGAAGACTTCGGCGGCCATCGCCACCTGGCCCTTGCCGCCGTCGACCAGCACCAGGTCGGGCAGCCGCGCCTGGCGGCTCTTGCCCGCGGCGAACTCGCCGCCGATGTCGGCCGCGGCCTCGGCCAGCTTGGCGTAGCGGCGCAGCAGCACCTGGCGCATCGCGGCGTAGTCGTCGCCCGGCGTGATGCCGTCGATGTTGTAGCGCCGGTACTGCGCGGACTGCATGCGGTGCTCCTGGTAGACCACACAGGATGCCTGCGTCGCCTCGCCGGCCGTGTGGCTGATGTCGAAGCACTCGATGCGCAGCTGCTCCAGGTCGTCCTCGGGCAGGTCCAGCACGCGGGCCAGCGAGCGCGTGCGTTCGCGCTGCGAGCCTTCCTCGCTGAGCAGGCGCGCTAGCGCCAGCTCGCAGCCCTTGATCGCCATCTCCAGCCAGATGCGCCGCTGCTCGCGCGGCTGGTGCACGACGGACAGGCGATGCGCCGCCTGCTCCGACAGGGCGTCGACCAGCGCGCCGTCGATCGGATGGCTGACGATCAGCACCCCGGGCACGCCGCCGCCCAGATAGTGCTGGGCCATGAAGACCTCGAGCACGCGGGTCGCCAGCGCCTGCGTCGGATCGGCTGCGACGGGGGCCTCGGCCGCGTCGTCCAGCGCGGCGACGTTCTCGTCCACCTGCTCCTGCACATGCAGCGGGAAGTAGGCGCGGTCGCCGAGGTGGCGGCCGCCGCGCACCATCGCCAGGTTGACGCAGGCGCGGCCGCCCTCGACCTTGACGGCGAGGATGTCGACGTCACGGTCGCCCACCGTCTCCACCACCTGCTGGTGCAGCACGCGTGACAGCGAGCCGATCTGGTTGCGGATCTGCGCCGCCTGCTCGAACTCCAGGCGCTCGGCGTGGGCCATCATGCGTGCCTGCATCGCGTCGAGCACGGCCTGCTGCTCACCTTCCAGGAAGCGCTGCGCCTGCTCCACGCTGTGCGTGTAGTCGGATTCCGTCACGGCCTGCACGCAGGGCCCCGAGCAGCGCTTGATCTGGTAGAGCAGGCAGGGCCGCGTGCGGTGGTTGAAGACGGTGTCCTCGCAGGTGCGCAGCTGGAAGACTTTCTGCAGCAGCTGGATGGTCTCCTTCACGGCCCAGGCGTTCGGATAGGGCCCGAAGTAGCGGTGCCGCTTGTCCACCGCGCCGCGGAAGTAGGCCATGCGTGGGTACTTGTGCGAGGCGATCTTCAGGTACGGATAGCTCTTGTCGTCGCGGAACAGGATGTTGTAGCGCGGCGCCAGTGTCTTGATCAGGTTGTTCTCGAGCAGCAGGGCCTCGGCCTCGGTGCGCACCACCGTCGTCTCGATGCGCACGATCTTGGACACCATGTGGCCGATGCGCGTGCCGTCGTGCGGGCGCTGGAAGTAGCTGCTGACGCGCTTGCGCAGGCTGCGCGCCTTGCCCACGTACAGCGGCTCGCCTGCGGCATCGAAGTAGCGATAGACACCGGGCAGCAGCGGCAGCGCGGCCACCTCCTCGACCAGGCGCAGCCACACGGCATCGGAGCGCGCGGTCGAGGCGGACGCATCGGTGGCGGGGGACGCTTGGGCGGGGGACGCAGGCTCCTGCAGCTTCTTGCTCATGGCCAGGATTGTGCCGTCGCCCCCTGCACGCGCCCTCGCGTGCCGCTGCGGATAATCCTGCGCATGCAGTGGGACATCTTTTGCCGCGTGATCGACAACCTCGGCGACATCGGCGTGTGCTGGCGCCTGGCGGCGGACCTGGCCTCGCGTGGCGAGCGCGTGCGGCTGTGGGCGGACGACGTCTCGGCGCTCGCCTGGATGGCGCCCGAGGCCGGGGGCGTGGAGGTGCTGCACTGGGACGCGTCCCTGCCGGTTCCAGGGC
>SCTQ01000308.1 GCA_004322345.1 Aquabacterium sp. | reverse complement strand
CTCCGACCAGCAGGCCGCCTGGCAGAGCGACATCCTGGACACCCCCGGGCGCAGCGGCTGGGGCGGGCGCATGCTTGAGCGCGTGGTGGCCGACGGCAGCAGCAACCGCGGCTATGCCTGCGTCTCGGTGGCCGGCGGCAACATCTGGAGCGCGGGCGACCGCACGCTGGTGCCCTACCGCGTCTCGCCGTCGGGCAACTTCGGCTTCAAGTTCTACAAGCCGGGCGGCACGGATGCGCTGTCCCAGGCCGTGGCCGGCATGCTGGCGGAGACCCGCGGCGATCCCTTCGAGCAGTCCTGGCTGAACTCCGTCGGGCGCTCGGTGGAGAACCAGCGCATCCTCAGCGGCGCGCTGACGGGCGCCTCGCTGGCCACCGTCTTCCCGACCACCGACCTGGGCCGGCAGATGAGCATGATCGCCAAGCTCATCTCGGTGCGCGCTTCGCTGGGGTTGAACCGCCAGTGCTTCTTCTGCTCGATCGGCGGCTTCGACACCCACGGCTCGGACCAGCTCAACACGCAGGCGGACCGCTTCGCCCAGATCGATGCCGCGGTCGTCGCGCTGCAGGCCGCGGCCGAGGAGATGGGCCTGGGCGACAAGGTCACGCTGTTCACCGCATCGGACTTCGGCCGCACCTTCGTCTCCAACGGCCAGGGCTCGGACCATGGCTGGGGCAACCATCACTTCGCCGTCGGCGGAGCCGTCAACGGCGGACGGCTGGCGGGCACCTTCCCGGAGCACGTGTCCGGCGGCAAGGACGACGTCGGGTCGGGCAACTGGCTGCCCACCACATCGGTGGACCAGCTCGGACGCGAGCTGGGGCGCTGGTTCGGCGTCGGCTCCGTGCTGGGCGAGGTCTTCCCGCGCATGGGCTACTTCGACGACAACCTCGCGCTGATGCGGGCCTGATCCGGCCGCGGCGCAGGACGTCGCCGACGCGTGCGCGCACAACCTCGATCGGATGGGGGTCTGATCCGGGTATTCCCGTGAGCAATGGGGGGCAGACCCTAGACTGCCGCGCATGAGAAATCCGTCACGACCCCAGCGCCCGGCCGGGCGCGCTGCGATCGCCAGACTGATCCAGCCTACGGCTTGCCTGCTGGCCACCTGCGCGGCTTCCGCCGCGTCGGCCCAGTACGTGGATGCAACCCTGCCGACGACCAAGATGCGGCCCGTGGTGACCCCGGACACCACGGCCACCGTCAAGAGCGACGGTGTCTGGCGCTACGCCATCAGCGGTGGGGCGAGCTTCGCCCGCGGCAACAGCGACTCGACCACGGCCAACGCCCGGGTAGACGCGGCCCGGGCCACGGCGACCACCAAGTGGACGCTCTACGGCCGCGCCCTCTATGCCAAGAGCGAGGGCGAGAAGACCGGCGACCAGCTCGCCGCCGGCACCCGCTACGACGCCGACCTCAACCCCAAGTGGTTCACCTTCGGCCAGTTCGATGCGCTGCGCGACGAGCCGGCCAACCTGGACTACCGGGCCACGATCGCCGCCGGCGGCGGCAACCATCTGGTACGCACCGACGAGAACAGCTGGGACCTGCTGTTCGGCCTGGCCTACAGCTTCGACCGCTACACCCGGCTGACCGACATCAACGACCAGCTGCGCAACAGCTACGGCCGCGTCGAGCTGGTGCTGGGCGAGGAGTCCGGCCACAAGCTGAGCGACACCACGTCCTTCCGCCAGCGCCTGCTGATCTACCCCAACCTGCGCGACAGCGGGCAGGTGCGCGGCAACTTCGACGCCGGGCTGGCGGTGGCGATGACCAAGACGCTGAGCCTGACCGCGGGCCTGACGGTGCGCTACGACAGCGCACCCGGCCGGGACGTGAAGAAGACGGACACGCTGTTCGTCACCGGCGTGTCCTACAAACTCGACTAGGTACGGGCGCGGCGGCGCGCGGCGCCGGCGGCGCACAGTGCGCCCAGTCCGAGCATGGCCCACGACTGGGGTTCCGGCACCGCCGTCACCTCCAGCTGGATGCCGCTGAGCACCAGCGTGCCCGAGCTGTCGATGGGCACCCCGGGGATCACGATCTGGCCGCCGTCGCCCTCGAAGCCGAGGCCGAAGTAGCCGCCGCGCGCAGCGTTCAGCGCTGCCAGCGCCTGCGGCCCCAGCACGAAGCTCAGGCGCTCGCCGTCGCCGGCCACCCCGGTGGCGCTGGCGTACTCGTCGCCGTCGGCCAGGTCGTTGAACAAGGCGGTGCGCTCGGGCGTGGCGGCCCCGGAGAACGAGGTCTGGAAGGCCGCGAACGGCGAAGCCAGCGCATGCACGCTGAAGTGGCCGGCGCCGGCTTCGGCCTGCTGGTTCACCGTCAGGCTCAGCGTGACCGACGCATAGGGCTGCGGGCTGTCGGGCACTGCGAACCAGGCGAAGGAGCGCGTCTCGGAACTGGCGCTCTTGAAGGCAGCGGTGTTGAGGCTCACCTCGGTGGCGGCGGCGTCGAGCGCCAGCGTGGTGAATCCGATGGAGGCGCGCGCGACCTTGCCCTGGTCGGCGGTGTCCAGCGTGGCGGCCTGGGCCCAGGCGGACAGGGTGCAGGCCAGCGCGAGCGCGCACAGGCGCGGGGTCAGTTTGAAATCGGACATGGAAGGCTCCCGTGTATCGATGGTGTGGCATGTAGGCGCCCGCCGCAGCGGGCGGCCAGCACGCTAGCAGCGAGGCGCCGATCACGCAGCCGACAAGCTAGGGACACGGGCGCAATGCGTGGCGTTTGCGGAACGCAAAACGCCGGCTTCCTACAATCGCCCGCATATGTCCTTCGTCCACCTGCGCACCCACACCGAATACTCCGTCGTCGATGGCACCCTGCGCATCGACGACATGGTCGCCGCCGCGGCCAAGGACGGCCAGCCGGCGCTGGCCATCACCGACCTGAACAATCTTTTCGCCGGCGTGCGCTTCTACTCGAAGGCGCGCAGCAAGGGCGTACAGCCGATCCTCGGCGCCGACGTGGTGCTGGAGGACGAGGCCGGCACCAGCGGCGCCACGCGACCGCCCACGCGGCTGCTGCTGCTGGTGCAGAACAAGGCTGGCTACCTCAACCTCAGCGAGCTGCTGGGCGCGGGCTGGACCGAGAACGCGCAGCGCGCCACCGCGGCCATCAAGTGGAGCTGGCTGCGCGAGCATGCCGAGGGCCTGATCGCGCTGTCGGGTGCCGATGCCGGCGTCATCGGCCAGGCCCTGCTGATGGGCGACCGTGCCAAGGCCGCGCAGCTCGCACGCGAGCTGTCGGCCATCTTCCCCGGCCGCTTCTACATCGAGCTGCAGCGCGCGGGCCAGCCGACCAACGAGGCCCATGTGCGCGCCGCTGTGCCGCTTGCCGCGGAGCTGAAGCTGCCGGTGGTGGCGACGCATCCGGTGCAGTTCCTGGCGCCCGAGGACTTCGAGGCCCACGAGGCCCGCGTGTGCATCGCCGAGGGCGAGACCCTGGGCAACCCGCGTCGCATCAAGCGCTTCACGCGCGAGCAGTACTTCAAGACCGAAGCGCAGATGCGCGAGCTCTTCGCCGACCTGCCGCAGGCCATCGACAACGCCGTGGCCCTGGCGCGCCGCTGCGCGCTGACGCTGGTGCTGGGCAAGCCTCAGCTGCCGGACTTCCCCACGCCCATCCAGCCAGACGGCAAGCCCATGCCGATGGCCGACTACTTCCGCCAGCTCTCGCACGAGGGCCTGCAGGAGCGCCTGCTCCATCTCTATCCCGACGAAGCCCAGCGCGAGAAGCAGCGCCCCACCTATGTCGAGCGCCTGGACTTCGAGATCAACACGATCCTGAAGATGGGCTTCCCCGGCTACTTCCTGATCGTGGCGGACTTCATCAACTGGGCCAAGAACAACGGCTGCCCGGTGGGCCCGGGCCGGGGCTCCGGCGCCGGCTCGCTGGTGGCCTACGCGCTGAAGATCACCGACCTGGACCCGCTGCGCTACAACCTGCTGTTCGAGCGCTTCCTGAACCCCGAGCGGGTCTCGATGCCCGACTTCGACGTGGACTTCTGCCAGGGCAACCGCGACCGCGTCATCGATTACGTGAAGGACAAGTACGGCCGCGCGGCCGTCAGCCAGATCGCCACCTTCGGCACCATGGCTGCCAAGGCCGCGCTGCGCGACGTGGGCCGCGTGCTGGGCATGGGCTACGGCCACGTCGACGGCATTGCCAAGCTGGTGCCCGCGCCCCCGGGCAAGACGGTGACGCTGGCCCGCGTGCCCGAGAAGCCGGACCCGGGCCTGATCTACGCGCGCAAGGAAGCGCCCGAGATCGAGGAGCGCGAGCGCAACGAGGAAGAGGTGGCCGAGCTGCTGGCCCTGGCCGAGACGCTGGAAGGCACGGTGCGCAACATCGGCATGCACGCCGGCGGCGTGCTGATCGCGCCGGGCAAGATCACCGACTTCTGCCCGCTGTACATGCAGCCCGGCAGCGACAGCGCGGTCAGCCAGTACGACAAGGACGACGTCGAGGCCATCGGCCTGGTGAAGTTCGACTTCCTGGGCCTGGCCACGCTGACCATCCTGGAGCAGGCGCGGCAGTTCATCGTCGCGCGCCACCCGGACCAGAAGGACTTCGCCTTCGAGAAGCTGCCGCTGAACGACCGCAAGTCCTACGAGCTGCTGGCCGAGGGCAAGACGGTGGCCGTGTTCCAGCTGGAATCCCGCGGCATGCAGGGCATGCTGCGCGACGCCAAGCCCAGCGTCTTCGAGGACATCATCGCGCTGGTCTCGCTGTACCGGCCCGGCCCGATGGACCTGATCCCCTCCTTCTGCGCGCGCAAGCACGGCCGCGAGGAGGTGGAGTACGCGCATCCGCTGATGGAGGACGTGCTCAAGGAGACCTACGGGATCATGGTCTACCAGGAGCAGGTGATGCAGGTGGCGCAGCGCGTGGGCGGCTATTCGCTCGGCGGCGCCGACCTGCTGCGCCGCGCGATGGGCAAGAAGAAGGCCGAGGAGATGGCCAAGCACCGCGTCACCTTCGCCGAGGGGGCCGCGCAGCACGGGGTGGCGCCGGCCAAGGCCAACGAGATCTTCGACGTGATGGAGAAGTTCGCGGGCTACGGTTTCAACAAGTCGCACGCGGCCGCCTATGCGCTGCTGGCCTATCACACGGCCTGGCTGAAGGTGCACTACACCTCCGAGTTCTTCGCAGCCAACATGACGGTGTCGATCGACGACACCGACAAGCTGAAGATCTTCTTCGACGACGCGACGCAGAACTTCGGCATCCACTTCGAGCCGCCCAACGTCAACACCGGTGTCTTCCGCTTCGAGCCCATCGACTCCCCGGCCGGCGCGCCCAAGGGCGAGAAGGGCCGCATCCGCTACGGCCTGGGCGCGGTGAAGGGCACGGGCCAGGGTGCGATCGAGGCCATCGTGGCCGAGCGCGACGCCAACGGCCCCTTCAAGAGCTTCTTCGACTTCTGCGCCCGCGTGGACCGCAGCCGCGTCAACAAGCGTGTGGTCGAGGCCCTGATCAAGGGCGGCGCCTTCGACGCGCTGCAGCCCAACCGCGCCTCGCTGCTGGCCAGCGTGGGCCTGGGCTTCGAGTTCGGCGAGACGCTGGCGGCCAATGCCGACCAGGGCGGCCTGTTCGACTTCGGCGGCGAGGACTCGCACGCAGCCTCCACCAACGAGCCGGACCTGGTCGAGGCGGCCGAGTGGAGCATCAAGGAGCGCCTGAGCCTGGAGAAGACGGCCATCGGCTACTACCTGTCGGGCCATCTCTTCGACGAATACGAAGGCGAGGTGCGCCGCTTCGTGCGCACCCGCATCGCCGACCTGCGCGACAGCCGCGAGCCGCAGATGATGGTGGGCATCGTCAGCGAGCTGCGCGTCATCAACGGCACGCGCGGGCGCGTGGCTCTCTTCAAGCTCGACGACAAGAGCGAGGTCATCGAGGCCGTGGCCAACGAGGAGACGCTGGATGCCAACCGCGAGCTGCTGAAGGACGACGAGCTGGTGGTGATCTCCGGCAAGGTGCAGAACGACCGCTTCTCCGGCGGCCTGCGGCTGAACGTGCAGCAGGTGTGGAGCCTGCCGGCCGCGCGCTGCCGCTACGGGCGCTACCTGCGCGTGTCGGTCAACGGCAGCACGCCGCCGGTGATGGAGCTGCTGCGGGAGTTCCCAGCCCGGCGCGAGAGCACCGAGCACGGCGACCTGCTGCAGGGCCTGAGCGTGCGCCTGAAGCTGCAGCGCCGCGGCGCGGAAGTCTCGGCCGAGGCCGAGCTGGACCTGGGTGACGATGCGCGCTTCTACCCCAGCGACCCGGCGCTGGCGCGCTGGCGTGCGGCGGCGCATGCCGGTGAGGCGGTGGTCGTCTACGACTGACCCGGCACGAGCGCAGGCGGCGGAAATGCTGTATAAAAATACAGTATGCCGCAAGCTCCTCCGCCACCACCGCGCTGGCCCTTCCAGCCCCCCGCGACCGATGAGGCACCGGCGGGCGAGGTGCCCGTGGCCCGCGTGCCCGTCGGGGCGCTGAAGGGCCGCGGCACGGCCTTGCGCATCGCCCACCGCTTCGAGCGCGACGAGCGCGAGGATTACGACGACGGCTGGGGCACGCTGGACCAGGCGGCGTCCGAGGAACATCTGCCGCCGGCCACGCAGGTCATCGAGGAGCGGGTCAAGTCCATCCTCAGCACCAACGACTCGCCCGACATCCCCTTCGAGCAATCGATCAACCCCTATCGCGGCTGCGAGCACGGCTGCATCTACTGCTACGCGCGGCCCACGCACAGTTACCTCAACCTGTCACCGGGGCTGGACTTCGAGACCCGGATCGTCGCCAAGGTGAACGCGGTGCAGCGGCTGGAGGAGGAGCTGTCGCGGCCCGGCTACCGGCCTCGCTTCATCAACGTCGGCGCGGCCACCGACGCCTACCAGCCGGTGGAGCGCCGGCTGGGCATCACGCGCGGCGTGGTGGAGATGCTCACGCGCTGCGAGCATCCGTTTTCCATCGTCACCAAGTCCAGCGGCATCGAGCGTGACCTTGACTTGCTGGCGCCGGCCGGGCAGCGCAACCAGGTCGCCATCTTCATCAGCATCACCACGCTGGACGCGCAGCTCAGCCGCATCCTAGAGCCGCGTGCCGCGGCACCGCACCGGCGGCTGCAGGCCTTGCGCCGCCTGGCCGAGGCGGGGGTGCCGGTGTCGGTCAACGTTGCGCCGGTGATCCCCTTCATCAACGAGCCGGAGATCGAGAAGATCGCCGAGGCCGCCATCGCGGCCGGTGCGCGCTCCGTCCACTGGACGGTGGTGCGGCTGCCCTGGGAGGTCGCCCCGCTGTTCAGGCAATGGCTGCAGCAGCACTTCCCCGACCGCGCCGGGCGCGTGATGGCGCGCATCCAGGACATGCGCGGCGGCAAGGACTACGAGGCCGACTTCGCGACCCGCATGAAGGGACACGGCCCGTGGGCCCAGCTGATCCGCCAGCGCTTCGAGCGGCTGATGCAGCGCAACAGCCTGCTGCGCCGCGTGCCCGAGCTGGATGCCAGCCGCTTCCGGCCGCCGCGGCAAATGGACCAGGGGCGTCTCTTTTGACACACGCCGCGCTGCTTCGCGCCTGCTTTTTGCGAGGCTAGTGTCTCGTCCCCATACATCGGGCGCATGTGCGTTCGATATGCAAAGCAGGACAGACCTCATGAGGCCAGACGCGATGAGCGCCGAAGCTTCCTCCCCGACCGCCTCCCCCGTCGACCCTTCCCATACCGGCTTGCTGCTGACCGGCGGCGGCGCGCGCGCGGCCTACCAGGTCGGCGTGCTGCAGGCCATCAGCCAGATCCGCCGCGAATGCGGCGCGCCGGCGGCCAATCCTTTTCCGATCGTCGTCGGCACCTCGGCCGGGGCGATCAACGCCGCGGCGCTGGCCTCCCGCGCAGACGACTTCGACGGGGCGGTCGCGGCGATGCTGCAGGCCTGGCGCAACATGCGCGCCGAGCATGTCTACCGCGCCGACTCGCTGGGTGTGATCCGTACGGGCGCGAGCTGGCTCACGCTGTTCTCGTTCGGCTGGGCTCTGGCACGCTGGCGCCGGCTGCGGCCGCGCTCGCTGCTGGACTGCGACCCGCTGGTCCACACGCTCGAGCAACTGGTGCCGCTGGAGCGCCTGCAGCAGGTGATGCGCGATGGCCACGTGCGGGCGCTGGCGATCTCCGCCTCCAGCTATACCAGCGGCGAACACGTCACGTTCTTCGACACCACGGACGACGTGGCGCCATGGTCGCGCTCGCAGCGTTTTTCGGTGCGCACGAGCATCACGCTGGAGCACCTGCTGGCTTCCTCGGCCATTCCTTTCATCTTCCCCGCCATCTCGCTGCCGATGCCGGTGCACGATGGCGAGGAGTACTTCGGCGACGGCTCGATGCGCCAGGCCGCGCCCGTCGCGCCGGCCATCCACCTGGGGGCCCAGCGGGTGCTGGTGGTCGGCGCCGGCCGCATGCAGGAGCCCCCCGGGCCGCGCAAGCTGCATCACGAATATCCCAACCTGGCCCAGATTGCGGGCCATGCGATGTCCAGCATCTTCCTGGACGCGCTGGCGGTGGATGTCGAGCGCGTGCAGCGCATCAACCGCACGCTGTCCCTGCTGACGCCCGAGGCGCGCGCGGCCAGCGGGCTGCGGCCGGTCGAGGTGCTGGTGATCGCGCCGTCCGAACGTGTGGACGACATCGCGGCGCGCCACCTGTGGGCCTTGCCGGTGAGCGTGCGGGCCATGCTGCGGGCCGTCGGCGTGTATGGCCGCGGACAGGGCGCGCGCGGGTCTGCGCTGGCCAGCTACCTGCTGTTCGAGGCCGGGTTCACGGGCGAGCTGATCTCGCTGGGCTTCAAGGACACGATGAACCGCCGGGCCGATGTGCTGCGATTTTTCGGATGGCGGGAGTCGTTGGGCGTGTCGTCGGGCTCCTTGGAGCCTGCCGTCACGGTGGCGACGGCCGCCCCGGCGCCCGCTCCCCAAGCGGAATTCATCCAGCGCGCCCTGCTGGATCCTGCCTTCCACGCCAGCGCACAGGCCCGCCGCGGTGGCGGTGGCGGACGTCACGGGCCGGATTTCGTCCCGGAGCTGGCCAATGGCCCGGATAGCCCGCTATAATCCGCGGCTTTGCCCGAAACTCGCCTGCTGGCCTTAGACAGCGAGGTGGAGCGGACGGGCAGTTTGGTCGGGCTCCAGGAGTGCCGGTCGTCCACAGCGGCGGCATCACGCTTTCTCGGAGCTCTTTATGTGAAAGGGCTGATATGTACGCGGTCATAAAAACCGGTGGCAAGCAATACAAGGTTGCTGCCGGCGAGAAGATCAAGGTAGAACAGATTGCTGCGGAAGTTGGCCAAGAGATCGTCATCGACCAGGTGCTCGCCGTTGGAAACGGCGCGGATCTGAAAGTCGGCAGTCCCTTGGTTGCTGGTGCATCCGTCAAGGCCACGGTCGTGGCTCAAGGCAAGCACGACAAGGTGCGTATCTTCAAGATGCGTCGCCGCAAGCACTATCGCAAGAGCCAGGGTCACCGCCAGACCTTCACCGAGCTGGAAATCAGCTCCGTGAACGCCTGAGCACGGTCTTCCTGCACCATCCAAGGAGTCATCCGACATGGCACAGAAAAAAGGCGGCGGTTCCACCCGGAACGGCCGCGACTCACAACCGAAGATGCTCGGCGTGAAGGCCTTTGGCGGCCAGATCGTCCCGGCAGGTTCCATCATCGTGCGCCAGCGCGGCACCCGCTTCCACGCGGGCCCGAACGTGGGCACCGGCCGCGACCACACGCTGTTCGCCCTGGTGGACGGCGAGGTGAAGTTCGAGGTCAAGGGCCCGAAGAGCCACAAGACGGTCACGATCGTCGCGCTCTCCTGAGCCTGGCCTTCGGCGCATTCAAGCCCCGGACATCCGGGGCTTTTTCGTTCCTCGGCCCGGGTCGGCCGCCTTGTGGCGGCAAGGCCTGCGACTACCATCGCAGGCACCCGGCCACCGGACGGCACGGGCAAGGAGAGGTGCGATGCGCAGTCGCAGTGGCTTGATCC
>SCTQ01000307.1 GCA_004322345.1 Aquabacterium sp. | reverse complement strand
CGACCCGGGCGTGCAGACGGCTGCCGGGAAACAGGATCATCGGCGCGGGCAGGTATTCCAGCAGCGCGCCGGCTTCGGCGCGCAGGCTCACCTGCTGCACGGCGCGGCCGCCCTGCATCGCATGGACGACCGTGGAGGCGGCAGTGGCTACATGGGCCAGCACGCCCGCGCCGGCCTGGATGCGGCCGATGACACGCTCGTGCTCGAAGAGGCCGCCGGAGACCGACTGCAGGTAGGCGGTGCACAGCCCTTGCAGCTCGGGCTCCAGGTAGAGCCCGCGGCCGACGTGGGCCGGATAGCGCACCACCTGCCTGGCCAGGAAGCTGCGCCCGCGCGCATCGGCCTCGAAGCCGAGGTCGAAGCACTCGGCCTCGCCGGTGCGCCGCGCGTCGGCGTGCAGGGCCGTGAGCAGCGGCAGGTCGGGGGCGTTCATCGGTTGCTCATCGGTCGCTCATCGATCAAACAGGACCTCGCGTGCGATGCGCTCCACCACCGCATCCACGCCCTCGCCCGTCGCGCAGTTGGTCTGCAGCACGGGCTTGCTGGGCCGCACCTCCGCGGCCTCGCGCAGCATGCGCTGCAGGTCCACGCGCACGTAGGGCGCCAGGTCCGTCTTGTTGACCACCAGCAGGTCGCACTGCAGGACGCCCAGGCCGCGCTTGCGCGGGATGTCATCGCCGCCGGCCACGTCGATGACGAAGAGCCAGTAGTCGACCAGGTCCAGCGAGAACGACGAGGCCAGGTTGTCGCCGCCGCTTTCCACCAGGATCAGCTCCAGGCCGGGATAGCGGCGGTCCAGCTCGTCGGCCGCGGCGAGGTTGAGCGTGGGGTCCTCGCGGATGGCGGTATGCGGGCAGGCGCCGGTCTCCACCGCCAGCACGCGCTCGGGCGCGATCAGCCCGCTGCGGCGGATGCGCTCGGCGTCCTCGGCGGTCACCAGGTCGTTGGTGATGACGGCCAGGTCGGTGCCGCGCGCGATGAAGCGCGGGATCAGCTGCTCCAGCAGCGCGGTCTTGCCGGAGCCCACGGGGCCGCCGACACCGACGCGCGCGGCCCCTCTGGGTTGGGTCTTGGGTCTGAGCACGGCGGACATGTCGGTCACCTCAGCATGTAGAGACGGTTCAGGGGCACGCGGTCCACCGGCGGGCAGGTCAGCACCTGGCCGCCTACGCTGACCTCGAAGGTCTGGGGATCCACGCGGATGTCGGGGCAGGCGTCGTTGCGCAGCATGTCGGCCTTCTTCAGGGTGCGCGTGCCCTGCGCGGGCAGCAGGGCCTTGCGGATGTCCAGGCGCTCTTCCAGCCCCTGCCCCATCGAGGCCGCGCAGACGAAGTTGACCGACAGCCCCTGCGGCGCGCGCCCGAAGGCGCCCCATTGCGGCCGCATGACGAGCGGCTCGCAGGTCATCAGCGAGGCGGCCGAGTCGCCCATCGCGCCGTAGGCGATGAAGCCGCCCTTGACGACGATCTCCGGCTTGATGCCGAAGTAGGCGGGGCGCCACAGCACGATGTCGGCCAGCTTGCCCGGTTCCAGCGAGCCCACGTGGTGGCCGACGCCGAATGACCGGGCCGCGTTGATCGTGTACTTGGCGATGTAGCGCAGGATGCGCTCGTTGTCGGCGCGTGCGGTCTTCTCTTGCGGCAGGCGGCCGAACTGGTCCTTCATCTTGCTGGCGAGTTGCCAGGTGCGGCAGATCACCTCGTTGATGCGGCCCATGCCCTGGCTGTCGGAGCCCAGCATGGAGATGGCGCCCATGTCGTGCAGCAGGTCCTCGGCGGCGATCGTCTGCGCGCGGATGCGGCTCTCCGCGAAGGCCACGTCCTCCGGCACCGCCGGGTTCAGGTGGTGGCACACCATGATCATGTCCAGGTGCTCGTCGAAGGTGTTGACCGTGTAGGGGTTGGTGGGGTTGGTCGACGAGGGCAGGCAGTGCGCCATGCCGGCCACGCGGATCACGTCCGGCGCGTGGCCGCCGCCGGCCCCCTCCGTGTGGTACATGTGGATGGTGCGGCCCTTCACCGCCGCCAGCGTGTCCTCCAGGAAACCGGATTCGTTCAGCGTATCGGTGTGCAACTGGACCTGGAAGTCCATCTCGTCGGCCACCGACAGGCAGGTGTCGATGGTGGCCGGCGTCGCGCCCCAGTCCTCGTGGATCTTCAGGCCGATGCAGCCGGCCTTCATCTGCTCGGCCAGCGACTCGGGACGCGAGGAGTTGCCGCGGCCGAGGAAGCCGAAGTTCATCGGCCATTGCTCCGAGGCCTGCAGCATGCGGCCCACGTTCCACGCGCCGCCGCAGTCGATGCCCACGGTGATCGGGCCCAGCGAGCCGCCGAACATGGTCGTGATGCCGGAGGCCAGCGCGTGCTCCACCAGTTGCGCAGAGTCGAAATGCACGTGCACGTCGAGGCCCCCGGCCGTGGCGATCAGGCCCTCGCCGTCGCGCACCGTGGTCGCGTTGCCGACCAGCAGCTTCGGATGCACGCCGTCCATCACGTGCGGGTTGCCCGCCTTGCCGATGGCGACGATGCGTCCGTCCTTGATGCCGATGTCGCCCTTGACGATGCCCACCGCCGCGTCGATGACGATGACGTTGCTGATGAGCATGTCCAGCGCGCCCTGCGCGGACGTGAGGCCAGCCATCATGCCCAGGCCGTCGCGCAGCGTCTTGCCGCCGCCGTGCAGGCACTCGTCGCCGGGGAAGGCGTAGTCGTGCTCGATCTCGGCCAGCAGGGAGGTGTCGCCCAGGCGCACCATGTCGCCCTTGGTGGGGCCGTAGAGGGTGGCGTATTCGCGGCGGGTGAGCCAGGTCATGCGCGTGTTCCTTGTGTGATGCCGTTCAGGCGCCCTTGAAGCCGAGCTGTTGCGCGCGGGCCAGCGCATCGGCCAGGCCGGCTTGCGTGGCCGTCTCGCCTTCGCTCAGGCGGTTGAGGCCGAACACCTCGCCCGTGCCGCCGAAGGCCACCAGCGTGACCTCGCGCTCCTCGCCCGGCTCGAAGCGCACGGCCGTGCCGGCGGCGATGTCCAGGTGCATGCCCCAGGCCCGCGCGCGGTCGAAGTCCAGCGCGCGGTTGACCTCGAAGAAATGGAAGTGGCTGCCGACCTGGATGGGGCGGTCGCCGGTGTTGACGGCGCGCAGCACGGTGCTGCGGCGTCCGGCGTTGATCTCGATCTTCCCGTCGGCGGGGATGATCTCGCCGGGCGTGCGCTCCTGTGCTTCTGCCGCCGCTCCCGGCGAAGGCCGTATCGGGTCGTGCACGGTCACCAGCTTGGTCCCGTCGGGGAAGCTGGCCTCCACCTGCACGATGGGGATCAGCGCCGGCACGCCCGGCAGCACGTCCGCACTGCCCAGGATGGTGGAGCCGTAGGCGATCAGCTCGGCCACGCTGCGCCCGTCGCGGGCGCCTTCGCAGATCTCGTCGACGATGATCGCGATGGCTTCGGGTGCGTTGAGCTTCAGCCCCCTGCCCTGGCGGCGGCGCGCGAGCTGGGCCGCGTTGTAGATGGTCAGGCGTTCGAGTTCGGTGGGGGTCAGCAGCATGGTTCTCAGCTCGCGAAGAGTCGGGCAGTGCGCGCCTCGTGGCGCATCGCGGCCACGTCCAGCGCCGGGGTGCCGCCCCACAGGTCCTCGATGGCCGGCGGATCGCCGCGCACCACCTGCTCGACCAGCGGACGGGCGCGCAGCAACAGGCGCTGCGCATCGAGATGGCCGATGAGGCCCAGGCGGATCGCCGCACCGACGATGGCGGTGCACAGGCCGCTGGCGGCCATCGCGTCGCACTGCGCCGGGGTGAAGCCGCCGGCAGTCCACAGCAGGCCCTGCATCACGGGCAGATGGCCGGTCGCGCGGCCGGCGCGCACGTCCTCCAGGTAGCCGGCGGCCAGCTCCGATCCCAGTTCGGCATGGATGCGCAGCTGCGTGAAGCCCAGCCGCCGGCCGGCCTCGCGCAGGCCGTGGCTGAGCGTCATCGCCTCGCACAGCCGGTCCAGGCGCCGCACGGCCTGCAGCGCGCCTGCGTCCCGTGGCGCGCGGCAGGCAGCGTGCATCAGCGGCCGGTCGAAGCCGGCCCAGCGCTGGCCGATCTGATCGCGCAGCAGCTCGAAGACCTGCTCGGCGCCCCGCACCCGCCCGTCCAGCTTCAGCGATTCAAGGCCCCAGGAAAAAGCCGTGGCACCGCTGGGGAAGAAGCTGTCGGCGAGCTGCAGGACGCCAAGCAGGCTGGCGGCCTCGCCAGCGGGCGCGGCGCTCGGGCGGGCGTCGGCTGGCGAGGTCATCGATGTCAGTGCGCGTGCGGCGCGGCGGCCTCGGCGGCGGGCTCCACCTGCAGCGCGTGCTGCTGCAGCAGGTGGTCCAGCCGCAGCAGGTAGCTCTCGCGCGGCCCCTCCAGCGCGATGCACAGGCGCGCGCCGTCGAAGCGCACCTTCCAGTGCATATTGCCGGCGAAGTAGCCCAGCTCCAGCGCGCTGGCTGCGTCGGCCGCGCGGATGACGAGCCACTGCGGCTCGTCCAGCACCACCAGCACCGCGCGGTGGTGCTCCAGCAGCAGCACCGAGCCGTTCTCCAGCACCGCGTCGCGGTCCAGCAGCAGGGCCACCTCGGTGCCCTTGTCGGTGTGCAGGTGCTGGCGGCGCCGCGCCATGTCCTGGCGCGACAGCCGCACGCTCTCCACGCCGCCGTGGTGCTCGACGTGGTGCAAGCGCTCGGCGATCGCAGGATCGCTGGCGCGGCCGACGATGGAAGTCAATCGCAGCATGCTCGTCTCCTCGTTCGCACCTTCCCTAGATCTTCGGGAAGGGGTTGGGCTCGATCAGCGGCGATTCGTAGATCAGCTTGACCTGCCCGTCGGGCTGGAACTCGCCGATGCGTGCGTACTTCCACAGGTGGTGGTTGCTGGCGTGCAGCTTCACCTTGCCCTCGGGCGCGTCGATCTCCAGGCCGGAGGACGCGGCGACCACCTTCTCGACGTCGAAGCTCTTGGCCTTCTCCACCGCGGCCTTCCACAGGTAGACGCCGTTGTAGGCCGCGGCCAGCGTGTCGCCGGTGACGCGGGCTGCGCCGTACTTGGCCTTGAAGGCCTCGACGAATTTCTTGTTGGCGGGGTTGTCCAGGCTCTGGAAGTAGCCCATGCAGGTCAGCACGCCCTTCACGTTCTCGGCGCCGATGCCGGAGACCTCCTCCTCGGTCACGGCCAATGCCATCACCGTGGTCTTGCTCATGTCCACGCCGGCGGCGGTGAGCTGCTTGAAGAAGGCCACGTTGGAGCCGCCGACCACGGTGCTCAGGATCACCGCCGGCTTGGTCGCCTTGATCTTGTTGATGATGGAGCCGAAGGCCGTGCTGCCCAGCGGCAGGTACTCCTCGCCCAGCACCTTGCCGCCGGCCTTGACGATGGTCGGGCGCGCGATCTTGTTGGTCACGCGCGGCCAGATGTAGTCCGAGCCCACGAGGTAGAAGCTCTTGCCCTTGTTCTTCGCCAGCCAGTTGCAGGCGGCGATCACCTGCTGCGTGGCCTCCTGCGCGGTGTAGATCACGTTGGGTGACTGCTCCAGGCCTTCGTAGAAGGTGGGGTAGTACAGCAGTCCCTTGTGCTGCTCGAACACCGGCAGCACCGCCTTGCGCGAGGCGGACGTGTAGCAGCCGAAGACGGCGG
>SCTQ01000306.1 GCA_004322345.1 Aquabacterium sp. | reverse complement strand
GGCTGCACGCGCGGCGACGCGGCACGCGTCTCGTCGATCAGCAGCCGCGTGCGCGCCATCGAGCGCCGGATCGCGGCATCGTCCTTCTGCGGCGCCAGCGCCTGCAGGCCGGCCGGCGTGGGCATCTCGATGTTGATGCTGAGCCGGTCGGCATGGCGGCCGGCGCGCGCCAGCAGTTCCTCGGATGCATCGGGGATGGTCTTGAGGTGGATGTAGCCGCGGAAGCCGTGGTCCTCGCGCAGCGAGCGCGCGACCTCCACCAGCTGCTCCATCGTGTAGTCGGGCGAGCGCACGATGCCGCTGCTGAGGAAGAGGCCCTCGATGCAGTTGCGGCGGTAGAAATCCAGCGTCAGCTGCACGACCTCCTCCACGCGCAAGCGTGCCCGCGGCACGTTGCTGGAGGCACGGTTGACGCAGTAGAGGCAGTCGTACTGGCAGTGGTTGGTCAGCAGGATCTTCAGCAGCGAGATGCAGCGGCCGTCGGGTGCATAGCTGTGGCAGATGCCGCTGCCCTCGGTGGAGCCGAGCCCGCCGCGCGTGCTGTCGCGCCGCGTGGTGCCGCTGGACGCGCAGGAGGCGTCGTACTTGGCGGCGTCGGCGAGGATGGCGAGCTTGCGTTGGAGGTCCATCGGGGCGGCAGCCCCCGTGTCAGGACGAAGGCAGGTACTGTACGAATATACAGTATCGCCCTCCGGGCGCGGGCAGCCTCCCCGATGGCAGCGGGGTCAGCTCACCTGCACGGCGATGCGCCTGGGCTGGGCATGCTCGGCCTTCGGGATGCGCACGCGCAGCACGCCGTGGCTGAACTCCGCGCCGATCTTCTCGGCATCCAGCTCCTTGCTCAGCGTGAAGCTGCGCCGGTAGTGCGACAGCCCCACCTCGGCATGCGTGGGCTCCATGCCCTGCGGCAGGGCCAGCACGGCCTCGCCCTCGATCCACAGCTGGTCGCCTTCGACGCGCAGCTGCAACCCCTCCTTGGGCACGCCGGGCAGGTCGGCATAGAGCGTGATGCCGCTGCCGTCCTCGATCACGTCCACCGGCGGCAGCAGGGCCTGTTCCTGGCGGGCCGCCGCACCGGCGGCGGCCTGGGGAGCCTGTTCCTTCATGCGGGTCACTTCGGCAGTCATGGTGTTCTCCTCGTCCTGGCGGTTCAGTGGATGTCGATGCGGCGCGGCTGGGCCGACGCGCGGCGCTTGACGCTGACGTGCAGCACGCCGTCGCGGTAGCGGGCCTCGACGGCCTGCGGATCGATGTCGTCGGGCAGGCTGACGACGCGGCGGAAGCGGCCGGCGAAGCGCTCGTTCAGGTGCAAGGTGGTCTTCTCGTCGCTGCGCTCCGGCGCCGTGGCGGCGCGCTCGCCCGACAAGGTCAGCACGCCGCGGTGCAGGTCCACGGCGATGCTCTGCGGATCCAGGCCGGGCGCGAAGGCGTAGACCTCCACCGACTCCGGCGTGCTGCCGACGTTGAGCGCCGGATAGCCCCCGCGGGCCAGGCCGCGGATGCTGGTCGATGGTTCGAAGACGCTGTTCAGGTCCCGCTGCAGGCGGTCCAGCTCGGCGAACAGGTCGCGCGGAAACAAGGTTCGGTACATGGTGACCTCCAGATGGGTTGGGTTTCTCGAAGCCCCGGGGACCAGGCCCCGGCGACGCGGACTTGGGGCCGGGCCGCGGGCATTTCAAGGGCCGCTGCGGGACGCTTGAAGACTCCTAAGATGCCGCCATCTGGCCCGGCAAAAGGAGCCCCCCGTGGAGTTCAAGGACTACTACGCCCTGCTCGGCGTCGCGCGCGACGCGTCGGCCGACGAGATCAAGAAGGCCTACCGCAGGCTGGCCCGCAAGTACCACCCCGACGTCAGCAAGGAGGCCGACGCGCAGGCGCGCATGAGCGAGGTCAACGAGGCCTATGCCGTGCTGTCGGACCCCGACAAGCGCGCCGCCTACGACCAGCTGGGCAGCGCGCCGCCCGAGGGCGAGCCCTTCCAGCCGCCGCCCGGCTGGGATGCCGGCTTCGACTTCCCCGGGGCCGGTGCCGCGTCGGGCTTCCGCAGCCCCGGCCCCGGTGGCTTCAGCGACTTCTTCAGCGAGCTGTTCGGTCGCGCCCATGCCGGCGGCGGCCCCCGCGGCCGTGGCCAGGACCACCATGCCGACGTCACCCTGAGCCTGGAGGACGCCTGGCGCGGGGCGCAGCGCAAGATCACCTTGAAGGCCCCGCAGACCGATGCGCAGGGACGGGTCACGCTGAAGCAGCGCACGCTGGACGTGCGCATCCCCGCCGGCGTGCGGCCCGGCCAGACCATCCGCCTGGCCGGCCAGGGCGCGCCGGGCAGCGACGGGCAGCCCGCCGGCGACCTGCTGCTGGAGGTGCACATCGCCCCGCACCCGCGCTTCCGCCTGGAAGGCGCGGACCTGGTCGCCGAGCTGCCATTGGCCCCCTGGGAGGCCGCGCTGGGCGGCATCGTGCCGGTCGCCCTGCCCGACGGCCAGCAGCTGAAGGTGCGCGTGCCGGCCGGCGCCCAGGCCGGCCAGCGCCTGACGGTGCGCGGCAAGGGCATGCCGGGCACCAAGCCTGGCGACCTGGGACTGGAACTGCGCGTGCTGCTGCCCAGCGGGCTGGATCCGCGCGCCAAGGCCATCTACGAGCGCATGGCCACCGAACTCGACGACTTCGACGCCCGCAAGGTGGCCGCCGCCGAGGCCGCGCGCAGGCAAGAGGAGAACACGCGATGAACCACCCCGACCCGCTGGACGCGATGCTGGAAGAACTGAGGCTGGACCTCGACGAGCTGTGCCGCCAGGCCGGCGTCGAGAGCACGTGGGTCTGCGCGCGCGTGGACGACGGGCTGCTGACGCTGTGCGAGAGCGGCACCGCCATCGAGACCTGGCGCTTCGACGCCGCCGGCCTGCGCCGCGTGCGGCGCATGGTCTGCCTGGAACGCGACTTCGACGCCGTGCCCGAGCTGGCGGCACTGGTGGCGGACCTGGAGGACGAAGTCCGCGCCCTGCGAGAGCGGCTGCAGCGGATCGGGGGCTGAGGCCGTGGCCGCGGAGGCGACGCCGCGTCGCGGCGTGAGACAGCCGCGCGGCCTCAGTTCTTCAGCCGGTACCCCGTCCTGAAGATCCACGCGATCACCGCGATGGACGACAGCATGAACAGCAGCGTCACCCCCAGGCTGATGCCGACGTGGACGTCGGCCAGGCCGTAGAAGCTCCAGCGGAAACCGCTGACGAGGTAGACCACCGGGTTGAACAGGGCCACCTGCTTCCACACGCCGGGCAGCATGTTGATCGAGTAGAAGCTGCCGCCCAGGAAGGTCAGCGGCGTGATGATCAGCAGCGGGATGGCCTGCAGCTTCTCGAAGCCGTCGGCCCAGATGCCGATGATGAAGCCGAAGAGGCTGAAGGTCACCGAGGTCAGCACCAGGAAGGCCAGCATCCACACCGGATGCTCCACGTGCAGCGGCACGAACAGCCCCGCGGTGGCCAGGATGATCAGCCCCAGGATGATGGACTTGCTGGCCGCAGCGCCCACGTAGGCCAGCGTCGCCTCCCAGAAGGAGATGGGCGCCGACAGCAGCTCGTAGATGGTGCCCGTGAAGCGCGGGAAGTAGATGCCGAAGGACGCGTTGGAGATGCTCTGCGTCAGCAGCGACAGCATGATCAGGCCGGGCACGATGAAGGCGCCGTAGGCGATGCCCTCCACGTGCTGGATGCGCGAGCCGATGGCCGCGCCGAAGACGATGAAGTACAGCGAGGTGGAGATCACCGGCGAGACGATGCTCTGCATCAGCGTGCGGCGGGTGCGGGCCATCTCGAAGGCGTAGATGGCGCGGACGGCGTGCAGGTTCATGCGTGGTCTCCGGCGGCAGGCGTGTCGTGGACGAGGCTCACGAAGATGTCCTCCAGCGAGCTCTGCGTGGTCTGCAGGTCCTTGAAGCGGATGCCCGATTGCTCCAGCGCACGCAGCAGGTTGGTGATGGCGGCGCGGTCGCCTTCGGCCTCGTAGGTGTAGGTCAGCTCGGCGCCTTCCTTGCCCAGGCTCAGGCCGTAGCCGGCCAGCCCGGCGGGCACGGCGGCCAGCGGCTGCTCCAGCTGCAGCGTGAGCTGCTTCTTGCCCAGCTTGTGCATCAGCGTGGCCTTGTCCTCCACCAGGATCAGGCGGCCGCGGCTGATGACGCCGACGCGGTCGGCCATCTCCTCGGCTTCCTCGATGTAGTGGGTGGTCAGGATGATGGTGACGCCGCTGTCGCGCAGCCTGCGCACCAGGGCCCACATGTCGCGGCGCAGCTCCACGTCCACGCCCGCGGTGGGCTCGTCCAGGAACAGGATCTGCGGCTCGTGCGACAGCGCCTTGGCGATCATCAGCCGGCGCTTCATGCCGCCGGACAGCGTGATGATCTTGTTGTCCTTCTTGTCCCACAGCGACAGGTCGCGCAGCACCTGCTCGACCAGCGCCGGGTTGGCCGGCTTGCCGAAGAGGCCGCGGCTGAAGCTCACCGTGTGCCAGACACTCTCGAAGGCGTCGGTGGACAGCTCCTGCGGCACCAGGCCGATCAGCGAGCGCGCGGCGCGGTAGTCGCGCACGATGTCGTGCCCGCCGACCTTCACCTGCCCCGAACTGGGATTGACGATGCCGCAGACGATGCTGATCAGCGTGGTCTTGCCGGCGCCGTTCGGCCCCAGCAGCGCGAAGATCTCGCCGCGGCGGATCTGCAGGTCGACTGCGTGCAGGGCCTGGAAGCCGGACTGGTAGACCTTGGACAGGCCGGCGACGGAGATGATGGGGTCGGGGCTGGCGGGCATAGGGGTGCGACGATAGCCGAAGCCCCGAAATCGCGCAGGCGGCACCCGACGGACCGCGCGCCTGGGCGCGCTGGCCGCCGCTGCGCGCGACGGCCGCAACGGTCAGGCGGAGATCGCTGCGTCCCGCCCGGCCTCGGCCCGCCCGGCACCCTTGACCCGCGGCGAGCTGAACTCCATCACCCCGTCGTCCACCCGGCTGTAGCGCAGGTTCACCAGGTCCAGCAGGTAGTTCTGGTGCAGCCGCCAGGGCGCCTTGGAGCCCTGCTGCGGCAGCTTGTCGGCCGCGCGCCGGATGTAGCCCGAGTTGAGGTCGATCCACGGGATCGCGGTGACCGACGGGTCCTTCTGACGCGGCGTGCACTGGCGCCAGCCGTGCCGGTCCATGTGCTTCAGGAGCCGGCAGACGTACTCCGCCGTCAGGTCCGCCTTCAGCGTCCACGAGGCGTTGGTGTAGCCCATGGTGTTGGCCAGGTTGGGCACGTCGCTGAACATCATCCCGCGGTAGCCCATGGTCTTGCCGAAGTCCACCGGCTTGCCGTCCACCTGCACCTGCATGCCGCCGAACACCTGCAGGTCCAGGCCCGTCGCGGTGACGACCAGGTCGGCCTGCAGCTCCTTGCCGCTCTTGAGCAGGATGCCGCCGGGCGTGAAGCGCTCGATGTGGTCGGTGACGATGCTGGCCTGGCCGCGCCTCAGGGACTTGAAGAGGTCGCCGTTGGGCACCAGGCACAGGCGCTCGTCCCAGGGCTCGTAGCGCGGCTTGAAGTGGCTGAGGTCGGCGTCGGGGCCCAGCATGCGGCGGATGCCGCCGAAGATCAGGCGCTTGACGGTGTGCGGGCGGCTCTTCGACAGCTTGTACATCAGCATCGCCAGGAAGACGTTCTTCCAGCGCGTGATGCCGTAGGCCACGCCCGCGGGCAGCACCTTGCGCAGGCCGTTGGCGATCTTGTCTTCGGCCGGCAGCGACATGATGTAGGTGGGCGAACGCTGCAGCATGGTCACGTGCGCGGCCTCGGCGGCCATCGACGGCACCAGCGTCACCGCGGTGGCGCCGCTGCCGATGACGACCACGCGCTTGCCGGCGTAGTCGATGTCGGAGGTCCACTTCTGCGGATGCACGATGCGGCCCTGGAAGCTCTCCTCGCCCTCGAAGTGCGGGCGGAAGCCGGCGTCGTAGTTGTAGTAGCCGCTGCACATGTAGAGAAAGCTGCAGGTCAGCTCCACGGTCTGCCCGGTGGGCCGGCCGTTGTCCAGGCGCTCCACCTCCAGCGTCCACAGCGCCTGCGGCGTGGACCATGAGGCGCGCTTCACCTTGTGGCCGTAGCGCACCAGGCGGTCGATGCCGTGCTCGCGCGCGGCCTCGCGCACGTACTCCCGGATGGACGGGCCGTCGGCGATGGCCTTGGCATGGGTCCAGGGCTTGAACGAATAGCCCAGGGTGTACATGTCCGAATCGGACCGGATGCCGGGGTAGCGGAACAGGTCCCAGGTGCCGCCGATGGCGTCCCGCGACTCCAGCACCGCCAGGCTCTTGCCGGGGCACTGCTTGCGCACGTGGCAGGCGGCGCCGATGCCCGACAGGCCGGCGCCGACGATCAGGACGTCGATGTGTTCGATGCTCATGGCTGCAGACTCCTCTTCGACGATTGTCGATGGCGGCGGCTTCCACATTCGGCCAGGCGGGCCTTGCCCGCCCCGGGATTACACGGGGGGCTGCGCGCATTGGCACAAGGCGCATACACGGCGACGCATCCGGAGACTGCGCGAAGGCGGCACAGGCGCGACAGTTCGCCCCGCCACACGATCAAGCTGCGCACGAGCTGCGAACAAGCCCAGAGGAGTACCCGCCATGCCGTCCCGCACCCTGCGCCTCAGGCGCTCGCTGAACCACGCCATCGTCCTGGCCACCATCGCGCTGGGCACGCTGTCCACCGGCACCTCCGCCCGCCCGGAGCGCGGCGACCCGCTGCGGGTGCGCACCGCCGCCGGCTGGCTGCAGGGCACCGAGGGCAACGGCGGGCTGGCCTGGCTGGGCATCCCCTATGCGCAGCCGCCGGTAGGCGAGTTGCGCTGGCAGTCGCCGCGGCCGGCGTCGCCTTGGGCCGGCGTGCGCAGCGCCAACGCCTTCGGCGCCCATTGCCCGCAGCCGGACACCACGCCGCTGCAGTACGGCTTCGCCGGCGGGCAGGAGGACTGCCTCTTCCTCAATGTCTTCGCGCCCCGGAATCTTCGGCCGCACGAGCTGCGCCCGGTCCTGGTGTGGATCCACGGCGGCGCCTTCTTCCTGGGCCGCAGCAACAACTACCTGCCGGATCGCTTCGTCGAGCGCGGCGTGGTCGTCGTGACGCTCAACTACCGGCTGGGCGCGCTGGGCCTGCTGGCGCATCCCGCGCTCAACGATGCCGAGGGCCGCTCGGGCAACTACGCCCTGCAGGACCAGCAGCTGGCGCTGAAGTGGGTGCAGCGGAACATCGCGGCCTTCGGCGGCGACCCGCGACAGGTGACGCTGGCCGGCCAGTCCGCGGGCGGCGCCAGCGTGCTGGCGCACATCGCCTCGCCGCAGGCCCGCGGCCTGTTCCGCGCCGCCATCGTGCAAAGCGGCGCCTACCTGCCGCGGCAGCCCACCGGCGCGCAAGCCCAGGCCATCGGCACCGCCACGGCGGCGACGCTGGGCTGCCCGAACGATGCCCACGCCGCCACCTGCCTGCGCGCGCTGCCGGTGGCCACCATCATCGCCAAGCAGCCCACGGGGGCCGGCTACGCGCCCAATGTCGACGGCAGGCTGCTGACGCAAACCACGCACGCGGCCTTCGCCGCCGGGCAGTTCAACAAGGTGCCACTGCTCACCGGCAGCACCCACGACGAGTACACCGCCTTCGTCGGCCAGACCGAGCTGGCCACGCGCACGCCCTTGCCGGCCGTGGCCTATCCCATCGCGCTGCAGGGCGCGACGGCCAACACGTCCCTCACGCCGGCTCAGGCGCTGGCGCTCTATCCGCTGGCCGACTTCGGCGGCAACGCCAGCCTGGCGCTCAGTGCGGTGGTCACCGACAACCTGTTCGCCTGCAACGGCCGCCGCGTGGCGCAGCAGCTGGCGGCCCGCGTGCCGGTCTACGCCTACGAGTTCGACGATGCGGGCGCGCCGATGACGCTGCAGCCGCCGGTGAGCTTCCCCTACAAGGCCGCCCACTCCACCGACATCCAGTACCTGTTCAGCGTGCCGGGCAGCAACCTGGACAGCGCGCAGCAGGCGCTGTCCGCGCGCATGGTCGGCTACTGGACGCGCTTCATTTCCAGCGGCAGCCCCAACCTGTGGTGGCGCGGCCGTGACACGCGCTGGCCGCGCTATGGCGATGCCGACCGCTACCTGCAGTTCGCCCCCGGCGGCGACCGCGTGACGACGAACTTCTCGGCGGACCACAAGTGCGCCGACTGGCTGCCCGCAAGTTGAGGAGGAAGGGCAGGCGAAGCATTGATGCGGCGCCTACCGGCGCCGCTTTTTCATTCCGCCGATGCCGAGCCGCGCAGGCGCTGCCACAGCCGCTGCGCCCGGCGCTTCAGCCTGGCCTTGAGCACCCGCCCTGCCCGCCACGGCCAGGAGGCGCGCACCTGGGCCAGCAGTTGCTCCTTCCAGGCCACCCAGCGGTCGTGCAGCCGTGCGAACCAGCCCAGTTTCATCAGCTGCGGCCGGGTCAGGATGAACAGCCTCGCGACGATGGCCGTGCCCGCCAGCTTGGCGCCGACGATCACCGCCAGCCCCAGGCCGACGTGGCCATGGCTCATGGCCCATAGCGCCAGCAGCTTGACCGGCAGCAGCATCAGGCCGGGCAGCAGGAAGACGGGCAGCGCGGCATAGGGCGGCAAGGCGGCGATGCGCCGCTCCAGCCAGGCGAGGACCGGCAGCTTGGCGATCCAGCCCAGCAGGCGGGACAGCGGCTCCCAGCCCCATTCCTCGAACAGGACGACCAGGGCCAGCAGCCAGGTCAGCAGCGCCTTGAGCAGGCGCAGCGGCCAGGTCAGCGCACGCATGGGCGGATGCGCTCGGAGGGCTCGGGCGTCAGCGCCGGCGCAGCAGATGGATCTGGACGTCGCCTTCGGTCTTCTGCTCGACCAGCTCGTTGCCGGTCTGCCGCGAGAAGGCCTGGAAGTCGCGCACCGAGCTGGGGTCGGTGGAGTAGACCTTGAGGATCTCGCCGCTGTGCATGTCGGCCAGGGCTTTCTTGGCCTTCAGGATGGGCAGCGGGCAGGTCAGGCCCTTGGTGTCGAGTTCCTTGTGGACGTCCATGTGCGCTCGTGTGGGCTGTGAGGCGGCCGGGCCATTGTAGGAGGGGCTCAGGAGCCCGGGGCGCCCATCCACTGCGGCTCGATGCCGCGCCCGCGCAGCCACTGGGCCACGGCCAGGCCGGTGCCGGCCGGCCAGACCTTGATCTTCTCGGGCTCGAAGAGCCTGTATTCGGCCAGCTCCGGCGACAGCACGATCTCGCCGCGGGCCACCGCGTGATAGGTGATCAGCACCTGGTTCATGCGCTGGAAGTCGTGCACGCCCACCAGGCTCAGGCTGTCCACCGCCAGCGAGGTCTCTTCCATGATCTCGCGCCGGATGCCGTCCTCGGGCGACTCGCCGGCCTCCATGAAGCCGGTGACCAGCGCGAACATCTTGCCCGGCCAGGCCGCGTTGCGCGCCAGCAGGATCTGGTTGCCGCGGTCGGCGCATTCGATGATGGCCGCCAGCACCGGCGTCGGGTTGTTCCAGTGCACGTAGGTGCAGGCCGGGCAGCTCAGGCGGTCGCGCTCGCCGTCGTGGCGGCTGTGCAGTTCAGCGGCGCATTGGGGGCAGTAGCGGAAGGCGCTGGGCATGTCGTGGCTCGCTCAGGCGGGGAAGACGCCCGTGGAAAGATAACGGTCCCCGCGGTCGCAGACGACGAAGACGATGGTCGCGTTGTTCAGGCGCTGCGCGATCTGCAGCGCGACCCAGCAGGCGCCAGCCGCGGAGATGCCGCCGAACAGGCCCTCCTCGCGCGCCATGCGCCGCGCCATTTCCTCCGCGTCGTCCTGCGAGACATAGACCATCTCGTCGACCGCCTGCGGCTCGTAGATCTTCGGCAGGTAGGCCTCGGGCCACTTGCGGATGCCGGGGATGCGCGAGCCGTCCTGCGGCTGGGCGCCGATGATGCGGACCTCCGGCTTCTTCTCGCGGAAGAAGCGCGAGACGCCGGTGATGGTGCCGGTGGTGCCCATCGCGCTGACGAAGTGCGTGATCTCGCCGCCGGTCTGCTCCCACAGCTCGGGGCCGGTGGTCTCGTAGTGGATGCGCGGGTTGTCCGGGTTGGCGAACTGGTCGAGCACCAGGCCCTTGCCCTCGCGCTGCATGCGCTCGGCCAGGTCACGGGCGTATTCCATGCCCCCGGACTTGGGTGTGAGGATCAGCTCGGCGCCGAAGGCCTTCATCGTCTGCGCGCGCTCGATGCTGAGGTCCTCCGGCATGATCAGCAGCATGCGGTAGCCCCTGATGGCTGCAGCCATCGCCAGCGCGATGCCGGTGTTGCCCGACGTGGCCTCGATCAGCGTGTCGCCGGGCTTGATCTGCCCGCGCTCCTCGGCGCGCCGGATCATGCTGATGGCCGGGCGGTCCTTCACCGAGCCTGCCGGGTTGTTGCCTTCCAGCTTGGCCAGGATCACATTGCCGCGGGCGGCGTTCTCCGCGCCGCTCAGGCGCTGCAGGCGGACCAGCGGCGTCTTGCCGATCACGTCCTCGAGGGTCGGGTAAGCGGGCATCTCATGTCTCTCCTGGGCCGGATTGTCTCAGCCCCGGAGGCTCTCCGCCCTGCATGTGATAATCCGCGCCCTACCCGCTCGGGCTTCCCGGCCCGACCTCCTGCCGGAGTGGCGAAATCGGTAGACGCAGCGGATTCAAAATCCGCCGGGCTAACACCCGTGTCGGTTCGAGTCCGACCTTCGGCACCAGCACCTCTACCGCCCCCGGCACCGGCATCGGTGCCCGAGGCGGCCACACCACAAGAACTCAGTACGTTGCAGCGCAGCCGTTGGCCGCCACACCCGCGTCACGCGGCGTGGCGGGGCACTGGTCGAGGCTGGCAGGCACGCCGTCCTGGTCTGAATCGCTCCAGGTGCTGCTGCTGCGGCCCAGGACCTTCCAGCGGTAGGGGTCGATCGACAGCGGGAAGCTAACGGGCAGGTTGGTCGCCAGGTCGACGTAACCGGTGCACGGTGCCGGCACCTTGGCCGACGGGCACGCCTCGTTCTTGACCAGCACGTCCGCGTTGTACAGCGACACCAGGGCGCCGGGGATGCCGATGGTGGGCTGCACCTGCTCAACCTTGATGTTGTCCAGGTAGAGCTTGGTGCCGGCCGGCGCCGCGAAACCGATCTGCAGCCAAGTCTGCGACGTTGGAGTGCTGGCCTGCGTCACCGCCAGCACGCGGTCGAAGTGCTGCCAGGACGTGCTCAGCTCCGCCGGGCCGGTGTTGGACATCGGGAAGCCCGTGCCACCCTGCATCACCATCGCGCCAATGCCCACGCCCGTCCCGCTGGCGCGGGCGTCGAAGCTCACGCGGTAGCTGTTACCCGGGACCAGGTTGATCGACAGCTTGCGGATCAGGCCTGTCTTCTTGCCGGCGATGACCTCGCCCACCGGCTCCAGTTCGACGCAGCGCCCGGAGGCCGGGCAGGCGCTTCCCTGCGGGAACGCCACGGTGGTGATGCCGGCATCGGTCCACCAGTTCAGACCACCAGTCTCGAACTGGTCGTTGACCAGCGCGGTGCCGATAGCGCTTCCGTTGTCGGCGGCCAGCGGGTAATGCGTGGACAGCGGATCGCGGCCCGGCTGGTCTCGCCACTGGGCGAAGGTCTCCGAGCGACCTCGCTTGGCGGTGTCGTTGCTGACAAAGGCGAAGCGGTTGGACGTGTAGGCGTAGGCGTTCTCGTCGTAGCTGGCGAAATCGTCGGACGACGAGACAAAATTGCCGAAGGTGTTGTTGGCCACCAGCGGACTGGTGTTCAGCGACACCACGACGTTCTTCGTCACCGCGTTGCCCAGCAC